>NZ_JBDJAV010000229.1:0-214 GCF_039649625.1 Plantactinospora sp. ZYX-F-223 | reverse complement strand
GCGTCGCTGCGGGTCTCGGCCGGCGCTCGCGCCTACTACGACCGGCAACGCGCCCGCGGCGCCACCTACAACGCCGCGCTGCGCCAACTCGCCAACCGGCTCGTCGGCATCCTGCACGGATGCCTCAAAACCGGCACGCCGTACGACGAGACGACCGCCTGGTCTCACCACCTCAACGAGGCCGTTGCTTGACATTCAAGCTCCTGGGATGTCT
>NZ_JBDJAV010000228.1:0-215 GCF_039649625.1 Plantactinospora sp. ZYX-F-223 | reverse complement strand
GCGATGGTCGATTGGCTGACCACCCGGGTGAACGACGCGGTGAGCTCGACGGTGGCGAACGGCGCCCTCGCCGTCCCTTCGGTCGCCGATGCCACCTCCGCCGTCCCGACCCAGACGGCGAATGGCGCCGCCGGGGCACCGCTGGCGGGCCTGCCCGTTCCCCCGGTCGGCCCGCCGGTGGCGTCGCCCACGCCCGCCACACCGGCGGCATTGGA
>NZ_JBDJAV010000227.1:0-219 GCF_039649625.1 Plantactinospora sp. ZYX-F-223 | reverse complement strand
GATGTTCGCTGCTGGTTCCTCGCCGAGATGTCGCGCTATCCAGCAGCCCGATCAGTTGAGCTGGCCCTCCGACTCGTTGAACCATGGGCTGACAGCGCGGCCAGGAACTGCTCGTCCCACGCACTCTCGTCGGCGTCACGCCATCGATGCTGCCGGGGACATTGCCCGTTCGGTGTCTGATCCGGAAGAAGGCAACCGCCGAGTGCCAGATCCCCATCC
>NZ_JBDJAV010000226.1:0-219 GCF_039649625.1 Plantactinospora sp. ZYX-F-223 | reverse complement strand
AAGTCGTGGGGTAGGTAGCGCCAGGCGATGCCGGTGCGGTTGACGTACAGGATGGCGTTGAAGATTTCGCGTAGGTCGTGGGTGGGGGTGCGGCCGCTGACGCCGGCGTCGGTGCGGGCCTGTCGCCAGGCGGTCAGGCGGGGCGCGATCAGGGCCCAGCGGGCGTCGGACAGGTCGGATGGGTAGGCTCGCCGTGCGGTCATGGTGCGGTCGTACGGT
>NZ_JBDJAV010000225.1:0-231 GCF_039649625.1 Plantactinospora sp. ZYX-F-223 | reverse complement strand
TTGGAACTTGGCCAGGATGGCGTCGGCGCAGAAGAACTCCAGGAAGGTGCGGTGCACGAAGCCGTAGACCTGCGGACCGTACCGGCTGAGGATGAAGTTCCGATCCCGAAACTCATTGACCATCTCCCCGGCGATCACCCCTGCAGTCACGCGGTCCCGCTGGTAGCGCTCGACCAGGTACTGCTCGAAGACCTCGGATAGCTCCGCGCCACTGATATGGTTCACGGCGCT
>NZ_JBDJAV010000224.1:0-231 GCF_039649625.1 Plantactinospora sp. ZYX-F-223 | reverse complement strand
CTGGAACTTGGCCAGGATGGCGTCGGCGCAGAAGAACTCCAGGAAGGTGCGGTGCACGAAGCCGTAGACCTGCGGACCGTACCGGCTGAGGATGAAGTTCCGCTCCCGGAACTGTTCGATCATCGCCAGCGCGATGGTCCGGGCGGTGGCGGCGTCCCGCCGGTAGCGCTCGACCAGGTATTGCTCGAAGACGTCGCTGAGCTCCGTCCGGTCGATGTAGTTGACCGTCAG
>NZ_JBDJAV010000223.1:0-244 GCF_039649625.1 Plantactinospora sp. ZYX-F-223 | reverse complement strand
AACCGATCCCGCCACCGCTGAACACATGATCCGCTGGGCCGCGATCACCGGCATGCTCAACCGCCTCACCCGCAGCGGACCCGTCACCCGCCAACCCCGCCGTACCTTCAACACACCCGAGTAACCCACATCTAAAACGCTCACTAAGACCTGGGACAACGCCGTCGCCGAATCGTTCTTCGCCACCATCAAGACCGAGCTACTCGACCGGCGGGCCTGGCCCACCCGCGCCGCCGCCCGCACG
>NZ_JBDJAV010000222.1:0-255 GCF_039649625.1 Plantactinospora sp. ZYX-F-223 | reverse complement strand
AGTGAGCGTTTTAGATGTGGGTTACTCGGGTGTGTTGAAGGTACGGCGGGGTTGGCGGGTGGCGGGTCCGCCGCGGGTGAGGCGGTTGAGCATGCCGGTGATCGCGGCCCAGCGGATCATGTGTTCAGCGGTGGCGGGATCGGTCTCGTAGTCGCGGGCCAGGCGGCGGTGCAACATCAACCAGCCCAGGGTCCTCTCCACCACCCACCTACGCGGATGCACGGCGAAACCTCGCTGGTCAGCCGGCTTACGCAC
>NZ_JBDJAV010000221.1:0-256 GCF_039649625.1 Plantactinospora sp. ZYX-F-223 | reverse complement strand
GTCTCAACGGAGCCTCTGCCGGGTCAGTCGTGGCCAACTCATTGAAGTGCTGTCAGCCACGCAACACGGCCGAGGCCAGCAGGTTAAGAGGGTCCTTCTCAACCAGGTATGCCACCAGACGCTCCCGGGCCTCGACCCTCGATCGTGGATCGGGCTGCGAACACCGGGTCGGCGCTGGCGGAGCTCACGAGCGTGACAGTCGGGGGCGCGGTCAGCCTCCACCTGGTCTCCGGCGTGGCGCTGCCGGGGTAGCTAG
>NZ_JBDJAV010000220.1:0-282 GCF_039649625.1 Plantactinospora sp. ZYX-F-223 | reverse complement strand
CGCGGTGTAGGTGGCGTAGGCGGCGCCGTCGAGGGAGTACTCGGTGCGTTCGACGCCGGATTCGGTGTCGGTGGCGGTGAGGGTGACGGTGGCCATGCCGATGTAGGCGCCGTCGTCGTTCTGTTCGCCGGTGACGGCGGCGGTGACGGTGGGTGCGGTGGTGTCGGGGTCGGTTGGTGGGGCGACCTGGAAGGCGGTGGACTGTACCGGGGAGGTGTTGCCGGCGACGTCGGTGGCCCGGTAGGTGATGGTGTGCTGTCCGGGGGCGTTCACCGTGACCGG
>NZ_JBDJAV010000022.1:0-162558 GCF_039649625.1 Plantactinospora sp. ZYX-F-223 | reverse complement strand
TGAGCCCGGTCGCCCCCTCCCATAGTTTGCCGACCGGGATCCCGCGCGGGCGCCACCGCCTCGGCCGCCGGTGCCACTCGGGCGGAACCGGCCGCCGTCGTGATACGGAAGCGGCGATTGCCGACAGACCGATCACCAGAAAACGGCGTAGAGATGCGTAGTAGGTGGGTCGAAGACGAGTAGAGGATGCGTGGAAGGCGAGTAGGAACCGCTCCGCCGCTGACATTTCCGCATCCCATGCCGGTAGAGGACCAGCCCTGGCGAACTACTCAATGCGACTTCATCGTGCGCCCATCGGCGAACCCGTCGGCACTCTGCCGGGGCGCCGGCCGGTTTCTGGCCTATGGTGCCGCGGGGCGAGCGGCACTTTCGGCTTCTGCGGATGACGACGGACCGGGCGTAGACCGGCGAACTGGACGTAGATCACGCGTCGCTGGACGGCCTCGCCGTATTCGTCGAGCGTGTAGCCGGTGAGCCAGCACCAGCCGGGATAGGTGGGCCTTTCATCCACCCTGGTCACCCGGAACAGCAGTGCCCGCCGACCGCCGAACTGTACGCTCGCAGCCGCCCCGACCTGCACCACCATTCCGGGGCGAGGTGGCTCGTGCATCAGGGCACCGGGATGAGAAAGCCGGGCCCGTTCGGGTCGAGTCGCACCCAGCAGTTGGTGGCATCGCCGCACACGGGGCATCTCCCGAACCGATCGGGGCTGTGCGAGTCGGCCAGCAGATAGCTGTTGACGAGGATGTCCGCCGACGTGTACGGCGGTGGATCCGCAGCCCGGTCGGTCCAGGCGATGAAACGATTGTGTAACCAACCGGCCGGAACATGCCGCAGATCCTCGGCGGCGTTGACGAGATGATGGGCCAGGTAGTACCTGAGTGAGACGATGCTGCCGGCGAACTCCGCCCGTAGCTGTCGTCTTCGGACCGCACAGGGCCAGTCGTCGCCGCATCCGGTGCAGGTCCACAGCGGAGCGGCCGGATCGTGGTCCCACATTTCCGTTCCCCACGCCTGGGTCGTCAGAGGTTCGGCTGCCATGCAATCGATGCTTTACTAGAGCGCGAAACAATGCAATATTACGTCTTGGCTGAACGATTTCCCTCTAACGATCTGTAATTACCTGAATCACAGAGAGTACTCAGTGGACATTACATATCGAATGAAAGGTTCACTCGAAAGGTAATACCGGAAGGGGGAGTGTAGTGCAGGCAGGGGTGGACTCCACCGTTCCTCGCAGAGAGCTGGGGCGGCACCTACGCCAGCTCCGCGAGGAGGCCCGGCTCACCATCAAGGTGGTGTCCGAGGCGTTGGAGTGGTCGATGCCGAAAATCTGGCGGATCGAGAGTGGGGCGACCAGCATGCGTTCGCTGGACGTCGAGGCGATGTGCCGGATATACGGTGCGTCACCGCAAATGACCGAGGCCCTGACCGGGCTGGCGAAGGAAACCAGGGCACGTGGCTGGTGGCACTGCTACGGCGACGCCATCCCCGGATGGTTCGAGCCGTACGCCGGGCTGGAGGCGGCGGCCAGCCATCTCCGGATGTACGAGCCGCAGTTCGTCCCGGGCCTGTTGCAGACCCCGGCGTATGCCACGGAAGTGTTCCGGATCGCCAGCCCGGAACTCGGGCCGGCCGAACGCGAGCGGGCGGTCGAGGTCGAGCTGGCCCGGCAGGAGATCCTCAACGGACGGCGCGGACCGGCTCCGCAGCTCGACGTCGTCCTCGACGAGGCGGTGTTGCGCCGGGCGGCCGGCAGCGGGCAGATGATGGGCGAGCAGCTACGACACCTGGTGGCCGTCAGCCAGCAGCCGAACATCTCGGTCCGGGTGCTGCCGTTCTCGGCCGGGCTCTACCGGGCCGAGCGCGCCAACGGCGGCTTCGCCATTCTGGAGTTTCCGAAGGACGGACTCGGGCGGCGCACCGAGCCGCCGATCGTCTACAGCGGCGGTCTGACCGGCGCGCTCTATCTGGAGAAGCCGCACGAGGTGGACAGCCACGCCGCCGTCTGGCGCGACTTCGAGGAGATCAGCCTCACCGAGGAACTGTCCCGGAAGCTGATCACGACGGTCGCGGAGGAATACGGCGGGTGACCCTGGAGCACGGCCTGGCCGTGACAGCGGGTCGGCCGTACGGGGGAGGGGAGTAACAGTCGGCAGCCTGCCGTACGTCGCCGGTGTGGGGAGACAGCGGCGACGGGCAGGTCAGCCCTTGACGTGTCGGACCGAGCCGTCGGACCAGGTTCGGTAGCCCGTCGTTGCCCGGGACCGGGCCGGCGGGGGTGGAGTGCGGACGGTCGCCCCCACCTCCGCGTCCGCACCCGACGGGAGCCGAGGGTCTGGTCGATGCTCGGCACCGCACCCGCGGTGCGCAGTGACCGCGGCGTGTGTGGGGTCAGGCCCAGGCCCGGTCGAGTGCCAGCGCCAGCCGGTTGGTCCACTGTGGTGCGCTGCCGGCGACGCCGGGGTACTCGTCGACGAAGTTCGCCCAGTCGACGTCCCAGCCGAGCACTGTTTCGGCGGTGAAGGCGTCGGCTTCGGCACCGAGTTCGTCTCGCATGAGCGCGCGGACGAGGTCCCGGTCGACGGTGGTGTGTTCGGCGAGGAGCACGGCGTCGTACAGGTCCTTGCCCTGCGGGTACATGTCGGTGGCCAGCCACAGCAGCTTCCACGCCAGGGACAGCGCGGCGGGCGCGGCCAGCAGCGGCTCGTCGACGCCAGGCAGCACCAGCACCTCCGGTGCGATGGGTAGCCGCTCGCCGAAGACGATGTCGAGCTGCACGTGACCGTCCGGCGCCTCCGGCGTGCTGAACGGGACGACCAGCCGCCGCCCGTCGGCACGTTCGTACGTCCAGATGGCCGACTCGGTGATCTGGTCCGCGCGCAGGCCGGCGTCGTCCGGGATGCTCCGGACGGCGGCCTTGAGGTCGTCGAGCAGCGCGCGGGCGTCGGGGCTGTCGCTCCGGACGGTGTGCGGGGTGACGACGAAGTCGAGGTCCCCCGGCTCCCGCGCCGCGCTGCCGACCCAGGCAGCCATCGTGACACTGCCGCGCAGCACCAGGTGCTCGGCTCCCCAGCGCGTCGCGGCGACCGCCGACAGGATGCGGTTCATCGCGGTGTGCCGGGCGCCGATCCACCGCTGGCCGGTGGCTGTCACCAGGAAGGCGGGCTCCCCGGCGCGGTAGGCGTTCGGGTACTGCTTCAGCGCCGGGTCGAACGCCGCCCGCTGCCGCACGGTCGGGTCCGCGGGCAGCGGCCGGTAGGTCGGCGGGTAGTCCGGGGAGCCGGCCGGAGCGGTTCTCATCTTCTCCTCGCGTCTCGTCGCCCAGTCGCTGGGGCTCCGGCGGCGAGGTTCGGTCAGCCAGCCCTGGTCGTGTGACAGATGGTCGTCGAAGACGACGTACTCCTGCTCGACCGAGACGATCTCGTGGCCGGCCGACCGGATGGCCTCGACGAGCGCGTCGAGCCGCTGCTTGGCGGTCCGCAGCCCGACGCCGTGACAGCGCTGGGTCACGAACCGCTCCTGCGCGCCGTCGGCCCGTTCCCGCCGGGCGTTGCGGGACAGCCGGGCGTCGTGCGGCGTGACCAGGCCGGTGAGGGTCAACAGGTCCGCCACCGTCGGGGCGGGCAGCAGCAGTTTGACGTGGTGCTCGAAGTACCGCCCCCCGGGCTCGGACGCGGCCTCCTGGTCCGACTGCGGCACGCCGGTGCACCACGGCGCGGCCTCGATCTTGGAGCGGCACGGGTACATGCCGGCCCCGCGCAGCTCCTGTTGCCAGCGCTGCACTGCTGCGCGCTGCTCGTCCAGGGTGCCCCGGCCGGTCAGGGTGAGCATCGGCTGGGAGGCGAACGCACCACGGTCGAGCACGATGTGCAGGAATTTCACCCCGTGATCCGCCGCGAACGCCGCCAGCTTCTCGGCCTGCTGCGCATGGACCGTAATGTGGATCTCGAAGTCCCCCGAAACCTCAGACACCGGCGTAGCGTACGGCCCGGCCACCCGGCCCGGAAACGCGGTTTCGGGTGCGCCCGTCCCGGTCGTGGCGCGATCGCTTCGAGAGATACTTGCGCACGCAACAAAGGTAGACAATGATCAAGACATCGTCATCGATGTCTTGGAGGTCACTGATGCGGCGAGCACGCGCGAGGGTCGGGGCTGGTCTCTTTGCGGCGATCGGCATGGCCGCCGGACTCGGCGTCGCGGCGTCGCCCGCCTCGGCGCAGCCCAGCGGCCTGACCTTCTACAGCACGCCGTTCACCGTCGAGGTGGCGCACGTCGATGCCCCGACCGGTGAGTGCGCGCCGCTGCCGGCGACCGCGCGCGGCCACGTCGGCTGGAGCGGCTTCACCAACGTTGTGCTGTACCGGACGGCCGACTGCACCGGCCAGGCGACCAGCACCGGAACCCTCCGCACCTACGAAGCCGGACGCTTCGGCAGCTTCCACGCCTACTGACAGTCCCAGCCCACGACATCACGTCACGCACCGCGCGACGAGTGCCGCCCGCGCCTGGAGCCGGTCACGTCGACCTGGACATCAGCGGCGTTACGGCAGTGGTTGACGCCGCTGATGTCCAGATGAGCGCGGCGGTGCCCGCGTCGTGCGGAGGCTGACTGCGGGCATGCCGGTCGTTTCAGCCGGGTAGGGCGATCCAGGTGGCGCGGGCGCGGGCCAACTCGGTGCCGTCCGGGGCGTACAGGGTGGTGTGCACCAGGGCCTTGCGGCCTTCGGCGGCGGCGAGGGCGCCGCGTACGACGCACTGTTCACCGGCGGCGGGCAGCCGGTCCAGGCGTACGGCGATCCGGCCCAGCACGTACGGGCGGCCGGCGCCGATCACCGACCAGCCGCCGGGGCAGTCCAACGCCGCCCAGACGGTCGGGGCCGAGACATCGTCCGGGACGGTCCACGGGGCGGCGGTGCTGCCGTCGGCGAGCCGCCCGGGGAAGATCCCCAACCCGTCGGTGTGCTCCGGGCCGCAGACGTAGCAGGTCGGGAACGGATGGTCGGCGAACCCGGCGTACCCCTTGGCAGCCTCGACCGCGTCCGCGTACCCGATCGGTGGGACTGCGGTGTCGACCTCGGGCTCTGGCGCGACCTCGGCCACGACGGTGCCGTCGGCGGTGCGGACCTGGCAGTCGAGCAGCGACAGCGGGGTGTCCAGCGGCGGCGGCATCCGGAGCGTGACCTCGGCGCTCTCGCCGCCTGCGAAGAGGCCGGCGGAGTAGCCGCCGTTGCCGGAGCCGGGCGGCCCGTTGAATCGGGCGGGAATGTGCATCGGTCCGCCTTCCGCGACGTCGGGGCCCAGGTCACGGGCCGGCCAGGAACGACCCCCACGGTACGCGGAGCGCCGGTCCGGGGCGGGCGCCCAGGGGTGCCCGGACGCCCACCCCGGCGTTTCACCAGCGGGACGGCGGTGGTGGCGGGACGACCGGCGGGCGGTCGTCGCAGGTGATGGTGTTCGGCAGCAGCCACGGCGCGAGCCACGGGCCGGCCGCGCCGCCGCCGTCGTTGCCGCCGAGGTCGGTCAGCCGGAACTCGGAGCCGGTCGGCGGGAAGTGGAACGAGCCGCAGTTGTTCACCCCGACCGCGCCGACGTTGCGGGCGTCGACGTTGGCGAACGAGGCGCTGCCGGAGGCCCGGGCGCTGACCACCGAGGTGCCGGTGCCGTCGACCCGGACGTCGGTGAACCTCACCCCGTCGATCGAGTAGAGGTCCTTCACCGAGAACTCACTGACCAGCATGATCGCGTTGTACGTGCTGTCCAGGTAGTGGTCGCCGGTCACCTGGATGTCCGCGTCGATGTCCTTCTCCAGTGCGTAGATCCAGATGGCGCCGAGCCCGATGTTCCAGTTCAGCTCGTACGTGCCGGCCCGCACCACGGTGTTGTTGCTGATCCGGGTGGTGCCGGCGAACGGCTCCGCGCCGAACCGGGAGCCGAGCTGGATGCCGCTGCCCTCCCGGATCGGGTCCGCGATCAGGTTGTTCGAGACCGTGTTGTCGGTACCGCCGTAGAGGGCGATTCCGTTGGCCAGGGTCGGGGTCTGGACGGTGTTCCGGTCGAAGGTGTTGCGGGCGTCCGGCACCGTCTCCGACCACATCGCCAGGGCGTCGTCGCCGGTGTTCCGGATGAAGTTGTTCCGGACCACCGAGTCGGTGACCCCGGTGTGGAAGTTCAGCGCGTGGGCGATCTGGTCCACGATGACGTTGTTGGTGACCCTGACGTTCCGCATCGGGCCGTCGAACCAGATGCCGACCTTGGTGTGCCGGATGTGCAGGCCGTCGACGGTCGAGTCGCTCATCGCGCCGCCGATGCCGTTCACCTGGTCGGTGTCGATCCGCTCCCGTACGTCACCTTCGATCGCGAAGCCGGAGAGGTGCACATTGCGGCTGCCGCCGTCGGCCGCGTCCCTGCCGTAGAAGCCGACCCCGGTGTGCACCGAGCCGTCCGGCGCCGGCGCGTCGAGCGCCACCTGGCGGCCCTTGATGACCGTGTACCAGTTGCCGGCGCCCTCGATCGTCACGTCGTCGACGATGATGTGCCGGTTCACCTGGTACGTCCCCGGTGGCAGATAGACCGTCAGTCCGGTCCGCTTCGCGAAGGCGATCGCCCGGTCGATCGCGTCGGCGGAGTCCCGCCGGCCGGTCGGGTCGGCACCGAAGGCGAGCACGTTCGCGGCGCGCAGCCGCACCTTCGGTGGGCCGACGAGTTCCGAGTCGAGCAGGTCGATCACGGTCCAGGCGGCGTTGCTGCCGGCCGGCGCGGTGAGGCGTACCGTGTCGCCGGCCCGGTAGGTCCGGTCGAGCCGGAGCCGCTGCTCGTCGTAGAAGTGCATCGGCCGGAACGGCTTGCCGATCGTCGGGAACGGCGTGGTGGCCGCCGGTACGCAGGAGCACTCGGTGATCCACCAGTCCGGGTGCAGCAGGTCGGCGTCCGGGTCGTTGCTGAACGGGTACTGGTTGTAGAGCCAGGCGTACTCCGAGGTCAGCGTCATGGTCTGCCGGGCCTTGCCGTTCACCGTGACGTGCAGCGGTGCGGTGATCCCGCCGCCGCCCGGCGCGTCCGGGATGCTGTAGCGCACGGTGATCGCGTTCGCGGCCTTCGGCAGGGTGAACTCGACGTACTGTCCCGGGCGCAGCCGCACCGCTGATCGGCCGGACGCCTCTGCCGGCAACGTGTACGCCGTCCGGTCCGGGCCGATCACCGTGCCGGTGGTCCGGGCGTGTTCCGCCTCCTGTTCGAGGAAGTCGACGCTGGCGCCCCGGCCGGCGACGAGCGTGGGGTCGAGACCGGCCCGGGTGACGACCGGGGCCGGACCGGTGCGGCCGGTCGGCTGGGCGGCGGTGGCCGGGGTGCCGGCGCCGACCTCGGCCTGCGGTTCTGACCCTTCCCGGTGCCCCGCCACCCGTCGGTGCCGCCCGGTCCTTCGGCGCTGCCGCCGAAATGAGTGGGTAGCTCTGCGGCCCGTCGGTAGCCTGGGGGCGTGCCGCCGCAGCTCCCGCACCCCGATCCGGGGGTGCCGGACACCCGGGGACCACTGCGGTACATCTGGTGGCTGGTGCGCAGCCAACCCGTCCGGGTGCTGCGGGGCAGCCTGATCGGCACGGCCTGGATGGTCGGGCTGTCGCTGCGGCCGTACCTCGTCTCCCGGGCGATCGACGACGGGCTGCGCACCGGTGACACCCGCGCCCTGCTGTTCTGGGTCGGCGCGATCGTCGTCGCCGGGTTCGGGCTGGCCCAGCTCGGGATCCAGCGGCACCGGACGATGACCTTCATCCGGGAGGACGCGAGCGCCCGCTCCGCCGCCGTACTGCTGCGGCAGCTCTCCCGGATCGGTGCGGTACTGCCGCGCAAGCTCGCCGCCGGTGAGGTCGCCACCGTCGGCGGTTCCGACATCGCCAACACCTCGCACGTGTTGACACTGACCGGGCCGGGCGTCGGCGCCATCGTGGCGTACGCGGTCATCGCGGTCGTCCTCTGGTCGGTCTCCCCGCTGCTCGCCCTCTGCGTACTGCTGGGCGTGCCGGCGGTCGCCATCCTGATCGGGCCGCTGCTGCGCCGGTTGGAGCGGGCCGAGTCCCGTTACCGGCAGCGGCAGGGCGCCCTGACCACCCGGGCCGGGGACATCGTCGCCGGGCTGCGCGTGCTCGCCGGGGTCGGCGGCCGGGACCTGTTCGCCCGCCGGTATGCGGCCCGGTCCCAGGAACTGCGGGACGAGGGCTACCGGGTCGGTGCGGTCGGAAGCTGGATCGAGGCGCTGACCGCCGCGATCCCGGCCGGCTTCCTCGCCGCCGTGGTCTGGCTGGCCGCCAGGATGGCCGTCGCCGGCGACATCACCGTCGGGCAGCTCGTCGCCGTCTACGGGTACGTCGCGGTGCTGGTCGTCCCGGTGTGGTTCCTGATGGAGGGGAGCAGGATGATGATCCGGGGCCGGGTGGCCGCCCGCCGGATCATCACCCTGCTCCGGCTGACCCCAGACGACGTCACCGGCTCGACCCCGGAGGACGTCACCGGCTCGACCCCGGACGGTGTCGGTGGCGCGGCCCGGGACGGCGTCGGTGCCGCGACGGAGCGGGCCGCCCCGACCGGCCCCGCCGACCTGCACGATCCGGTCACCGGGCTGACCGTGCCGGCCGGGCGGCTGATCGGGGTCGCCGCCGCCGACCCGGCCGAGGCGATCGCCCTGGCCGACCGGCTCGGCCGGTACGTCCCCAGCGGGGTGACCTGGGGCGGCGTGCCGCTGACCGCGATCGCGCTGCCCGAGGTGCGGGCCCGGATCCTGGTCGCCGACCACGATGCCTATCTCTTCGCCGGGACCCTGCGGGAGATCCTGCACAGTGGACGGTGGCACACCGACGCCGGTCTGCGGGCCGGTCTGCGGGTCGCCTCGGCCGAGGACGTGCTGGAGGCCCTGCCCGAGGCGCTGGACACCCCGATCGACGCCCGGGCCCGCCGGCTCTCCGGCGGCCAGCGCCAGCGGGTACGGCTGGCCCGGGCGCTGCTGGTCGAGCCGGAGGTGCTGATCCTGGTCGACCCGACCTCGGCGGTGGACGCGCACACCGAGGCGCGGATCGCCCAGCGGCTCCGGGCGGCCCGGGCCGGTCGCACCACGATCCTGCTCGCCACCTCGCCGCTACTGCTCGGACACGCCGAGCGGGTGGCGCACCTGCGCGACGGGCGGATCGTCGACGTCGGCAGCCATGCCGAGCTGCTCGACCGCGACCCGGGTTACCGGGCACTGGTCTCCCGGGACGGCGAGCCGGTCGCGGCCGGCGGGTCCGCCGACGGCGAGCGGGCGCGGCGGTGACCGGGCTGCCGGTGGCGGACCTGGCCACCGTACGCCGGGCGGCGAGCGACCTGGTCGGCCGGGAGCGGCGGGCGGTCGCCGTCATCCTGGCGTTGCACGTCGCGGCCACCGTCGCCGGGCTGGCCGCGCCCTGGCTGCTCGGGATCATCGTCGACAAGGTGATGGCCGGCGCCGGCACCGGCACGATCGACCGGCTGGCGCTGGCGATCGTCGGCTGCGTACTGGTGCAGACCGTGCTCTCCCGGTACGCCCAGTACGCCGGCCACCGGTTCGGTGAGCGCGCGGTGGCCCGGCTGCGCGAGGAGTTCGTCCGGCGGACGCTCGCGCTGCCGGTCTCGGTCGTCGAGCGGGCCGGCACCGGAGACCTCGCCACCCGCAGCTCGGTCGACGTCGCCACGGTCGGGGTCACGGTCCGCCAGGTGGTGCCGGTGGCGGTGATCGCCGTGGCACAACTGACCCTGCTCTTCGGGGCGATATTCCTGCTGCATCCGGTGCTTGGCGTCGCCGCGCTCGCCGGGCTGCCGTCGATCGTCGCGGTCACCCGCTGGTATCTGCGGCGGGCCTCCACGGCGTACCTCGCCGAGGGCGCCGCCTCGGCGGAGCTGACCGAGACCCTGACCACCACCGCCGAGGGCGCCCGGACGGTCGAGGCGCTCCGGCTCACCGACGAACGGGTGGTGCACGGCCGGGAGCGGATCGGGCAGGTCTGGGCGACCCGTCGGCGTACCCTCAGGCTGCGCTCGGTCTTCTATCCGGTGGTGGAGTCGAGCTATCCGCTGCCGATCGCGGCGGTGCTGCTCGTCGGCGGCCTCTGTCTCGACAACGGACTGGTCAGCCTCGGCGAGGTGGTCGCCGCCGCGCTCTACCTGCAACAGGCGATCGGCCCGCTGGACCAGATCCTGCAATGGATGGAGCAGGCACAGCGCGGCGTCGCCTCGTTCGCCCGGGTGCTCGGCGTCGGCCAGGTGCCGCCGGAGCCGCGTGGGCGTGGCTCCACCCCGTCCGGGCAGGAGATCGAGGTCCGGGGCGCGCGGTTCGGTTACGCCGACGGCCCCGACGTGCTGCACGGGATCGACCTGACGGTCCGGCCCGGCGAACGGATGGCCATCGTCGGCCCGTCCGGGGCCGGGAAGTCGACGCTGGCCCGGCTGTTGGCCGGGATCGACCGCCCCCGGCACGGCGAGGTGAACCTTGGCGGCTGCCCGGTCACCGACCTCGACCCGGCGCAGCGGCGTCGCCGGATCGCCCTGGTCACCCAGGAGCACCACGTCTTCCTCGGTTCGCTGCGGGACAACCTGGCCTTCGCCGCCCCGGACGCCACCGACGCACAGATGCGGTCCGCGCTGGTCGCGGTCGGTGCCGACTGGTACCCCGAACTGCCCGACGGCCTCGACACCGCACTCGGGGACGGGGCCCGGGAGTTGAGTCCCGCGGATGCGCAGCAGGTCGCGCTGGCCCGGCTGGTCCTCGCCGACCCGCACACGCTGATCCTCGACGAGGCGACCGCCGCGCTCGACCCGACCACGGCCCGGCGTACCGAGCGGGCGCTGGCTGCGGTGCTGGCCGGGCGTACGGTGATCGCGATCGCGCACCGGCTGAACACCGCGCACGACGCCGACCGGGTGGCGGTGATGGCGGACGGCCGGATCACCGAGCTGGGCAGCCACGACGAGTTGCTCCGGGTCGACGGCGCGTATGCCGCCCTCTGGCGCTCCTGGCACGGCTGACCTTCAGCGGAGTGCCCCGGAAGAAGGTCCGTACGTCGGTGACGAAGAGGTCCGGCTCCTCCATCGCGGCGAAGTGAGCAGCAGGTCCCGGTCGACGGCGTCCTCGGGGACGTCGGCGGAGTCGGTCCACTCCTGGAACTTCTCCACGATCCAGCCGAGCTGCCCGACCGGCGAGTCGGTCAGCGCGTACGCCAGGGTCTGCGGCCGGGTGCCCTGGATTTTGGCGTACCCGGACATCTCCGGTTCGGCCCGGAACAGCCGGTCCAGCCGGGCCCGGTCCGCCTCGGTCAGCGCCGCCTCTTCGGCCAGGTCACCTGAGGGGAGCGTGAGCAGGGTGTTCAGGTGCACCTGGTCATGACGGTTGCTGGGCCGGCTCGGGCGTCTCGGTGCCCGGCGTGGCGGTCGCGGCCTCCTGCTCGCTGAGCCACCGGGTGTGGGTCTCCCAGGCGGACTGCTTGCTGGTGGCGAGCGCGGCGCCGATCTGCGTCCAGGAGGCGCCGGTCGCCCGCGCGGTGCGGACCGTCAACTGCCGGCCATAGGCCGCCTTGCGCATGATCACCTCGCCGAGTGCGAGCAGCTCCAACGCCTCCTCCCGGCTCAGCGGCCTGGCGTCCGGGTTGGCTGCGGGGTCGTCGTCCGGCTCGTCGGTCGGCGGTGCGAGCGCGTCCCGCAACCGGAGCTGGTCGAATCGAGCCGCAGCGGTCAGCAGGGTGAATCGCCGTTCCAATTCGTCAGGTGCAGTCATGTGGCCCACTCTGCCGTCAAGTCACCTTGACGTCAAGTTGACTTGACGATGGTGGTGTCGCCTGCCTCGGTCACGACTGGAACCCGAGAACGTGTTCCGTCGTTAGTCCCCGACGACGGCTCTTCCGCGACCAAGGAGCATCCGGTGCCGACTCGACTCAACCCGTACCTCAGCTTCAGCGGCAACGCCCGGGAAGCGATGGAGTTCTACCAGCGCGTCTTCGGCGGCAACCTGGTGCTCAACACCTTCGGCGAGTTCGGCGCCGAGGGCGACCAGGCCGACCAGGTCATGCACGCCATGCTCGAGACGGACAGCGGGTTCACCCTGATGGGTTCCGACGTGCCGCCGGAGATGGACTTCTCCCCGGGCAACGCCATCACGGTGAGCCTGAGCGGGGACGACATGGACGAGTTGCGCGGCTACTGGACCGTACTCTCCGAGGGCGGCATCGTGTCGGTGCCGCTGGAGCGGCAGATGTGGGGCGACGAGTTCGGCGCCTGCGCCGACCGGTTCGGCGTACCGTGGATGGTCAACATCTCCCCGCCGCGCGCCTGAGCCGAGCGAACCGGAAGTCTATGCTTGGCGACCATGCCCGAGGGCCACACCATCCACCGGCTGGCAGCCCGGCACCAGGAGCTGTTCGGCGGGGAGAAGGTGCTGGCCAGCAGCCCGCAGGGGCGGTTCGCTGAGGGAGCCGCGCTGCTCTCCGGGGCCGTACTCGAGCAGACCGAGGCGTACGGCAAGCATCTGCTGCACCACTATGCCGGTGGGCAGGCGCTGCACGTACATCTCGGGCTCTACGGGAAGTTCGCCGACGGGGACGGTGAGCCGCCCGCGCCGGTCGGCCAGGTCCGGTTGCGGCTGCACACCGACCTGCACTGGCTGGACCTGCGCGGCCCGACCGCCTGCGAGTTGCTCTCCCCGCCCGAGGTCGACGCGCTGCGGGCCAGGCTCGGCGCCGACCCGCTGCGCGCCGACGCCGACCCGGAGGCGCCGTACGCCCGGATCCGGCGCAGTCCCACCCCGCTCTTCGCGCTGCTGCTCGACCAGTCGATCGTGGCCGGTACCGGGTTGATCTTCGTCACCGAGGCGCTGTTCCGGGCCGGCCTGCCACCCACCACCCCCGGGCGGGACCTCACCCCGGACGGCTGGCGGAAGATCTGGGCCGACCTGGTGGCGTTGATGTCGGCGGCCGTCGAGACGGGCCGGATCGACACCGTGCACCCCCAGCATCTGCCCGAGGCGATGGGCCGGCCGCCCCGGGTCGACCGGCACGGCGGCGAGGTGTACGTCTACCGCCGGGCCGGACTGCCCTGCCACCTCTGCGGCACCGAGGTCCTCCGGGCCGACCAGGCCGGCCGCAACTCGTACTGGTGTCCCCGCTGCCAGCGGGCGCCGCGCCGGTCCCGGGCCAAGCGCTGAACCGGGCCCCTGTCTGGCAGGGGCCCGGTTTCCGGCGATCCGGTCAGGGTGTGACCCGGCGGATGGTCAGGTAGCCGGCTGCGGCGAACAGGGCGGCCAGCAGCGCCGGCCAGCCGACGAACCAGGCCGCCATCGGCTGGTCGGTCAGCCAGCCTCCGATGCCGGACCAGAGATCGAGCCAGGTGAGCAGCACGGCGAGACTGGCGAGCACGAGCAGGGTGGCGGTGCTCAGCAGCCACATCCCGGTCAGCCCGAACCGCTTGTAGAAGACCGCGACGAAGATGCCGAGGAAGCCGAGCAGGACGAACGGCATCGTGTAGGTCGCGATCTGGAGCAGCGGGTTAAGGTCGTCGATGAAGTTCAGCCCGAAGAACCGTAGCCGGATCCCCCAGCCGTCGGTGGCCTCCTCCATCAGTTGGCAGCAGAAGAGCAGCAGGCCGAAGACGACGGACTGGAGCACCAGGAAGAGCGCGGAGGCCAGGTAGAAGGTCCGCCGGATCACGCTCAGCGCCATGCTGAACGGCAGCAGTTGGGTGATCCAGGTGATGCTGGTGACGAAGACGACGAAGTAGATCGAGATCACCGCACCGGTCGTCGGGCTCTCGTCCCGGTCCCCGATCAGCAGGAAGAGGGCAAAGTTGATGGCGAAGATCATCATCAGCAGCAGCCAGGGCCAGCCGATGGTGTTCTGCCAGCCGACCAGTTGGACCCGGGTCATGGTCAGCACGCGGTTCATCGGGCGGTCTCCTTCCGGGTAGCGGTGGCGGCGCCGCCGGACCGGGCCTGTGCGGTGGTGAGCCGGATGACGATGTCCTGGAGCGAGACCGCTTCCAGGTCCAGCCCGAGCGCCTTCGCCTGGGCGCGTTCGGCGGTGCCGAAGCTGCCGCGCAGGGTCGCCCGGGCGTACCGGCCGAGGGCCTCCCGGTGCAGTTCCTCGTTGCGCGCGGCCAGCTCGTCGACGGCGTCGGCCGGTCCGGCGACGGTGACCACCTGGCCACGCAGGTCCTCGGCGGTGGTGTCCAGCAGCATCCGGCCCTGGTCCAGCAGCAGCACGTGTTCGAGCAGTTCGCCGACCTCGTCGATGAGGTGGGTGGAGAGCACCACGGTCCGGGGGTGCTCGGCGTAGTCGGTGAGCAGGTGGTCGTAGAAGAGGTGCCGGGCGACGGCGTCGAGTCCGAGGTACGGCTCGTCGAAGAGGGTCAGCGGGGCCCGGGAGGCGAGCCCGATGATGATGCCGAGCATCGAGTGCATGCCCCGGGACAGCTTCCGGACCTGCCGGCCCAGCGGCAGCCGGAAGTCCGCCAGCAGCGCCTGTGCGAAGTCCTCGTCCCAGCCGGGGAAGAGCAGCCGGGCCGACTCCAGGGCGTGCCGCACCTTGAAGTACTGCGGATAGGTCTGGCTCTCCTTGATGAAGCAGACCCGGGACATCACCGCCTCGTTCTCGTACGGCGGCTTTCCGTCGATGGTCAGCTCACCCGAGCTGGCCAGCAACTGCCCGGTCATGATCTGCATCAGGGTGGTCTTGCCGGCTCCGTTGCGGCCGAGCAGGCCGTGGATCCGGTTCTCCTCCAGGGTGAAGTTGACGTCGTCCAGGGCGGTGACGTCACGAAACCGCTTGGTGACGTGCTCGGCGCGCACCACCGTACTCATCGCCCCTGCTCCCATCGGTCGATCATGCGCTTCAGTTCGTTGGCATCGATGCCGAGCTTGCTCGCCTCGGTGAGTAGCGGGTGCAGGAACTGCTGGGCGAACTCCTCGCGGCGACGGTCCCGCAGTCTCGCGCGGGCGCCGGTGGCGACGAACATGCCGATACCTCGCTTCTTGTAGAGAATTCCGTCGTCCACCAACTGGTTGACGCCCTTGCCCGCGGTCGCCGGGTTGATCCGGTGGAAGGCCGCCAGTTCGTTCGTGGAGGGCACCTGGCCCTCCTCGGCGAGCGTGCCGTCGATGATCGAGTTCTCGATCAGCTCGGCGATCTGGAGAAAGATCGGTCGCCCGTCTTCCATCAGCCGGACCCGCCCGCCGCGCGCCGAAGCCCGGGCGGCGGTACGGCCGGGTTCAGCTTCGTTGGTTCATTACTCATGTAGCTAACCATCCAACCAACTCTCCTCCCTGTCAAGGTCGGAGAGTCGACACCCCGGGTTGTCCCGGCCACAGGCGACAGCGACAGCTTGCTATCGGTGTCCGCGTCCGTTGCTCGACCGGCTACTGAAGATCGAGAACGTGGGGGCCCCGCTGCCGCCGGCTCAGCGGATCGCCTCGATCGCCTTGCGGGCGGCGACCAGCACCGGATCCCAGACCGGGGCGTACGGCGGCGCGTAGCCGAGGTCGAGGCCGGCCATCTCGTCCACGGTCATCCGGTTCCACAGCGCCACCGCCAGCACGTCGATCCGCTTCGCCGCCTCGGAACGGCCGACGATCTGGGCGCCGAGCAGCCGCCCGCTGCGCCGCTCGACGATCAGCTTCACCGTCATCGGCTTCACCCCGGGGTAGTAGCCGGCCCGGTTCGTCGACTCCACCCGTACGGCGACGAACTCGAAGCCGGCCGCCGCCGCCTCGTCCTCGCGCAGTCCGGTACGCCCCACCTCCAGGTCGCAGACCCGGGTCACGGCGGTGCCGACTATCCCGGCGAAGGTGGCGTACCCGCCGCCGATGTTGATCCCGGCGACCCGGCCCTGCTTGTTCGCGTGGGTGCCGAGCGGCACGAAGACGGGCTGGCCGGAGACCCGGTGCACCGACTCGACGCAGTCGCCCGCCGCCCACACGCCGGGGGTGTCCACCACCCGCATCCGCAGGTCGACCCGGATCCCGCCGGTCGGGCCGATCGGCAACCCGGCCTCGGCCGCGAGGGCGGTGTTCGGGCGTACCCCGAGACCCAGCACCACGAGGTCGGCCGGCAGCGGGCCGTCCTCGGTGACCACGGCGGTGACCCGGCCGTCCCGGGTCTCCAGCCCGGTCACGCCGATCCCGCTGCGCACCTCCAGGCCCAGCCCGCAGAGCGCCTTGCGGACCAGGGCGCCCATGTCCGGGTCGACGGTCGACATCGGCTCGGGGCTCCGCTCGACCAGGCTGACCGACAGGCCGCGCTGGATCATCGCCTCGGCCATCTCGACGCCGATGTAGCCGCCGCCGACCACCACCGCCCGGCGCGGCGCCGGGTCGCCGTCCAGCCAGTCGATCAGCGCCGCGCCGTCGTCCAGGGTCTGCACCCCGAACACCCCGGCCGCGTCGGTGCGGGCCCAGTCCGGAGTCACGGGTACCGCGCCGGCGGCGTACATGAGCTGGTCGAAGCCCTCCCGGACCTCGCGCCCGCCGTTCTCCAGGTCCCGGGCCACCACCTCGCGCCGGTCCAGGTCGATGCCGACCACCTCGTGCCGGAGCCGCACGTCGACCTGGAAGTCCGTCCGGAACGTGGCCGGATCCCGGCTGACCAGTTGGTCCGCGTCGTCGACCAACCCGCCCACCCAGTACGGGATGCCGCAGGCCGAGTACGACGTGAAGTGGCCGCGCTCGAACGCCACGATCTCCAGGTCGGAGGCGTCCCGGCGGCGCCGGGCCTGCGACGCGGCGGACATCCCCGCCGCGTCGCCACCCACCACCACCAGCTTCTCAGCCATGGTCGGCGCTGCCCCGGGTACGCCGGATCAGGTCGTCCAGCACGTCGGGGATCTCGCGCCGCCTCGCGTACGCCGCCCGCTGCCGGGCGGCGCCGGTGCCGTGCGCCTGCAACCGGCTCAGCAGCGCGGTGACCAGGGGCAGGTCGCCGTGCCGTTCGAGGGCCGGCCGGAGCCGGTTGAAGAGCCGGCGCATCAGGTGCCAGGCGGGCCGCAGGCCGCCGTCGACCGGGTCGACGGCCAGCCCTTCGAGGCCGTCGCGTGCCGCCCGCCAGTGCGCCGCCACCAACATGTGGTGCGGCACCCGGGGCGCCGGCAGCCCGGCCGCGATGTCGGCCAGCGCGGTGTCGACCAGGGCGCGGACCAGGGCCGCGATCAGGATCGTGTCGTCCAGGCCCGGGCAGACGTCGCCGATCCGGATCTCCACCGTCGGATACTTCGACGACAGCCGGGCGTACCAGTAGAGCATTCCCTCGTCGAGCATCATCCCGGTGCCGGTCAGGTCGTCGACCAGGCTGTCGTAGTGTGCGTGCGACTCCAGCCAGGGCGTCGGCGCCACCGACGGCCAGCGCTCCCAGAGCACCGACCGCCAGCTCGCGTACCCGGTGTCCCGGCCTTCGTAGAACGGCGAGTTGGCGGTGGCGGCGTGCAGGATCGGCAGCGCCGGGCGGAGGTGGTTGAGCACCTGTACCGCGATCTCCGGCTCGGGTACCCCGACGTGCACGTGCATGCCATTCACCCCGGGCGACGGGACCAGCAGCCCGAACCGCTCGACCATCTGGTGGAACCGGGGGTTGTCCACCAGCGGCGGCACCGGACCGTCGACCGGGCCGGTGCCGACCGCGACCAGGCGTACGCCGGCCGCCTCGGCCGCGTCGGCCAGTCCGGTACGCAGCAGCCCGAGCGAGTGCCGCAGTGCGCTCAGTTCCAGGCCGGGCGGGGTGCCGATCTCGATCTGGCTGGTCTGGAATTCGTGCTGCACCTGCCCGCGCAGCTCGTCGGGCACCTCGGCCAGCACCGCCTCCACCGCGGGTGCCGCCGCGCCGGTCACCGGGTCGACGAGCAGGAACTCCTCCTCGACCCCGACCGTCAGCGGGTCTGGTCCGGCGTTCGGCGCAGGTCTCACCGGTGCGGCCATTCCATCGACCATCACCATCACCATCACCGCCCATTATTCGATTGGAACAGTGTCGCTGGCGCGACAGGTAGCTCATTACCCTCAGTGTCGATGCCGGAAAACTCCCCGGGACGCCATTCGCGGCATCAGCCCCGGTAGGGGCGTCCGGCCGGCGGTGACGCCGTGCCGGGCCGGCTCCGGCCGTGCGGTGACGCGCTGGTCGCCCGCATCATGCCGAAGGGCCGATCGGCGGCTGAGCATCCGGTCGGACTGCCGGGGGCGGGGAAGGCGAATGGTTGCCCGCGCTGGTTAGCCTGGGCACCGTGCCGGCGACACCCTTGAACTCCACCCCCGGCCGGGCGGGTCCGCTCGGCCGGGTGGCGGTGCTGCTGGGCTGGCTGGCGTACGCGCTGGTCCAGGTTGGCGCGCCCACCGGCCCGGCGGTCGAGGCGCTGGCCGGTGCCGCGGTGCTGGCCGCGGCGTCCCTGCTCGCGGTCGCCCTGGCCGGCCGCCTGCCGGCCGCTCGGGACGCCGACATCGACCGGGTACGCCAGACCGCCACGATCCGGCAGCGGTCCCGTCGGTTCCGGACGCCCCGCCAGCTCGATCCGGACGCCGCCGGCCGTCCCCGGCCCCGCGCGCCCTCGGTGCACCCCTCGGCCGGTTAGCGGCAGCACCGTCCGCCGCCACGCCGGTCGATTCCGTTCCGTGTAACCCGCCCGTACGCCCGCTTCCGCGCCAGGCGCCCGGACGGCTCCGTTCCGGACGCTCTCGCGAGCGGGACGGTCCCGCCCCCGGCTCCTCGGTGGCGGTTCCGACGTCGGGCCGTCCCGTCCGGCCGGGGGTGAGCCCGGTCCGGCGTTCCGGAATCGAGCCGAGGGGTTCTCCATGCTTGCCTTCGCACCACTCGACGGCGCTGTCGACGCCGCCGCGCACGTCGTCACACTTCTCGCCGCCACGGTGGAACCGCTGGCCGGGACCGGCGCCACCGCCGCCGCCATCGTGCTGTTCACCATCGGGATCCGGCTGTTGATCTCGCCGCTGAGTTGGGCGCAGATCCGGGGCGAGCGGCGCCGTGCCGCCCTGGCGCCCAGGATCCTCGAACTCCGGCGGCGACATCGTGACCAACCGGCCCGGCTCCAGGCCGAACTGGTCGCGCTGCACCGGGAGGCCGGCGTCTCGCCGTTCGGCAGCTTCCTGCCGGTGCTGGCCCAGGCGCCGTTCTTCTTCCTGATGTACCGGCTGTTCGCCGTGCCGGGCGACGCCGGCCCGGCCGCCGGTGCCGGCGGACTGCTCGCCGAGCGGCTCTTCGGGGTGCCGCTCGGGCAGCACCTCGGCGACGGGCTGGCCGGGGCGGCCGGGCCGGTCTTCGGCGTACTCCTCGGACTGCTGGTGTTGCTGGCCTGGTGGTCCTCCCGGCGGATGCGCCGGGCGGCGGGCCTGGCGGGGCCGGCCGACACCTCGGCGGGCGGTGCGGAGGTGCCCGGCGCGGCGGTACTGGCCAGGCTGCTGCCGCTGCTGCCGTACGGGACCGTGCTGGTCGCCCTGGTGCTGCCGCTGGCGGCGGTGCTGTATCTGGTCACCACCACCGCGTGGACCGGATTGGAACAGGTGGTACTGCGGCGGGGGTAGCGCATCGACAAGTGTTGACATGCGGGGGTCCGGGACGTACAACTCCTGAGAGAGCGCTCTCTCGCCTCCCCGTCCCCCGTAGGGCTCCCCGTCCCTCGTAGAGAGGCCCGCACACATGAACACCACCGGGATCGACCGGCCGGATGCCGCCGGCCGGACCACCAGACGGCGCCTCGCGCTGCTGGTGGCCGCCTCCACCCTGCTCGCCACGGTCCTCGGCACGGTGACCGTGACCGCCCGCGCCGCCATTCCACCTCCGGCCTCCGGCTGGAGCCTGGTCTGGGGCGACGACTTCACCGGCGCGGCCAACACGCTGCCCTCGTCGGCGAACTGGATCATCGACACCGGCACCAGCTATCCCGGTGGCCCGCCGAACTGGGGCACCGGCGAGATCCAGACGTACACCAACAGCACCGCCAACGTCAGCCACGACGGCGGCGGCAACCTGCGGATCACCCCGATCCGCAACGCCTCCGGCCAGTGGACCTCGTCCCGGATCGAGACCGTCCGCAGCAACTTCAAGGCGCCGGCCGGCGGCGTGCTGGCGATCGAGGGCCGGATCCAGATGCCGAACGTGACCGGCGCGGAGGCGGCCGGCTACTGGCCGGCGTTCTGGGCGCTCGGCGCGCCGTACCGGGGGAACTACCAGAACTGGCCGGGGATCGGCGAGTTCGACGTGATGGAGAACGTCAACGGGATCAACTCGGTCTGGGGCGTACTGCACTGCGGCGTCGCGCCCGGCGGGCCGTGCAACGAGTTCAACGGCATCGGCGCCCAACGGGCCTGCCCCGGCTCGACCTGCCAGTCGGCGTTCCACACCTACCGGTTCGAGTGGGACGCCTCGGTCAGCCCGCAGCAACTGCGCTGGTACGTCGACGGCCAGCACTACCACACCGTCACCCAGACCCAGGTCGGCTCGTACTGGTCGCAGATGACCGACCATGCCGGCTACTTCCTGCTGCTCAACGTCGCGATGGGCGGCTCGTTCCCGAACGGCGTGGCCGGCGGCACCACCCCCACCTCCGCGACCGTCTCCGGCCGGCCGATGCTGGTCGACTACGTCGCGGTGTACAGCCGGGGCGGTGGCAGCAACCCGACCAACCCGCCGACGACCCCGCCGCCGACCACTCCGCCGCCCGGCGGCACGGTGAGCGCGTACTCGACGATCCAGGCCGAGGCGTACAACGGGCAGCAGGGTGTCGCGGTCGAGGCGTGCAGCGAGGGCGGCCAGAACATCGGCTGGCTGGCCAACGGTGACTGGGTCCGGTACGACCGGGTCGACTTCGGCTCGACGCCGCCCCGGGACTTCGTGGCCCGGGTCGCCTCGGGTGCGGGCGGCGGGGTGAGCGGTCTGGTGCAGGTCCGGGTGGACAGTCCGACCGGTCCGGTGCTGGGCAGTTTCGCCATGGGCAACACCGGCGGCTGGCAGAGCTGGCAGTCGATTCCCGGCAACGTCTCGGCGGTGACCGGGGTCCGCACGGTCTATCTGACCTTCAGCAGCGGGCAACCGGCGGACTTCGCCAACCTCAACTGGTTCACCTTCCGGCGCTGAGCCCGGGCCCGCAGCCGAGTCTGCGGGTGCTCAAGGACTGGTCCGGCGTCTCCGGCTCCTCGGCCCACCGGAGACGCCGGACCACGGGTGCACGGTGTCCCCTCCGGATGTGGAGAGGAACCGTGCACCCTCTTGCATAAAACAGTTAACCTTCCTAATAATTAGCGGACAGTCGATGGCTGTGGACGCCCGACCGCCCGGTGGAGGACCGCATGAGACGCCGCAGAAGCCTTGTCCTGTCCGTAGTCGCCGGCCTCGTGGCGGCGGTCGGCGTCACCTGGTCAGCGCTGCCCGCGTACGCCGCCGGGCCGACCGCGACCTTCGTGAAGACCTCCGACTGGGGCTCCGGCTGGGAGGGGAAATACACCATCACCAACGGCGGGACCAGCACCATCAACGGCTGGTCGGTCGCCTTCGACCTACCCGCCGGCACCACGATGGGCAGCTACTGGGACGCGCTGCTGACCTCCTCGGGGCAGCGGCACACCTTCACCAACCGGTCCTGGAACGGCAGCATCGCGCCCGGCGGCTCGGTGTCGTTCGGCTTCCTTGCCACCGGCTCCGGCAGCCCGGCCAACTGCACGCTGAACGGCGCGGCCTGCGGCGGCAGCAACCCGACCACCCCGCCGACCACCCGCCCGCCGACCACGCCGCCCACCGACCCGCCGCCGACGAATCCGCCCACCTCCGGGCTGCCCAAGCACTTCCTCACCGGGTACTGGCACAACTTCGACAACCCGGCCGTCGAGCTGCGGCTGCGGGACGTGCCCGCCGAGTACGACGTGATCGCCGTCGCCTTCGCCGAGGCGACCGGTACCCCCGGCGCGGTCACCTTCGGGATCGACCCGGGACTGTCGGCCTCGGTCGGCGGCTACACCAACGCGGACTTCACCGCTGACGTGCGGACCGTCAAGGCGCGGGGCAAGAAGGTCATCCTCTCGGTCGGCGGCGAGACCGGGCGGGTCGCGGTCAACGACGCGGCCTCGGCGACCAACTTCAGCGACAGCGTCTACAGCCTGATCCAGCAGTACGGCTTCGACGGTGTCGACATCGACCTGGAGAACGGGCTCAACCCGACGTACATGGCGCAGGCGCTGCGGTCACTGCGCGGCCGGGTCGGGTCGGGTCTGATCATCACGATGGCGCCGCAGACCATCGACATGCAGTCGCCGGCGGCGTCGTACTTCAAGCTGGCGCTGGACATCCGGGACATCCTCACCGTCGTGCACACCCAGTTCTACAACTCCGGCTCGATGCTCGGCTGCGACCAGTCCTTCGCGTACTCCCAGGGCACGGTCAACTTCATGACCGCGCTGGCCTGCCTGCAACTCGAAGCCGGGCTCCGGCCCGACCAGGTGGCGCTCGGACTGCCCGCCGGTCCCGGTGCGGCCGGCGGCGGCATCGTCGCGCCGAGCCTGGTCAACCAGGCGCTGGACTGCCTGGCCAGGGGGACGAGCTGCGGCAGCTTCCGCCCGCCGCGCACCTACCCGGGCATCCGGGGCGCGATGACCTGGTCGATCAACTGGGACGTCAGCAACGGCAACACCTTTGCCCGGACCGTCCGGCCGCACCTGAACACGCTGCCCTGACCGGGTGGCACACCGGCGACGCACCGGTGCCGGGCCGCCGTCAGCGGGTGCTGGCGGCCTGGCGCCGGTGCGAGCGTCGGCGCAGCTTCTTCAGCACCCAGAACCCGATCATCACCACGAACACGGCCAGCAGCCCGTAGTCGAGGTAGCTGGCGTACCTGTCGATCTGCTGCCACCGGGACCCGAGCCCGTAGCCGAGGCCGACGAAGATCGCGTTCCAGATGCCGCTGCCCAGCGCGGTCAGCGCCAGGAACCGGCCCACCGGCATCCGTTCGGCGCCGGCCGGGATCGAGACCAGGCTGCGGACCACCGGGATCATCCGCCCGAAGAAGACCGCCCAGGAGCCGTACCGCTCGAACCAGCGGTCGGCCCGGTCCAGGTCGTCGGTGTCGACCAGCGGGACCCGGTCCAGCCAGCGCTTGAGCCGGTCCTCGCCCAGCGCCGCGCCGAGCCAGTAGAGCAGTACCGCGCCGAGCACCGAGCCGGCGGTGGCGGCCAGCGCCACCAGGACCACGTTCATCCGTCCCTCGCCGGCCAGGTAGCCGGCCATCGCCAGCACCAGCTCGCTCGGCACCGGCGGGATGATGTTCTCCAGCGCGACCAGCAAGCCCACCCCGGGTACGCCCATCGTGTCAATCACCCCGGCTATCCAGCCGGTCAGCCCACCGAGTTGCGTCGGGTCCACGTCCTGGGCGAGGGCCACCGCGCACCCACTCCTTCGTCGGCTCGTAGCTCGGCTCAGGGAAAGCCCCGGGGGGAAGAGGACTCCATACCCCGTGATCACCGCGGCTACACCGACCGGGATCGGGAGCCGAGGCTCCGATCCGGTTTGCCGGCGCGGCCGACCGGAAAAGAGCTTCGGCTATGACGGACCGGTGGTACGCCGAGGCGGTCGTCTACTGCCTCGACATCGACACGTACGCCGACTCGGACGGTGACGGGATCGGCGACATCAAAGGCCTGATCGGCCGCCTCGACTATCTGGCCCGGCTCGGGGTGACCTGCCTCTGGCTGCACCCGATCCATCCCTCGACGCAGCGCGACGACGGCTACGACGCCACCGACTTCTACGGCGTCGACCCCCGGCTCGGCACCCTCGGCGACTTCGCGGAACTGCTGCACCAGGCCGCAAACCGGGGCATCCGGATCATCATCGACCTGGTGGTCAACCACACCTCGGACCAGCACCCGTGGTTCTCCTCCGCCCGGTCCTCGCCGGATTCGCCGTACCGGGACTGGTACGTCTGGTCGGAGGAGGAGCCGCCGGACCGGCGCCAGGGCATGGTCTTCCCGGGCGAGCAGGACGAGACCTGGAGCTACGACCGGACCGCGAAGGCCTGGTTCTACCACCGCTTCTACCGCTTCCAGCCGGATCTCAACTTCGGCAACCCGGCGGTACGGGCCGAGATCAAGAAGATCATGTCGTTCTGGCTCCAGCTCGGCGTCGCCGGGTTCCGGATCGACGCGGCGCCGTTCATCATCGAGCTGACCGAGCCCGGCAACCCGGACTCGCCCAAGGACTTCGAGTTCCTGACCGAGCTGCGCCAGCACGTCCAGTGGCGCCGGGCCGACGCGCTGCTGCTGGCCGAGGCGAACGTGCAGCCGGCGCAGCTCGTCGACTACTTCGGCGACAGCGGCGGTTCCGCCAACCGGCTGCACATGCTCTTCGACTTCATGCTGAACGGCCGGCTGATGCTCGCGCTGGCCCGGCAGGATCCGGAGCCGATCATCGATGCGCTGCGGGACACCCCGGCGCTGCCGGCCGGTGCCCAGTGGGCCACCTTCCTGCGCAACCACGACGAGATCGACCTCTCCCGGCTCACCGCCGAGCAGCGGGCCCAGGTGTACGCGCAGTTCGGCCCGGACGAGAACATGCGGATCTACGACCGGGGCATCCGGCGCAGGCTCGCCCCGATGCTCGGCAACGACCGGCGCCGGATCGAGCTGGCGTACTCGCTCCAGTTCTCGCTGCGCGGCACCCCCGTGCTCCGGTACGGCGAGGAGATCGGGATGGGCGAGGACCTGTCGCTGCCGGGCCGGGAGTCGATCCGTACCCCGATGCAGTGGTCGGTCAAGCCGAACGCCGGCTTCTCCAGCGCCCCCGCCGACAAGCTGGTCCGGCCGGTGATCGACAGCGGCGAGTACGGCTACGAGCAGATCAACGTCACCGCGCAGCGGCACGACCCGACGTCGCTGCTCGCCTGGTTCGAGCGGATGACCCGTACCCTCCGGGAGGCCCCCGAAATCGGCTCCGGCTCGTGCACCCACGTCGACCAGGAGATGCCGCCCGGGGTGCTCGCGCACCGCGCCGACGGCCCGACCGGCTGCATGCTCTTCCTGCACAACCTCGGCACCCGGCCGGCCGTCGTCAACCTGGGCGCGCTGTATCCGGAGGCGGACATGCCGAACGACGTGCTCGCCGACCGCGAGTACCCGCCGGTCGGCAAGCTCGACGCGCTGGACCTGGCCGGCTACGGCTACCGCTGGATCCGGCTGCACCGCTCGGAGTCGGTCGAGTGAGCTGTCCCGTCAGGTGGTGGCGCGGGTGCGCCGCAGCCAGAGCAGGCCGAGCACCGGCAGCACCAGCGGGATGTAGCCGTAGCCGCCGCCGAAGTCCGACCAGACGGTGTCGTCCGGGAAGAGCGCCGGGTCGAGCAGGCTCAACGCCCCGACGCTGAGCACACCGACGAGTTCCACGGTGCAGCAGACCAGCGCGGTGCGGCGGCCGGCCCGGTCGCCTCGGGCCAGCCCGACGGTCGCCACGATGTAGATCACGGCGGCGAGCGCGGAGAGCAGGTAGGCGACCGGCGCCTCGTCGAACTTGGTGATGATCTGCACCCCGGCCCGGCAGCTCGCGGCGATGGCGAACAGGATGTAGACCGCGACCAGCGCCCGGCCCGGGCCGCTGTTCACCCGCCGGGGCGGCCTGTCCGGGGTTGCCGTCCCGGTGCTCATCGTCTCAGCCACCCGGAACCTGCCAGGTCTGTTGCAGGCGTACCACGACCACCGGGATCACCAGGCAGACCACGGTGACGATCACCGAACCCCAGCGGGTCGGCTCCATCCTGGCCAGCACGCCGGCCAACGGCGGCAGGCAGACCAGGGTGACCAGGTAACCGGCGAAGGTGCCGGCCTCGGCGGGCTGCTCGCCGCCGACCCAGGCGACCACCGCCGCGGCGGCGAGCGCGAGCAGGACCAACTCCAGCACGGCCAGGCCGGCGAGGTGGGAGACGTCCGGCGGCCGGTTCCGCATGGTGGTCACCAGGCTCCAGGCCGCGAGTACCAGCGACAGCACGATCGAGGACGCGACCAGAAAATCGTTCATCGGCCGGCCCGGGGGTGGGTGCCGGTGCGAGATGGCAGCGCGGCGGCGCGGGACGGGTCTCGACTCACCGTCGCAGTCTACTAACCGACGTAGTAGGACGTCGGCCGGGGCGTCTGGTCCGACCTGCGTGTCGGTGAGCACCGCTCCCCGCCGACGACTTCCATGATATCAGCGTGGCGACCCTTTCGCGTCGGCACGAATGATGATTTCCCAGCCCTGAACCGTACATATGCTCGCCGGAAGCCCACGCCTGCACTCACCGGGGGAGCACTGTGTCCGACGCCAGAACTCAGGAGATCGCCGCCGAACAACGCGTCGTCGACCGGGTCTACGCGCGGCTCGACGTGATGCGGGAGCAGGCGACCGCCCTCGCCGACGAGGGTAACCGGAGGGCGGTGGCCGGGCCGCTCACCGGGCTGGTCGAGCGTGACGCGATGGCCCACCGGGCCGCCACCCGGTTACGGGCGCTCGACGCCGAAGCGGAGGGGCTGGTCTTCGGCCGGCTCGACCTCGACGACGGCGAGACCTACCGCATCGGACGGCTGGGCGTACGCGAGGGTACGGAACCGCTCCTGGTCGACTGGCGGGCGCCGGCCGCCGCGCCGTTCTACCGGGCCACCCCGGTAGCGCCGCTCGGCGTGGTACGCCGTCGGGTCATCATCTGCCGAGGTCAGCAGGTCGTCGACCTCGACGACGACGTACTGTCGCCGGACGACGCCGGTGACCTGCGGGTACTCGGCGAGGGTGCGCTGCTGGCCGCGCTGCGCCGCTCCCGTGGCCCGCACATGCGCGACATCGTCACCACGATCCAGCGGGAACAGGACGAGGCCATCCGGGCGCCCGCCCGGGGCGTCACCCTGATCACCGGCGGGCCGGGAACCGGCAAGACCCAGGTCGCACTGCACCGGGCGGCGTACCTGCTCTACACCGACCGGGGCCGGTTCACCGACGGCCGGATCCTGGTGGTCGGTCCCTCGACCGTCTTCACCAACTACATCAGCCGGGTCCTGCCCTCCCTCGGCGAGGAGAGCGTGCACCTGCGCGCCGTCGGCGAACTGGTGCCGGGCGTGACCGCCACCCGCCGGGACCGGGCGGCGGTTGCCCGGATCAAGGGCGACGAGCAGATCCGGGACGTGTTGACCGAGGCGATGTGGCAGACGCCGCCGACGGCGCCGGAGCGGCTCCGACTCGTCTACGCCGGACAGGTGCTCACCCTCGACGGGGACGACCTGACGGCGGCCCGCCGCCGGGTACGCACCCGGTGCGAGGCGGCCGGCACGATGCCCAACGCCGCACGTCCGGCCGCCGCCGCGATCCTGCTGGACGCCCTCTGGAGCAGGCTGGACGGCCGGCATCTCGACCGGGAGCTGTTCGCCGAGGAGGTCGGGGACCGGGGCGAGTTCCACCGCTTCCTCCGGGCATGGTGGCCGGTGCTGACCCCGACGGCCGTACTCCGTTGGCTCGCCGACCCTGCCCGGGTCGTCGGCCTGGACGACCGGGACGCCGACCTGCTCGCCGCTTCCTACCGGGACCGGCCCGACTGGTCCGTGGACGACGTGCCGCTCCTCGACGAGCTGACCGAACTGCTCGGCGAGCCGCCCGCCCGGCCGAAGGCGCCGGAGCCCGAGTGGCGGCTGCGCGAGCTGACCACCGGCACCCGCGCCGTGCAGACCTTCGTCCTCGGCTGCGGGCTGCGCGAGGGTTGGGAGCTGTACGCGCCCGGACATCCGACCCCGATCGCCCTCGCCGGTCCGGGGATCGACAACGACGCGATCGCCGCCGCCCAGCGCTGGGCCGAGGCCGTCATCCTCCGCGAAGGGCACCGGGTGGTCGGCTGGACCGACGGGTTCGACCCGCACGGGGAGGAGGGCTATGTGCCGGTGCTCGCCGAGCCGCTGCCGGTGACGGAGCCCGACGACGACCCATCGGTCGACGAGCCCTACCTGCACGTGATCCTCGACGAGGCCCAGGACCTGTCGCCGATGGAGTGCCGAATGATCGCCCGCCGCGCCGAGTACGCGTCGATGACGGTGGTGGGCGATCTCGGGCAGGCGACCCATCCGCTGGCGGCCGACTCGTGGCCCGCCCTGCTGACCCGGCTCGGCAAGCGCGAGGTCCGGACGCTGGAACTGCTGACCGGATACCGGGTACCGCAGGTCATCGCGGAGTACGCGGCCCGGGTCCTCGACCCCGGCATCGTGCCGACCCGTTCGTACCGGCCCGGCGGAACGCTGTCGGTGCGGCGGGTCGACGATCTGCACGCCGCGGTTCGGGAGGCGGCCCGGCAGGCGCCGCGCGGCACGACCGTCGCGGTCGTCGCCGCCGACGACACGGCCGACGAACTGGCCGGACTCGTCGACGTGCCCGACGTCGCCGTGGTGCCGGCCAGCCTCTGCAAGGGACTGGAGTACGACCATGTGGTCGTGGTGGAGCCGGCCGAGATCGTGGCCGCCGAACCGCGCGGCCTGAACCGGCTCTACGTCGTGCTGACCCGGGCCGTCGCGGGCCTGGCCGTCCTGCACCGCGACGCGCTGCCGGAGGCCCTGCGCGACTGAGCTCCGCCTGTCCTGCGCGTACTCCCGGGGCACCGGGCGATCATGGCGGGAATATCAGTACCTTCTATGATTGGGGTCACCCCCGACCGCCACCCTCACCGGGAGCCCCACCGCGTGGACCTGTCCGGCATCGACGCGGTCTCCGCGCTGCTGATCGCCGGTGGTGTGGTGCTCTTCTCCCTCCTCGTCCTCGCCGTGGTGGCGGACCGGCCGAGGACCCCGCGACCCGATCCTGAGCGGCTGCGCGCCGCCGTCGAGGAGCTGGAGGCGTACGCGGTGGCGACCCAGACCGACGCCGGCCGTGCCACCGCCGTCGCCGCCGCGGCCCGGGTGGCGCTGGCCGAGGCCGAACGGCACCGGGACGAGGCGTGGGCGGACCAGGAGGCGGCCGAGGGGGAGTACGACCGGGCCCGGCAGGCGGTAGTCGCCGGCCGGCAGGCGGCGGACAGCGCACCGGTCCGCGACCCCGAGCCCGATCCGGAGCGGGACCGTGCGGTGTCCCGGGCGGCCCTGGCGGCGTACCGGCGGGGAGATCTCTCGCTGCCGCAACTGCGCGAGGTGTTCCGGCGTACCGGGAACTGGGACCCGGCACAGGAGGAGCGGGAGCGGCTGCTGGACGTCGCCCGGATGCGGCTGGCCGAGGCGCGACGGGCGTACGACCGGGCCGCCGTCCGGGCCCGGCGGGCCGAGCAGGAGGCCCGGGCCGCCGAAGCCGTCGCCTGGGAACTGCTCTCCGAGGCGAACCGGTCGGTGGCCGAGGTGCGGGAGGCGTACCACACGGTCCAGCGGTTCACCCAGCGGCGCGGCCGGACCCGGCGGCGCCGACGGCGGACCGGTTAGGTCGGCCGGGCCGGCCCCGACCGGGTGTGTTAGGAAGAATTCCCTGCTCACAGCGGCGCGAAGAGGGGATTCCCGTGCTCACGTTTGGACTGTTCGGCACCGGTCATTGGGCGGCGGAGGTGCACGCGGCCGCACTCGCCGGACATCCCCGGGCCCGGCTCGCCGGCGTCTGGGGCCGGGACCCGGCCAAGGCCGAGGCGCTGGCCGCCCGGTACGGCGTACCGGCCTACTCCGACCCCGACGCGCTGATCGAGGACGTGCAGGCGGTCTCCGTGGCGCTGCCGCCGGACGTACAGGCCGATCTGGCCGTGCGGGCCGCTACCGCCGGCCGGCATCTGCTGCTCGACAAACCGCTGGCGCTGAGCCTGCCGGACGCCGACCGGGTGGTGTCGGCCGCCGCGCAGAGCGGGATCGCATCGGTGGTCTTCTTCACCAACCGCTTCCAGCCGGCCATCGCCACCTTCCTGGCCAGCGCGGCGGCCACCGGCGGCTGGCACGGCGCCCGGGGCGTGCACTACGCGTCGATCTTCCAGCCCGGCAACCCGTACGGCGGATCGGCCTGGCGGCGGGAGCACGGCGCGCTCTGGGACGTCGGCCCGCACGCGGTCTCGCTGATCCTGCCGGTGCTGGGCCAGGTGACCCAGGTCGCCGCGATGGGCGGACCCCGGAACAGCGTGCACCTGACGCTGGCGCACGGCGAGACCGCGACCAGCACCCTGTCGCTGGCCCTGGACGCCCCGCCCGCCTCGACCGCCTTCGAGTTCGCTTTCCACGGCGAGGACGGCATCGACGTCGTCCCGCAGCGCGACGGCACGCCGGTCGATGCGCTCCGGCTGGCCGTCGAGCAGCTCTGCACCGAGGTCGACAGCGGCACCCGCGACCAGCAGTGCGACGTGCGGTTCGGTCGGGACGTGGTGGCGGTGCTCGCCGCCGCGCAGACCGCCCGGGAACAGGGCCGCACCGTCACCCTGCCGTCCTGATCCCGACGTCCGCGGGGTCGGGCCGCCCCGTGCCGGCCCGACCCCCGCGGACTGCCTGGCCGGCGGCTCAGGCCGTGCCGACCCGGGCCAGCAGTTCCGGGCCGTGGGCCGCCAGCCGCCGGTGGGCGAGCCGTCCCAGCACCCAGGCGAGGAGCAGGCCGCTGGCCACCCCTACCGGGGTGGCGGACCAGAGCATCGCCGGGTCGCCGGCCCGGGTGCCCTGGTAGAGCAGCCAGGCGGTCGGCCCGGCGACCACCGTGAGCAGCCCGAGCATCAGCCAGACCAGCCCGCCGACCGGGCCGCCGTCCTCACCCGGATTGCCGCCCCGGCGGTGCGGGTCCGCCATCCGGATCGGCACCAGTACCGAGACCAGCACGACCAGCCCGGAGCCGCCGCCGAGCACCACCGGCAGCAGCCCGGTCACCCAGGGCAGGGTCCACCAGTGCACGGCGCCGACCAGGCCGGCGAGGGTGAGTACCACCGCCAGCGGCGCGACGACGAGCAGCCAGGCGACCTGCCGGGCGCGTACGTCGGCGCGTTCGGCCCCGGGCGCCATCAGGGTCATCCAGAGGGCGGTCCCGTCGGAGCTGTAGAGGTGTGCCGAGCAGGAGACCAGCATGATCGCTACCACCAGGCCGGCCAGCGGCAGCAGGTCACTGATCCGGATCACCAGCGGCAGCAGCACGAAGACCAGCCCGTAGACCAGGGCGAAGCTGAGGTAGTGGATCCGGACCAGGTCCCGCCACCAGGTACGCAGCTCCTTGCCGAGTACGGCGCGGAACGCGGAGCCCGCCGGCGGCCGGGCGGCCGTACGCCGGGCCACCCGGGAGACGGGTGCGGCGGACGGTCGGTCCAGCAGCCAGGCCCAGGCGAGCAGGGCCAGGGCGGTCAGCAGGGCCAGCCCGGCGAGGGCGGCGGCGACCAGCGCCCAGTCGCCCCGGTGCGCCGAGGAGACCGCGACGACCGGCCAGCCGGACGGCACGATCCGCAGCGCCCGGGCGGCCGCGGCCGGCAGCCCGTCGGCGAACGGTCGGGCGCTGCCGCCCAGCGCCACGAAGACCACCCAGCACTGCGCCATCCCGGCGGTGATCACCGCCCAGGGCAGCGCACTCAGTGCGGCACTCGGTCGGCCGCCCAGCACCGCCCCGAGGGTCGCCACCACCAGTCGGGCGAGCGCCACCAGCAGGAGTACCAGCAGGATCGCGGCCGGCACGCCGACCAGCGCCGGTACGACGCCGAGCCGGGCGCCGTACGCCACCAGGGCGGTCGCCGAGACCAGGGTGACCGCCGGGCCGACCCCGGTCAGCGCGGCGCCGTACAGGCCGAGGAGCAGGTCGCGGCGGCGCACCGGAAGCAGCGTCAGGTGTTCCCGGCGGATGCCCAGGTCACCGCCGCCGCCCAGGGCCGGCCCGGCCAGCCAGCCGACCAGCGTGCCGGCCAGGGTCAGGGTGAGCAGGTCACCGGCCCGGGCCGGGGTGCCCCGGCCGGCGAGCCAGATCATGCCGACCGCTCCGGCCAGCCCACAGAGGGCACCGAACCCGACGTTGTAGCCCTGGGTGCCACGCAACGACCGGCGCAGCAGCGTGAGCCGCAGCTCGATCAGGACGCCAACCACGACAGCTCCTCCCCGTTCGGCACCGGTGCGCCGACCAGCTCGACGAATGCCTCCTCCAGGCTCCGGCCGCCCCGGACCTCGGCCAGCGGGCCGGCCGCCACCACCCGGCCCCGGTCCATCACCCCGACCGAGTCGCAGACCTGCTCGACCAGCGTCATCACGTGGCTGGAGAGCAGCACCGAGCCGCCCCCGGCGACGAACCGGCGCAGGATGGCCCGGATGGTCGCGGCCGAGACCGGGTCGACCGCCTCGAACGGCTCGTCCAGCACGAGCAGCCGGGGCGCGTGCAGCAGCGCGGTGGCCAGGCCGATCTTCTTGCGCATCCCGGCCGAGTAGCCGAGCACCAGGGTCCGGTCGGCCCGCTCCAGGTCCAGTACCCGGAGCAGCTCGTCGATCCGCCCGGCCAGCAGGTCGGCCGGCATGCCCCGGAGCCGCCCGAAGTAGCCGAGCAGTTCCCGGCCGGTGAGCCGCTCCGGGAAGGCCAGCCCGTCCGGCAGTACCCCGACCTGGCGCTTGGCCTCGATCGGGTCCTGCCAGACGTCCACGCCGAAGATCTCGGCGCGACCCGCGTCCGGCCGGAGCAGCCCGACCGCCATGGAGAGGCTGGTGGTCTTGCCGGCACCGTTCGGGCCGACCAGGCCGAAGAACGAACCGGCCGGGACGGTCAGCTCGACGGAGTCGACGGCGGCGGTGTCGCCGAATCGCTTGGTCAGCCCGACGAGCCGCAGCGCGGCCGGCCCGGGCTCCGCCGGCTGGGAGACGTTGATATCCATGCCGATAACGCTAGGAATTTCCGGTGCCGACCACGATGGGGGCGGGTACCGGGCAGAGGTGTAGCTAGCCCCACCCCCGCCCGGCGCCTTCCGGCACTGCCGCCGCCGGCCGGGACCGGCCAGACTTGACCGCATGACAACCAGAGCGGTACGCGCCGCCGGGCTCGCCCTGCTGCACACAGCGGCGCTGGCCGGGCTCGGCCTGGCCGGGGCGGTGGCGCTGCTGGTGCATCTGGTCTTCTTCGTGCCGGGCTTCGGGCTCGGCCTGCTCTTCCTGGTGCCGGTGCCGATCCTGGCCGGGCGGCACCTGACCGACATGGTGCGGCGGCTCGCCGGCGCCGGCCCCGGTACGCCGCTCGGGTCGCCGTACCGGCCCCGGCCGGAGCCGCCGCAGCCGGAGGCGGACGGCCGCTACCTGCACGACAACCGGCTCTACCGGCGGCCCTGGGTGCCCAAGTTCCTCCGCCTGCTGGACTGGCTGCTCGGCGATCCGGCCACCTTCCGCGACCTCGGCTGGATGACTCTCACTCCGGCGGTCGGGCTGCTGCTCGGCGGCCTGCCCGTCGTGCTGGTCGGCGCCGGCGGCTGGTACGCGGTGACCGCCGCCGGCCGGCACTGGTGGGCGGTACCGGCCGGACTCGCCGTCGCCGCCGCCGGGCTGGCGGTGTCGCCCTGGCTGCGTACCCTGCACCTGCGGTGGACCCGGTGGTGGCTGGCTCAGACCGATCGGCAGCCCGGCCGCCTCCGCGTCTGGTACGGACGTCAACTCCTGCTGCTGCTCCGGCTGCTCTCCCTGCTCGGGCTGAGCCTGCTCGCCCTGCCCCTGGCCGCGCTCTGCGTCGTCGCCCTGCTGCTGACCTACGGGCTGGGCATCGTGGTGGTGCTGCCACCGGTGATCCAGAACATCCGGTGGCTGCCGGAACTGCGCCGACACCTGGCCGGGCGGTGGAGCGGGGTGGCGGTGGAGTCGCCGTACCTGCCCCGGCCCAGGCCGGACCGCCGGCCTGACGGCCGCTACCAGGTGGGCAACCACCTCTACCAGACCGAGCGGTGGGCCGCGTACGACCTGCGGCTGCGCTGGCTCACCCGGGACCGGGCGAGCTGGCGGGACGTCGGATGGTTGCTGCTCGACCCGGTGGTCGGCGGGCTGTCCCTGGCCGCCCCGCTCGCCGCGATCGGCTACGGGATCTTCGGGCTGGCGATGCCGAGGCTGTGGATGCTGGTCGGGCTGCGGGCGGACGGCGGCACCGACTGGTACGCCTCGGTCGCCGGACACGACGCGGCGGCGGTGCCGGTCGGGCTGGCCCTGGCCGCACTCGGCCTGCTGGCCGCCCCGGCGGTGCTCCGGCTCAACGGCCGGTGGACCGCGCTGCTGCTCGCCCCGACCGCCCGGGCCAAGCTGGCGATGCGGGTGCAGCGGCTCACCGAGACCCGGGCCGACGCCACCGAGGGCCAGGCCGCCGAGCTGCGCCGGATCGAACGCGACCTGCACGACGGCGCCCAGGCCCGGCTGGTCGCGATGGGGATCAACCTCGGCAACATCGAATACCTGCTGGACAAGGACCCGGAGGCCGCCCGGGCGCTGCTGGCCGAGGCGCGGCAGGCGTCGGCCAAGGCACTCACCGAACTGCGCGACCTGGTCCGGGGCATCCATCCGCCGGTACTCGCCGAGCGCGGTCTCGTCGACGCCGTCCGGGCACTCGCCCTGGACACGCCGGTCCGGACCGAGGTCACCGCCGCGCTGCCCGGCCGGCCGGAGCAGCCGATCGAGTCGGCGGCCTACTTCGCGGTGAGCGAGCTGCTCACCAACGCGGTGAAGCACGCCCGGGCCGCCCGGATCACCGTCCGACTCGGGTACGCCGACGGCCGGCTGCGGATCGTGGTCGCCGACGACGGACGCGGTGGCGCGGACGAGGCGCGGGGCAGTGGACTGCGCGGCATCGCCCGCCGGCTCGGTACATTCGACGGCGTCGTCGACCTGAGCAGTCCGCCGGGCGGCCCGACGACGGTGACTCTGGAGGTGCCGTGCGCGTTGTCCTCGCCGAGGACCTCTATCTCCTGAGGGACGGCCTGTCCCGGATGCTGACCGCGCACGGCTTCGACGTGGTGGCGGCGGTGGAGACCGGTCCGGAGCTGCTGGCGGCGCTGCTGGAGCTGCGCCCCGACGTGGCCGTGGTGGACGTACGCCTGCCGCCCACCCAGACCGACGAGGGGCTCCAGGTGGCGCTGGCGGCCCGCCGGGAGGTGCCCGGGCTGCCGGTGCTGGTGCTCTCCCAGCACGTTGAGCAGCTCTACGCCCGGGAACTGCTCGCCGACGGCACCGGCGGGGTCGGTTACCTGCTCAAGGACCGGGTCTTCAACGCGGAACAGTTCGTCGACGCGGTCCGCCGGGTGGCCGGCGGCGGCATGGCGATGGACCCCGACGTGATCGCCAAGCTGCTCGCCCGGAGCAGCCGGGACGCGCCGATGGCCCGGCTGACACCCCGGGAGCGGGAGGTGCTGGAGCTGATGGCCGAGGGGCGGTCCAACAGCGCCATCGGGCAGCGGCTCTTCCTCAGTGAGAGTGCGGTCGGCAAGCACACCGCCAGCATCTTCGGCAAGCTCGACCTGGCTCCGTCGGACGACGACAACCGCCGGGTGCTGGCCGTTCTGGCGTACCTGAACGGCGCTGCCGGCGGTTGACGTCTGCTCAGCCGGCGGTTACCTCCGGCCGCAGAGCGCGTTCCCGACCAGGGTGTCGGCGGTGCGCTGCTGTCGCAGGTGGTCGGCTCGCGAGTGGCCCAGCACACTGGACATCGAGACCACCACACTGCGTCGGCCGTCGGCCGTGACGCCGTTGTCGGCGATGTAGCCGCCGTGGCTCCAGTACGTGCCGCCGGACGGCAGCGCGCCGGCAGCGGGTCAGGAGAGTTCGATGATCGCGTTGCCGATCTCGGCGGGGGTCTGGAATTGCTCGACCGGCAGCGACTGGAGCAGCTTGAGAGTCTGGGTGTCGACGCCGGTCTCCTGGGCCCAGCGCACCAGGTCCTCCTTTGACACCGGGTAGTCCAGTCCGGCGAGCGACTCCTGCAACTGGATCGCGTTAGCTCGCATACCTGGTCGTTTACCCGGTCCAGTCCCACCCACACCAGGGGTTTACCCGGCCGGTCCGCAGGGTAGCCGCCGGCCATGCAGGTTCACCGGCTCGGGGCCCCGGACGACTTCGATCCGCTGCTGGAGCGGATCGGCTCGGCCCGGGTGGTGATGCTGGGCGAGGCGAGCCACGGCACGTACGACTACTACCGGCTGCGCGAGCAGCTGACCCGGCGGCTGATCGCCGAGTGCGGCTTCTCGTTCGTGGCGGTGGAGGGCGACTGGCCGGACTGCGACCTGGTACACCGCTCGGTGGTCGCCGCCCCGGGCGGGGACGACGACCCGCAGCGCGCGCTGGAACGGTTCGAGCGGTGGCCGACCTGGATGTGGGCCAATGCCGAGGTGGCCCGGTTCTGCCGGTGGCTCCGGGCCTGCAACCTGGACCGGCCGGACGGGCAACGGGTCGGCTTCCACGGGCTCGACGTCTACAGCCTGTGGGACTCGATGCAGGCGATCCTGGACTACCTGGGCGAGGAGGACCCGGCGTCGCTGGAGGCCGCCCAGGAGGCGTACCGGTGTTTCGAGCCGTACGGCACCCGGATCGAGGAGTACGGGCTGGCCAGCCGGTTCGTCTCGGCCCGCTGTGAGGCCGAGGTGGTGCGGCTGTTGGCGCGTACCCGGGAACGGGCCGCCGCCGACGGCGCCGACGCCTTCTCGGCCTGGCAGAACGCGGCGGTGGTGGCCGGCGCGGAGAAGTACTACCGGGCGATGGTCGGTGGCGGCCCGCAGTCCTGGAACGTCCGGGACAGCCACATGGCCGACACCCTCGACCGGCTGCTGGACCGGTACGGCCCACAGGCCCGGGCGGTGGTCTGGGCGCACAACACGCACATCGGCGACGCCCGGGCCACCGACATGGCCCAGGGCGGGATGATCAACATTGGCCAGCTCGCGCGGGAGCGGTACGGCGCCGACGACGTGGTGCTGGTCGGCTTCGGCAGCTACCAGGGCAGCGTGGTCGCCGGCACCCGGTGGGGCGCGCCGGCCGAGGTGATGACCGTGCCGGTGGCCCGGGCCGGGTCGGTGGAGGAGCGGCTGCACCACATGCTGCCCGAGCGGGCCATGCTGGTCTTCGACTCCGTCGACCGGCCGGACTGGCTGGTCGACGAGGCCGACCACCGGGCGATCGGGGTGGTCTACGACCCGTCGTTCGAGGCGTGGGGCAATTACGTGCCGACCCGGCTCGGCGACCGGTACGACGCCTTCATCTGGTGCGACCACACCACCGCGGTGCACCCGCTGCCCGCCTCGACGGCCCCCGGCGAACTGGAGACGTACCCGTCCGGGGTCTAACGGCCGAGGCCGCTGAGCAGCGGTTTCGACGTGCGCCAGCCGATTCGATCGATTCTTCCGCATGGCCCAGCGCTACCGCTGGTATAGCATTGATGCTATGGCCTGGGGTGTGGTCGAGCTGGACCGGAGGTCGAGAAGTGGTTGGAGAGCCTGCCGACCGCACTGTTCGCCCGGGCGGCGTTCTACGTCGATCTGCTGGCGGAGGACGGCCCGCTGTTGGGTGAGCCGTATACGAAGCAGCTTGACGGGAAGCTGCGTGAGTTGCGGTTTTATCTGGAGCGGCAGGCGGTGAGGATCACGTACTGGATAGCGGCCGATCGGCGGATCATCCTGCTGACGGTGTTCTACAAGACACGTATGCGCGACGAGCGGGAGATCGACCGGGCGCGCCGGGCGTTTGCCCGGTGCGTGGACGAGGCGCACCAGCTCGAGGAGGAAGGCTGAGTCATGGGCGAACGGGCGGAATGGACGGCGATGCGGGATCGGCGGATGGCCGAGCCTGGAGCTGTGGAGGCCTATGACGCGGCGCGGTTGGCGTTCGAGTTGGGCCGTGCGGTTCGGGAACTGCGTGAGCGCCGGGGGTGGAGTCAGACGCAGCTTGCCCAGGCAGCCGGGATGACCCAGTCGGCGGTCGCTCGCTTCGAGGCCGGCGGGACCGTGCCGACGTTGCCAGTGCTGGAGCGGCTGGCCGCGTCGCTGGACGTGATTCTCAAGGTCAGCTTCGAGCCACGCGACACTGCGGCGTGAGGATCCTGCTTGGCGTGTGCGAGCGATCCATCCAGCCGGCCTACCCGCCGCTGTGGGGCTCGACCTCCTCGGCGGCGCTGGTGCCGGAGCCCTCGCGGGACTCCCAGGACCAGGTCTCGTCGAGGCGGAGGCGGCCGTCGGGCAGCACGGAGATCCGGCTGACACAGTGCCCGGTGGAGGTCTGGCCGGCGGTGTTGAGCTGCACGTAGCGGAAGTCGAGGGTGTCGCCGTCCCGGGTGCCGACCAGATGGCCGGTCCGGACACTGCCGCCGGCGTACGTCGCCGAGATCTCCCCGCCGTGCTCCCGGTAGTCGAAGACGGTCGCGGCACCGACCTCGCCGCCGTCGACCTCGCCCACCGCGCGGAACCGCCGGCCGTCCAGCGACGGCAGCGCTTTCCCGGGTACGTCACCGGCGACGACCCGCTCGAAGCAGAGCTGGTTGTACGGGCTGTCGCCGTACACCGGGATCTGCCGGTAGCCGGCCGAGCGGTAGAGGGCCGCCGCCTCGGGCAGCGATCCGTGGGTGCCGAGCCGCACGGTGTGCAGGCTTCGGGTCACCGCCTGCCGTTCCAGCTCTGCGAGCAGCCGGCGGCCGAGCCCCAGGCCGCGGGCGTCGGCATGCACCCACAGGTGGCACAGTTCAGCGACACCGGGCGCGTACGTCCGGATCCCGCCGCAGCCGATCGGGAGATCATGCTCGTACGCGACCAGGAAGGCGCCGCCGGCCCCGCCGACCTCGGCCGGGTCCACCAGCGCCCGGCTGTCGTAGCCCTCGGGGAACCGGGTCGACAGTTCGGCGGCGTACTCGGTCAGGCAGTCCCGGGCGGCGGCCGAGTCGGCCTCGACGACCTTGACCGTGACGGCGGCCAGCCGGAGTAGCCGGCTGGTCCGGTGCTGGGCGGCGATCAGCTCCGCCCGTTGGGCGGCGGTGAGCGGTGCCAGCAGTTCGTGGGCGGCGGCGGTGGCACGCCGCTCCAGCTCGGCGAGTTCGGCGGTGCCGGCGGCGGTCAGCTCGGCGACCCGGACCCGGCCGTCCGTCTCGTGCGCCCGGAGGTGGACCAGGCCCTGCCCTTCCAGGGAGCGGAGTGACCGGCTCAGGTAACCGGAGTCCCAGCCGAGCCGGGTACGCAGGTCGCGGACGGGCGTGCCGGTGCCGATCTCGTAGAGCAGCCGGGCCTCACTGAGCGGCCGGTCCTGGCCGAGATAGCGGTCGGTGAGCAGCCCGATCCGCTGCGAGTAGTAGCGGTTGAAATCGCGGACCGATTGAGCCTGTTCGATCGCCGCCGCCTGTTCGATCGTCGCCGTCATTTTTCTGACTATAGTCAGAGACTTCTCGGCGGTCAGTCCTCCGGCACTCCGGTCCGGAACTCCGGCGGGTCGTGCATCAGGAAGTCCCGGTGACTGATGTTCCAGGCGTACGCGCCGGCCATGCCGAAGACGATCGTGTCGCCGGCCGCGATCCGGCCCGGTGGCGGCAGTTCGGCCGCGTCCGGCACCCGGGCCAGCACGTCCTTCGGGGTGCAGAGCTGCCCGACGATCGTCACCGGGCCGGCCCCGGTGACCGGCCGGGAAAACGGGTACCCCCATTCCGGCCGGGGCAGCACGGTGAACGGCTGGGAGTGCGACTTCGCGGCCGGGGTACGGAGCTGGTGCGTGCCGCCGGTCACCACCACGAACCACTCGGCACCGGAGCGCTTCACGTCCAGCACCCGGACCCGGTAGTGACCACAGTAGACGGTCAGTGCCCGGCCCGGCTCGATCCGCAGCGTCCGGCCGGGATGCTCGGCGAGCAGCTCGGCCAGCGCGGCGCCGTACGCCGGCCAGTCGAACCGGGCCGTCGGATCGGCGTAGTCGACCGCCATGCCGCCGCCGACGTTCACCTCGCGGGCGTCGAGTTCGGCCACCGCCCACTCCACGACCGTCCGGGCCACGGCGGCGGCACCGGATGCGGCGAGCCCGCTGCCGAGGTGGGCGTGCACGCCCCGGATCCGGATCCCGGGCAGGTCGAGCCGGGCGCAGGCCCGGGCGTCGGCCGGAGACATCCCGAACGGGCTGGGCCGGCCCCCCATCACCAGCACCGCGTCGCCGACTGGCACCGGCAGGTTGACCCGGAGCAGCACCTCGGCGACCGTGCCCCGGTGCCCGGCCAGCCGGTCGAGCCGGCGCAGCTCGGTCGGTGACTCGACGTGGAACCGGCGCACCCCGGCGGCCAGCCCGGCGGCCAGCTCCGGGTCGGTCTTGCCCGGCCCGCCGAACGCCGCCGGAGGGGTACCCGGGAACACCTCGGCCAGATGGCGCAGCTCGCCGCCGCTGGCCGCCTCGAAGCCGTCGACATGCGGCGCCAGGGTACGCAGGATTCCCGGGTCCGGGTTCGCCTTCATCGCGTACAGCAGCTCGACCCCGGCCGGCAGCGCGGCCCGGATCGCCGCCACGGAGGCGTCCAGCCCGGCCAGGTCGTACCAGTAACTCGGCCGGTCGATACCGGGCCCCAGGTTCACCGGCCCGCCTTTCGTTCGCGCTGCGGGGCTCGCAAACCCGGCTCACTCCTCGCGCTCACCAGGCACCTCCGATCGGGTTGGGGAACGGCAGGTAGCCGGCGTTCCGGTCGGCGGCCCGCTGCCAGCGGACCAGCAGGTTGGCCTTGACCGGCAGCGGTACGCCGGCCAGTAGGGCACGCAGCCGGGGCGGATCGCCGAGCCGGGCCGAGGTCTCCAGCACCACCTCGCGCAGTGCCGCCCAGAGCCGCGCCTCGACCCCGGGATGCGCGTCGGCGAGCGCTCCGGCCAGCTCCACCAGATGGTTGACGAAGAGGCAGTAGCTGACCCGGTTGAACGCCTGCTCGGGGTCGTACCCGATCTGGGCCGGCAGCCGAGCGAGCCAGTCGGCCCGGCGCTCGGTGTCGAGTTTGACGCCCTCCAGGTCGCGCAGCAGCATCCGCACCGGCCACCGGTCGGCGTCCAGCACCACCACCACGTTCTGCAGGTGGGCCTCGTGTACCACCCCGTGCCGCCACCAGAGGTCCAGCACCGCCGGGACAAGCAGCCGGACGTACGCCTCCCACCAGCCGACCGGGTCGGCCACCGCGAGCGGCGCGGCGGCCAGGGCGGCGGCGATCAGCGGCGTCTCGCCCTCGGCCAGGTGCGGGCGCAGCCCACCCCGCAGGATCACCCCGTACGTCTCGTCCAGCCCCGGCAGTTCCACCGTCCGGTACGCCGGCTCGGGCAGCAGCGCCACCCCGGCCGGCAGGGGCAGCTCGGCGAGGAGCCGGGTGAGCGCCACCGCGCCGGTCAACTCGTAGCGGGCGTTCTTGCGTACGCAGTTGGTGATCCGGACGTGCAGGCTGGTCTTGACGAACAGGTCCGCCCGGGGTGCGTAGAGGGTCCGCACGCTGGCGGTCGGGCGCAGCACCGCACCGGCCACGCCGAGGTCGCGCAGCCGGGGGTCGAGTGGCCGGGACAGCTCGAACTGCCAGGGGTGCACCGGCAGCACGGCGTGCCCGGCCGGCGCCGGGGGCGGATCGAGTACCTCGATCAGCTCGTCGAACGGTCCGTCCGAGCCGAGCAGCGCCGCCGGTACGGCGATCCAGCGCAGCCGCAGGCTGGTACGCAGCTCGGGAGCGTACGCGTTCCACGCCTCGACGTCGCCGCTGCGCCACTTCGGGGCCGGATGCCGGGGATGGCCGTGCACCAGCGACTGTTCTGAGTCCACATAGGAGTCGATTACCGGGTCGCCGGTCGGGTCCGGATCGGCGGGCGGGCGCAGCCGGAGCACCCGGTCCAGCGCGTCCCGGCTCGCCACCACCTGCCCGGCGAACTCGTCGTTGCGGACCCCGGTGCGCAGGGTCAGCTCGTCGGCGACCAGGGCGGCGAGCCCGGCCGCGTCCACCGGTGACCAGGTGCCGGCGGAGAACCGCTGCACCGGGCCCTCGTAGCGGTGCGCCCCCACCTCGGAGACCCGGGCCACCGCACAGCGCAGCAGTACGGCACTGCGCGGCAGCCGTACCACGGCGTGGCCGTCGGCCAGCGTGGTCTGCCGGTCCGGACCGGCGACCTCCCGCGCGACACAGCCGAGCAGCGTGTGCGTGCTGGCAAGGTCGGCGGTGGGCCGGGACACAGCGGCGGTCATCGACAGCTCCTTGCCGCGACGCGGCCCGCCCCCGACCCCGGTCATCGATCGGACCGCAGATAGTTGGGACCGGTACGCAGGTAGTACTTGTTGATGTCGGCACAGCCGGTGCGCTGCTTCGGTAGCAGCGTTCCAGCGGTGAGCATCGCCTTGACCGGCAGGTGGTCGGCGGTCAGGACGCGCTCGGTGAGCAGCCGCCCGGCGGCGGCCACGTCCCAGCCGACCGGACCGGGTGCGTTCGTGACGCCGTCGGCCGGGCCGGGTGGGGTCGTGCGGGGTGGGGTGCTGGTCCAGCGGTCCCGGGTGGCGAGCAGCCGGGGGCGCAGCGCCGGGCCCGGGGCCGGTACCGGTACACCCCGCTCGGCGAGGGCGCGCAGCGGCGCGGCGGCGGCGAGGTGCAGGGTGATCGTGGTGAACACGTCGGCCAGCTCGCCGGGATCCGTGACCCACATCCGCTCGTCCCGCAGGGCCGGCCCGGGGCGCCGGACCAGCCGGGCACCGTCGTTGTCCTTGTAGAGCAGCCGCAGCCCGCCGCCGGCCGATCCGGTCCGCTGCCGCCCGAGCTGGCCGGCGGCAGCCGGGCCACCACCGGCTCCGGTGCCGCCGCCCGCCCCGGGACCGGCGCCGGCGCCCGGGCCGGTGTCGTCGGGCGGGCCGGTGTCACCGGGCGGGTCGAGGACGAGGTGGATGTTCTGCTGGTGCGCCTCCAGCGCGATGCCGTGCCGCAGCCAGAGATAACCGTGCCAGTCGACCAGCAGGTCCAGATAGGACTCCAGCAGCGGGCGCGGATCCGCCCCGGCCACCCGCTGCGCGACGGTACCGCCGGCCGGGTCCTCGGCGGCCAGCGCGGCGACCGGGACCACGACCCGCCCGGCCAGCTCGGCCGGGAAGCGGCGGACCAGGAAGGACCGGGCGGGATCGCCGGCATGGCCGTAGCAGCTCTCGTCGGCGTGCAGGATCCGACCCGCGAACGCCGGCTCGGCGGCGGCGATCCGGGCCAGCAGCCGGTGCAGTTCCGCGCCGTCGACCAGGGTGCCCGGCGCGATGGTACGGATGTTCCGGGCCCCGAGCGCCGCCGTGGCCAGCGGCAGCTTCAGGTGCGTGTACGGGTCGTCGACCAGCGCCACCGTCCGGGTCGACAGGGTCGGCCGGACGAGTACCTCGGGCACGTCGGCGCGGACCGGCAGGTGGAGCCGGTCGGCGGTGACCGGATGCACCGGCAGCAGCACCGTCTCCGGCTCACCGGACGGCGGCCACCAGTCCGGCAGCGCACCGGTGAGGGTCAGTTCGGCGCGGGGCACCGGCAGCCAGCACAGCGCGAAGGTCGGGGCGTGCTCCGGGGCGTACCCGAGCAGGGCGGTGCGGTCCAGGCCGATCCGGGCCCGGCTGGTCGGATAGACCGGGTGGTCCGCCCGGGCGGCCAGTACGTCGTCGAGCAGCGCTCCGGCCATCCCGTCCGGGGTGCGGGCGCGGGTGGCGAGCAGGTCGGGGTAGACCCGGGAGCGGGTCTGCGCGGCGAGCCGGCGGGCGACGAGATCGTCCCGGCACTCGGCGCGGAACGCGGCCCACCCGGCCTCGGCCTCCGGATCGTCCACCGGGGCGAGCACGTCGAGCAGCCCGTCGAGACTCCGCACCACCCGTCCCCGGACACCGGAGCCGGTCCCGCCGTCGCGCAGCACCATCCGCTCCGGGTCCGGCTGGTCGTCGGGCGGTACGGCCGGCTCCGGCCCGTCGTCCGGCAGCACCACCAGTTCCGGCCGGGCGGTACGCAGTTCGTGCTGGAACCCGTCCGGCTCGACCGGCAGCCGCAGCCGGGCGCCGGGAATCCGGGTGAGCCACCATCGCCCGCTGCGCTGCCCGTTGCCGGCCAGGCCGAGGTGGTCCTCGCGAAGCAGTGTGTCCAGTACCCGCTGGAAGAGCTGCCGCTCGGCGGCGTCGGCGCCGGCCCCGGCCACCGCACCGCCTGCGGAGGTCCGCTGGCCCCGCCCACGGAAGCCACCGCCGGATCCGCTGCCCTTTTGCCCTCGCCGTTGCGTCGTCATGCCTCGATCTTCCAGCGGTGGGCCGCCCGGAAGTCGCGGAGCGCGTCGCGCACGGTCGCCGGATCGGGGCCGATCCCGTGCAGCGCGGCCAGATAGTCCCGGTTGGTACCGGTCAGCGGCGCGGTCACCCCGACCGTCCGCAGTGGACGCGAGCCGAGCAGGACCCCGCCCGGTCCGGTCGCGTCCACCGGGCCCGGCGCGGCGACCAGGGTCCCGGAACGGTCGGCACAGACCCACTCGACCCGGGCGTGCCGGGCCAGGCTCACCGGGTCGGGCAGGGCCGGTAGCGGATCGCCGGCGTGGATCCGGATGACCTGCGCGAAGAGCGGCAGGCCGAGCAGTTCGGCCATCACCAGGTCGACCCGGTCGCCGATCAGCCGGTAGTTGACCTCGACGAGCCGGGCCCGACCGTCGGCGACGACGAACTCGGTGTGGCAGGCGCCGAAGCCGACGCCGAGCGCGTCGAGCTGGGCGAGCACCTGGGCCAGCAGCGGCGCCGGCAGCTCGGGTGCCCAGTCGAGGGCCTCCTCGGTGAAGGTCGGCGGCGGTCCGAGGCTGGTCCGCCAGCCGCCGAGCACAGCGGTCGTGGTGCCGTCGCCGAGGGTCTCCAGCGTGTGCAGGTCACCGGCCAGGTATTCCTCGACCAGCAGGCTCTGGCCGGGCCGCCGGGCGCGGATCTCCGCGACCCGGCGACGCAGCTCGGTCACCCCGTCGACCAGATAGACGTCCTCGCTGGCCACGCCCTCGCGCGGCTTCACCACCGCTGGAAACGGCACGGTCGCGGCCCGCTCCGGGGAGTCGTCCGGGCCGAGCGCCACCGCCGCCACCCGGTCCAGTCCGGCGTCGGCGACGGTACGCCGGGTCAGCCGCTTGTCCTTGCCACGCAGCGTCGCCCGCCAGTCCTTGCCGGGCAGTCCCAGGTATTCCGCGGCGAGCGCGGTGGGGGTCTGCAGGTGGTCGCTGTTGGACAGCAGCGCGACCGGCGGCTCGCCCCGGTGCACCGCGTCGAGTACGCCCCGCACGTCGCGGACGTCCGCGCCGGCCACCTCCGCCCCGGACCGCTGGGCCGGGCTCGCCGGCCAGGCGGCAGGCTGGTCGGTCAGTACCGTCACCGGCAGCCCGAGCCGGGCGGCCGCCGGCAGGAAGCCGTCGAGTACCGAGTCGGTCGGGTTGAGCGCGGTCAGATAGAGCCGCACGGCGTTACTTCGCCGGGTCGACCTGGAAGGTCTGCGCGATGTCGTCGAGGACGAAGTGGGCACCCTGGACCGAGACGGAGGTCATCCAGAGTTCGTCCTTGACCTCGTACAGGTGCTTGGCCTGCACCCCGGCCAGCCGGGTCCACAGCGGGTTGGCCTGGAACCTCTCCTTGTAGCTCTCGCCGCCGCTGTAGGTGGTGACGAAGATGTGGTCCGCGTCGGCCAGCTCGATCTGCTCCTCGCTGATCTCGGTGGCGAAGGTCTCCTCGTTCTGCGAGGCGGGGCGCTTCAGCCCGGCGTCGGCCAGGATGATCCCGATGAACGACGCCTTCGCCATCAGCCGGGTCGGGCCGTCCACGAACCGGACCACCGAGACGGACGGGTTGTTCGCCTTGGCGTTGACCTCGTCGCCGATCTTCTTGGCCCGCGCCTCGTACGCGGTCAACTCCTGCTCGGCCTTGGTCTCCTCGCCGAGGGCCTTGCCGAGCAGGGTGATGTTGTCCTTCCAGATCGGTCCGGTGGTCTTGACGAAGACGGTCGGCGCGATCGCGGAGAGCTTGTCGTAGAGCGCCTCGTGCCGGACGGTCGCCGACACGATCAGGTCCGGCCGGAGCGAGGCGATCAGTTCGAGGTTCGGGTTGTCCAGCGGGCCGATGTCCTTGGTGTCCTTGACCGCGTCGCCGAGATAGTCCGGGAAGGTCTGCTGGTTCCGGTAGCTGGCGATCCCGCCGACCAGCGGCCGGTCGAGCAGTACGACCGCCTCCACCAGGCTGTTGTCCAGTGCCACGATCCGTTGCGGCTTCGCCTTGATCTCGGTGCTGCCCTTGTCGTGGGTGATGGTGCGCGGGAATCCGGCGTCGACCGCGGCTCCCTGACCGGTGTCGGTCCCGCCCGCCGGGTCCGAGGTGCCGCAGGCCGACAGCCCGACGGCCAGGGTCAGCCCGGTCAGGCCGGCGGCGAGCCGGAGGGCTGCCCCGGTGCCGCGCGCGAATCGACGCATGGAACTTCCTTCTTCCTGTACTAAGGTAAGGCTCGCCTACTTCGTAGTTAGGTTAGCCTTGCTCACCGCTGAATGGAAACTGCGAACCCGATCACCGCGTCGTGTCGCCCCTGGTCACCGACCCACCCGGCCTGCCGGCACCGGTACCGCCGGTCACCGGCGGCGCCCCTCGGGTACGACGATCGGCGTGCCGGCCACCGGGCAGGGAATGATCCGGCAGTCGAGGCCGAACACCTCGCGGACCAGTTCCGGGGTCACCACCTCGGTCGGCGGTCCGGCCGCGACGACCTGGCCGGCCCGCATCGCGACCAGGTGGTCGGCGTACCGGCACGCCTGGTTCAGGTCGTGCAGCACCATCACCACCGTGGTGCCGTCCCGCTGGTTCAACTCGGCGACCAACTCCAGCACGTCCACCTGGTAGGCCAGGTCCAGATAGGTGGTCGGCTCGTCCAGCAGCAGCACCCGGGTGTCCTGGGCCAGCGCCAGCGCGATCCAGACCCGCTGCCGCTGCCCGCCGGAGAGTTCGTCGAGGTTCCGGTCGGCCAGCTCAGCGGTGCCGGTGGCGGCCAGCGCCGCGTCGACGACCTGCTCGTCGGCCCGGGACCATTGCCGCCACCAGTGCTGGTGCGGGGTACGCCCCCGGGCCACCAGGTCCCGCACGGTGATCCCGTCCGGGGCGATCGGCGACTGCGGCAGCAGCGCCAACCGCTGGGCGAGTTCCCGGTTCGACAGGCTGGCGATCGGGTCCCCGCCGAGATAGACGACCCCGGCGGCCGGTGCCAGCAGCCGGGACAGCGCCCGCAGCGCCGTCGACTTCCCGCAGGCGTTCGGCCCGACCAGCGCGCTGACCTTGCCGGCCGGCAGCTCGATGTCGAGGCCCTCGGCCACGATCCGGTCGCCGTACCCCAGCCGAAGGTCGCTGCCCAGCAGCGCGGTCATTCGTCCTCCACATTATCGTCGGGCCTCGCCGGTCGCCGGCACCGGTCGAGATGTCCTGCCGTCGTGGGCCGGCGTACGCCCCGCCGGACACCGAACCTGTCTCCACCTGGACCGCGCGACGGCTGCGCTCCGGCTTCCACCCGCAGCCACCACGGACCGCAGCGGAGGTGGAGAAGGTTCATTCAGCCGGCCCGGCCGACCCGGTTCGCCCGGGCCAGCAACCACATCAGGTACGGCGCCCCGACCGCACCGGTGACGACGCCGACCGGCAGCTCGATCGGGGCGAGCACCAGCCGGGCGGCCAGGTCGGTGAGGAGTAGCAGGGCCGCACCGACGCAGCCGCTGGTCAGCAGTGGCAGGTTGGCGGTACCGGTGAGCCGCCGGGCGATCTGCGGTGCGGCGAGCGCCACGAAACCGATCGGGCCGGCCGCCGCCGTCGCCACCGCCGCCAGCACGACCGAGGCGAGCAGCAACACGATCCGGGCCCGGTCCACCGGCAGACCCAGCGCCCGTGCGGTGTCGTCGCCGTACTGGAGCAACTGGTACGGCCGGATCAGCGCCAGCACCACCGGTACGACCGCCAGCAGGGCCAGCCCCATCCACCAGGCGTGCTCGAAGCCGCGCCCGTTCAGCGAGCCGGTCAGCCAGACCATCGCCCGGGACGCCTCGTTGACGTCGGCCCGGGCCAGCAGCCAGTTCGTCAGCGCGGTGAGCGCCCCCTGCACGCCGATGCCGACGAGTACGAACCGGAACCCGGTGATGGTGCCGTCCCGGAACGCCATCCCGTAGCTGATGCTCGCCGCGACCAGCGCCCCGAGTAGCGCGCCGAACGGAACGCTGGCGTACGAGCCGGCGCCGGCCGAGGTCACCCCGCCGATCAGCACCGCGGCCACCCCGCCGGTGCTGGCCCCGGCGGTCACGCCGATCAGGTCCGGGCTGGCCAGCGGGTTGCGGGTGACCGCCTGCATCAGTGCTCCGGCCAGCCCGAACGCGCAGCCGACCAGCAGCGCGGTCAGTGCCCGGGGCAGCCGCAGCTCGCGCACGATCAGGGTGGCGTCCGCCCCGCCGGTGCCGGTGAGGGCGGCCACGACGTCACCGACCGGGATCGGGAACTCGCCGACCGAGACCGAGGCGACCAGCCCGGCGGCGGCGAGCACGACCACCAGCAGCAGCACCCCGACCACCCGGGGCCGGACGATGCCGCCGAGCCCGGCCAGTTCCCAGCCCACCCGGCCCCGTCGCCGGGCCGCCCCGACAACCGGCGGTGCGGTCGTCCCGGGCGGCGGTGCGCTCGTCTCGGGCGGCGGTGCCGGCGCGGCCCGGTCGGGGAGGCGCAGGCTCATCGGGTCTGCTCCCGGAACCGGCCGCGCTTCACCAGGACGATCAGGAACGGGGCGCCGATCATCGCGGTCACCACGCCGGCCTGCACCTCGCCGGGATGGTCGAGAAGCCGGCCCAGGGTGTCGGCGCCGAGCAGCAGCGCGGCACCGGCCAGCGCCGACCCGGGGAGCAGCCAGCGCAGGTCGGGCCCGGTGAAGGTGCGTACCAGGTGTGGCACGACCAGCCCGACGAAGGTGACCGGACCGGCGCCGGCCACCGCGGCGCCGGTCAGCAGGATCACGCCGGCCGCGCCGAGCAGCCGGGTGGTGCCGACCCGTACCCCGAGCGAGCCGGCGAGGTCGTCACCGAGGGCGAGCGCGTTCAGTCGTGGCGTGATGACCGCGACCAGCAGCAGCCCGGCCAGGACGAACGGGCTCAGTTGACCGGCCAGGCCGCCGTCCCGGCCGGCGAGCGAGCCGACCGCCCAGAACCGGTACTGGTCCAGGGTGCGGACGTCCAGCAGCACCAGCGCGTTGGTGAGGCTCATCAACAGCGCGGTGACCGCCGCGCCGGCGAGCGCGAGTTTGACCGGAGAGGCGCTGCCCCGGCTCGCCGACGCCCGGGCCGCACCGCCGACGGCGTAGACGAGGGCGCCGGCCAGGGCCGCACCGAGGAAGGCGAACCAGACGTACTGGTAGGGCGAGGTCAGTCCGAGTACCCCGATGCTGGTCGCCACCGCCAGGGCGGCTCCGGCCGAGACGCCGAGCAGTCCGGGATCGCCGAGCGGGTTGCGGGTGAGTTCCTGGGCCAGCGTGCCGGCCACCCCGAGCGCGACCCCGACCAGCAGGCCGAGCAGCGTACGCGGGAAGCGCAGTTCCGCGACGAGCAGTGCGTCTCCGCTCCGGTCACCGGTCAACGCCCGCAACGCCTCGCCCGGCGGTACGTGCTTCGCGCCGATCAGCACGCTCGCCAGGCAGGCCAGCGCGACCGCGGCGAGCAGCACCAGCACCAGGGCGGTACGCCGACCGGCCGTGGTCCGGTGCGGGGGCGGCGGCGCCTGGCCCGGTACTGCCGGGGTGCGGAGGGTTAGGGGCACCTAAGTAAGATAAGCCACGCCTAACCAGCAGCTCGGCGGGGCTGCCGGCGGCACGGCGAACCCGGGTGGTGAGTGCCCAGGGTCGAGGCACCCACCACCCGGGTCCGGGTGGGAACTCAGGGCCGGAACGCGTCCCGGGTGTCCCGCGCGGCGTCGCCCACGTGGTCACCGGCCTGCTTGACGTTCGCCTCGGTCTGCTCGGTGGCGCCCTCGGCACGGAGCCGCTCGTTGCCGGTCGCCTCGCCGGCCTTCTCCTTGGCCGCTCCGGCGACTTCCTCGATCTTGTGCCGGATCTTGTCTCCCATGCCCATCGTGTCCTCCAGTTTCTCGCCGAGGTGCTCTCCGCACCTCGCCGACCCTTGAAGTGCCCGCCGGTGCCCGGAGCGAAACGGGCCCGGGCGCAGCGGCGGCGAGGCCGGGCGGCGCGCGGGGTCCCCCCGTACCCGGGCGGTTTCGGTAGGCTGCGGGCGACCTGGGGAGGCGTCGATGTCCTGGCCGGACGGTGGTCCGTGGGTGGTTACCACGATCTCGTCGACCACGAGTTGGGCGGTGGCCACGGCCGTCCTCTGCGCGGCGTCGACGGCCCGGGCGGCGGTGCTCCGGATCGTCGATGACGGTTCCGACGTCGCGCCCACACTGCTGCGGGACAACCTCGCCAGTTATCTCGAGGTGCGCGCCGGTGCCGTCGACCCGGTAGGCGTGGACGACCTGGTCGGGCTCGTACGGGCGCTGTCGCGTACCCATGGGCTGGTCCTGGTGACCGGGGCGTCCGGTCTCGTCGTACCGCTGGGTCGCGCTGGCTGGACCCTCGCGGACCTGGCCTGGGCGCTCGGCGCTCCGGTGGTGCTCGTCGCCGACCTGGGGCCCGACGCGGCCAACCACACCACGCTGGCCCTCGACGTCCTCGACGGACGCGATCTCACCGGTACGGTGGTCGCGGTCGGCGACGGTGACGAACTCGCCGGGCTGCCGGTCGGGCTGGCCGGCCGGATTCCGGCGGACGCGGCCGACCGGCCGGAGGCGTTCCGGGCGGCGGCCCCGGGCTGGCTGGATCCGCTGCTGCACGCCAGCCGCCGCCCGACCTCGACCACCGCTCCGGCACCGTCCGAGGTCGCACCACCAGCCACGCCGCCCACCGACTCGGCCGAGCGGTCGGCTGCCGGGTCGGCGGAACGGTCGGCTGGCGGGGCTGCGTCGTCGGCCGATGGGCCGGCGGAGCCGCCGGGTGCCGGGACGGAGCCGGTTTCCGGTGCGGGGCAGGGGAGGCCGAGCCGCATCGTGGCGGAGCCGGTGGGGCACCGGCCGGCCCGGACGCCCGTCCGGCGGACGGTCAGCGGCAAGCGGGTACTGGTCGTCCTGCTGGTGGTCTTCCTCGCCTCGGTGCTGCTGCTCTGCGGCCTGACCGTCGTCGCGCCGACCGGTCCGGCGGAGGTGACCCAGCGGATCACCACGATCCGGGAGATGCCGAACGAAGCGGGGCCGACCGCCCGGCTGCCGATGCCAGTGTGGACCCCGACCCCGGCCGGGTCTCCGTTCGCCGTCGCCTGCGTCCATCCCGCCAGAAAGGTGGTCGGCACCGTGCCGGACGCGGCGACCACGGCCCGGGTCGACGCCGCCTGGCTGCGCATCGAGCGCTGGCTGGCCCGGCACGCCCCGCGCAGCCGGGCCGGCCTGCGCCCGCCAGCCGCACCGGCCCGGATCGCCGCGCTCCAGGCCCGGATGTCGGTGGCGTTCCCCGCCGACCTGGTCGCCTCGCTGCGCCGACACGACGGGGCGGACGACTTCGATCTCCCGCCCTTCTACCGGCCGCTGCGGCTCGACCAGATCGCCGCCGACTGGGCGGTGAACTGCAACGTCCGGGCCGACGTGTCGATGGACGACCACTGGTGGCACCCGTCCTTCGTACCGTTCGCGTCGGCCGGTGACGGCGGAAGCCTGCTGGTCGACCAGCGGCCTGGTCGGCACGGCCGGATCGGCGAGTTCTATCCCGAGGACGGCACCGGTTTCGACGGCTGGCCAGCCTCGGTCGGTGAGCTGCTGGCCGGAGTGGCCAAGTCGCTGGAGACCGGCGAGCCGTACTCCGGGCGGTACCGCCCGACCGTCGACGCCGAGGGCCGGCTCGACTGGACGGTCGGATAGCGGCTGACGGCGGGACGCCGCCGGATCAGTGACGGGTCGGGGCGGAGCCGGCCGGTTGCGGGGCGGCGGTCAACCGGTGCCGAGCGACCAGTTCGACGGTTCCGGCGATGGCGATCGCCTCCACGGCGAGCAACGCGACGAGGATGAGCAGTTGGGTCGCGCCGGCCTGCACCGGGCTAGCACCGCCGAGCAGTACGCCGACGAACGCGCCGGGCAGCGTGACGAGTCCGACCGTACGGGTCTGGTCGAGAGCTGGCACCAGGGCCTGACCGGCTGACGTCCGGCAGACCTCCATCGCGGCGTCCCGATCGGAGAAACCGAGGGCGAGCCCCGCCTCGTACTCGCCGTGCCGGGTGTGCAACTCGTCCAGGGCGCGCCGGCCGGCCAGGCTGGTCGCGGTCATCGCACCGCCGATCAGGATCCCGGCCGTGGGGAGTACGGCCAGCGGCGTCGGCGGTACGGCGCCGGTGCTGACGAGCAGGGTCAGCGCCGGGGCGACGCCGAGCCCGATCGGGAGCAGGGTGATCCAGCCGGTACGTCCACCGGTCACCCGGCGGGCGGAGGTGCCGGCCGCGACCACGTACATCACGACGACGAAGAGCAGCGTCGACCACCAGGAGCGGAGGACCAGGATGATGATCGCGGAGACCGCCGCGAGCTGGATCGCGGCCCGGCCGGAGGCGGTCAGTACCGCCCGACCCGGGCCGAGCCTTGCCCAGCCGACGACCCCGGCGCCGAGCAGTGCCAGCGCCGCCAGGACGACGAAGAAGGCCGGCCCGAGGGTGATCGAGGTCTGATCCATGACCCGGATTGTGGCCGCCGCGACGACGGGCCGCATCCGGGCGGGCGCCAGCCGGGCCCGGCCGGTGACGCCGACCGGCCGACGTCGCTGCTGGCGGCCCCGCTATGCCTGATGACCGGCGGGTATGCCTGCTACAGGTCGATCCAGCCGTGCATAGTCGCCAGCGGCGTGCGCAGCTCATCGCGGACGGCTACGCCTCGCAGGGGCGGTTGTTGATCGTGCAGGCCGTCGGCTCCCCGTCGATCAGCGCGCCGTCGACCCGGAAGCGCACCTGCACCGAGCCGCGTGCCGGGACCCGACTGGTCGCCCGGTCCGGGACGAAGGTCCAGGTGGCGCCCTCGCGGCTGGCCTGGGCGCCGTCCACCGCGGCGACGGACTGGGTGGTCCGGGGCAGCGTGATGACGAGCCGCCAGTCGCTGGCCGGAGCCGGACCGGGGTTGGTGATGGTCACCGAGGCGGTGTAGTTGAGCAGTGTGACGTCCTCGGTCGCGTACCGGGCGGCCAGGGGCGGCGGGGGAGTCGGGGACGGGGAGCCGGAGCGCTCCGGCCTGCTCCGGGGCCCGGCCCGGGGCGGCGTCGGTGACGGGGCCAGTGGCGAGGAGGCCGGTGGGGTCGCGCTACCACTGGCAGTGTCCGTCCCGTCCCCGGGCTCCACCTCGATCTCGGCGGAGGGCGGCGGCGCCACACCCAGCGGCGCGAACTGGTCCGGCGTGCGGAGCAGGGTGACGACCAGGAACCCGGTGCCGATGACCGCGACCAGCGCCGCCGCGACGATCACGCTCGCCACCACCCGGTCGCCCCGGCGTGCCGGCAGCAGCCCGGCCACCCGACGGACCAGGGCGCGTACTGCCGCCACCCCGGCGAGCAGCACGTCGAGGATGGCGACCGGCAGGGTACGCGCCGGACGTTGTCGAACTTTGCGCACGTGACTTCCCTTTCGCTGCACGGGTGGCGACACCCCGCCGCCCCCGCCCGTCAGACCGGGCCGAGCGGATCAGAGTGCCCGCAACCCGGCGAGCACAGCCTCCAGCAGATCCTCCGAGGGCGCGTCCAGCACCGGCGGCTCGTGGGTGTCGATCAGCCCCGCGTCCAGCAGATCACCGAGGAGCACCCGTACGGTACCGACCGGCAGGTCCAGCGCGGCGGCGATCTCCGCCACCGAGAGCGGCCGGCGACAACTGGCGAGGATCTCGGACTGTTCCGGCGTCAGCTCGGCGCGCTGCGGCACCGGCCAGCGGGCCACCACCAGAGAGATCAGATCGAACTGTCCCCGGATCGGCTGCGTCCTGCCCCGCGTCATCGCGTAGGGGCGGACCACCGGCCCGGCGTCCTGGTCGTACCAGGCGTCGTCGTGCCGACCTCCTGCACCGGTGCGCACCCCGTGTCACCCCCCGGTCAGGTCATCGGCCGGTACCGGGAAGGTGGGCAGGTGCGAGTCCGCCCGGCCGGCCGCCAGCGCCACCTCGTACGCCATCTCGTCGACGTCGGCGTCCCCGGCGAACCGGACGGCGAGGATCGCGCCGCCCCGGGTCGCGGCCACGAACAGGAAGGCCCGGTGCATCTGCACGATGACCTGCCGCACGCCACCGGGGCCGGAATATCGGGCGGCGGCCTGGGCCAGCGCCTGCAAGCCGGCGACCACACTGGAGAGCTGGTCGGCGAGTTCGCCGCCGACCCCCCGGGAGACCCCGAGCAGCAGCCCGTCGGGGGAGAGCGCCACGGCATGCTCGGCCGCCGAGACCCGGTCCACGAATTCGTCGAGTATCCGGACCAGGTTATCCGTCGTGACCACTGCGTGAGTCACCTGTCGTCCTCTCGCTGCTCTCGGTTTGGTCGTCGGTGGGTGCCGGGAGCGCTACCGGCAGCTCCATCGTCGCCGACCAGTCGGTTTCGGCGCGCCGGACGGGCGCGCCGTTCGGAGCGGAGCCGGCGGCCCGGCTCGGGGTGCCGACCGGGGTGTCCGGGTCCGGACGGCGGACCCGGACCGGCAGAGCCGGGGCGGCCCCGGGTCGGGGCGCGCCAGCCGGCTGTCCGACGGCGGTGTCGGTCGGCCGCCCCGCTGCGGTGGTGGTGCCCGGGGCAGGCGTCGGTTCGGGCTCGGATGTCTCGACCAGCAGCGTAGCCGGCACCAGCACGATCGCGGCTGTCCCGCCCCGAGGCCCGGCCGTCAATTCGACGGTGACGCCGTGCCGGCGGGCGAGCCGGCCGACCACGTACATCCCGACCGCGCCGTTGAGCGGTCCCGTGTTGGGCGTGTCGCGGATCAACTCGTTGACAGCGTCCAGCTCGGCCGGACCCCGGCCGACGCCGTCGTCACTGACGATGATCGCCCGACCGCCGTCGCGTACCTCGCCGGCGATCCGCACCGTGGTGGTCGGGGCCGAACCGGATAGCGCGGCTTCGATGATCTCGGCCAGCAGGTGGATGAGGTCGGGCAGGGCCCGCCCGGCGACCGCCCCCGACCAGTGGGGGGCCACCAGTACCCGTGGATAGTCGGACACCTCGGCCACCGCACCCCGTACGACGTCGACCAGCGGCACCGGCCGCCGCCAGCGCCGGCCCGGCGTACCTCCGGAGAGGCTGATCAGCTGTTCCACGTTGCGCCGGATCCGGGTGGCGAGGTGGTCGAGCCGGAACAGTTCGGCCAGTTCCTCGGTGTCGGTCTCCCGCCGCTCCATCGCGTCGAGCAGGCCGATCTGCCGGTGCAGCAGGCTCTGGTTCTCCCGGGTCAACCAGACGTTGACCTCCCGGGCCCGCTGGTGCGCGGCGAGTCGGGCCGAGATCTGCGCGGCTCGTTCGGCCACCCGCTCGGTCTCCGCCTGCCGCCGCCCGGTCTGCGCCACGAGCTGCTCCCGCTGGCTGGTGAGCCGCTTGCGTTGGGCGGCCAACTCGGCCGCCCGGTCGGTCAGTTCGGCGGCCCGGTTCCGCTGGCTGGCCAGCTCCGCCGCAAGGTCGTCCCGGGCACCGACCAGTGTGGCGTTCTCGCTGCCCAACTCGTCCAGCCGGGCGACGATCCGCCGGGTGCCGCGCAGGGTCAGTACGGCGGCTGCCACCAGCACCACCAGGCCGAGGCCACCGACCAGGCCGGCTCGGACGACCACCCCGGCCGCGCCCCGGCTGGCCCGGTCGACACTGTCCCGTACCCCGATGGTGACCAGGGTCCGCAGCTCGGACAGGGCCGGTTCGGTCGCCGCCTGCCAACGGGCGGGCGGGACCGGTGGGCTTGCGCCGTCCCAGTCGGCGTCCAGCAGTTCCGTCTCGGCGGCGTGCAGGGTCGCGAAGACCGGGCCGGTGACCAGCCGCTCGTAGCCGGCCCGCTCCGCCCCGGGCAGTCCGGCCCCCGCCTCGGCCCGGGCGAACCGGGCCACCGCGACGAGGTCCACCAGCCGGGTGTGTTCGGCCCCGGTCAATCGGGGCGAGGCGAGCGCCCCGGCCACCAGGGCGTCCTCCCGGGAGAGCAGCTCGGCGGCGCGGGACAGTGCGAGGAGGGTACGGGTCTCCTCGATCAGGTCACTCCGCCGGCTGGCCCACTGCGAGCCGTACACGGCGAAGCCGGCGTCGATGATGTCTCCGTACGACGCGGCGGCGCTGGCCCGGTCGGCACGGCCGCCGTCGACGTCGTCGCGGAGCGGCCGGAGGTCGTCCAGCCGCCGTACCAGTTCCGCGGCCCGCTCCCGCACCGCGCCGACGGTGGCCAGCCGGAGATCCGTCCGGTCGGTGAACCGCCGCAGCGCCCCGACCGCCGCGTCGGTGCGGGCGCGCTGTTCGAGCAGGGCCGCCCGGTGCCGGCCCGGTGCGGCCAGTTCGACCATGCTGAGCCGGCGTTCCGCCTGAAGGCTGAGGATCAGCGCGTCGGTTGGCTGGCCAAGCTGGGTGCCGAGGGTCCGGACCGCGAGCAGGTCCATCGCGTCCCGGGCGGTCAGGAAGGTGGCGTAGCCCCAGAGCACGGTCAGCACGACCAGCAGGGCGGCACCCTTGGCCACGATCCGGGTGGGTGCCGACCCGACCGGCGACCCTGGCGACTCGGTCTCGCCGCCCCCGACCGGCCCGGATGTGGACTCGCTCCGCACCTGCCCGGCTTCGTCCCTTACCTGTCCGGCTTCGTTCCTCGCCGGTCGGGAGCCGCTGCGGACCGGTCCGGACGCGGACTCGCTCCGTGCTGGCCCGGAGTTCCCGCGCCCCGGACCGGGGTCGGTCCGCCCGGGCGGACCACCGGGCGCGGAGCCGGGCTTGCCTTCCGGTACCCGCCGCTTTACCGGCCTCCCCGGTTCGGCCGACTTTTCCCCCGGCCTTGCCCGGTTGCCGTGCTCCGCGGAGTTCCGCGCTCGACCGCCGGGCTGTTCGGGATGCGGTGCCCGGTTGCCGGGCTGTTCGGGATGCCGTGGCCGGGCGCCCGGCTGACCTGGCGGCCGTGGCGGGTTGCCAGGCTGTTCCGCCGGTCGTGCCCGGTCGGTTCGCTGCTCCGCCGGTCGTGCCTGGTCGGGTCGCTGTCCCGCCGGCCGTGGCGGGTTGCCGGGCTGTTCCGCCGGTCGTGCCCGGTCGGTTCGCTGCTCCGCCGGCCGTGGCCGGTCGGGTCGCTGTTCCAGTGGCCGTGCCCGGTCGGTTCGCTGTTCCAATGGCAGTGCCTGGTCGGGTCGCTGGTCCGGTGGAGGTGATTGATCGGGCCGATGGTCCGCCGGGCCCGGGCGGTCGATCGGACCGTCCACCGGCGCGGCGTCCGCCGGGGTACGGATCGGCCCCCCTCGCCGGAGTCCGGAGCCGAACGCCGCCATCCGGCGCGCCGCCCCCTTCACCGTGCCGTCCGCTGTGGCCACGGAGAGCTGACCGGCCGGCCGCCGGAGCGCTCCTCGACGATGGTCCGCAGTCGGGCCAGCAGTTCGCCGCGATTGGCACAGTTCAGCCGCTGACGCATCCGGGCCACGTGATGTTCGACGGTCTTCGCCGAGATGAACAACCGGTCGCCGATCTGCTTGTACGTCAGGCCGCTGAGCACCAGCTCGGCGACCTCCCGCTCCCGTTCGCTGAGCCGGTTCTCGGTCGGTACGGCGATGGCGTCCGCCACCTGGGTGGCTTCACCACCCGCCGGTCGGATACCGCCCTTGGCCCCGGCCGGCCGGCCCTGGAGCATCCGGGCACAGTCCAGCAGGGTGGTCATCGCCTTCCGGTCGGAGGTACGGATCGCGGCCTGACCGGCGAGCCGGGCGCCGTCCCAGCAGAGTCCGATGCCGTGCAGGCCCCGCGCGGCGGCCTCCACCCGCACCGGGTCGACGGCGCCGCGCAGCACCTCGACCCAGCTCTGCCCGGCGGCGGCCACCACGGAGGCGTACCGGGTGTGCCCGGTGGCGGCGGCCAGCGCGGCGACGTGCTCGTCCGCCACCGCCGGCCGGTCGGCCAGGATCGCGGCGTGCAGGCAGCTCCAGTGCAGCGGGGTTGTCCACAGTGGTGGATCGCCCAGCCGGGCCAGCAGGTTCCGGGCCTCGCCCAGATACGGGGCGAGCCGGTCCAGTTCGCCGAGCCGGGCGGCGGCGATGGCGAACTCCCCGAGCGGAAGCAGGGTGAACAGGTCCACCGGGTGGCGTACGACGGCCTCCCGGGCACGTTCCCAGCCGCGTTGCAGGGCCGGCAGGTCGCTGTTGCGGCGGGCGGTGCCGAGGTCCAGTGCGGCGGCGAAGATCAGGTCGCGGGACTCCAGCGGCACCGGGCCGGCGGTGACCGTCGCCAACTGCGCGGCGGCCTCGGTCGCCCGCCCCCTGACCATCAGCAGCCAGGCCTGGAGCAGCCGGTGCCGACGGACGGTCAGGGCCGCGCCGAGCCCGGCGGCGGCGGCCCGGTCCAGGGCCCGCTCGCCGATGTCCAGCTCACCGCAGTGCAGGGCGACCAGCGCGGCCAGCGCCGCCGGGGTCTCCGGCAGCAGCACCGACCGGCCGGCCGGTTCGAGCAGCGCTGACGCCTGCACCAGGGTGGAGAGCGCGGCGGTCGGCGGGCCGGAGAGCGTCTCCTTCAGCCCCCGGGCCATCAGCAGCGCCGCGCTGGCGAGCAGCGTCGGCGGACCGTCCGTGGGCGGATCGGCGAGTACCCGGTCGAGCTGGTCGACCCGACCGGTACCGGCCGCGCCGAGAGCCGCGAACGCCAGCGACGACGGGGTGCCCGACCAGCGGTACAGCTCGACCGCACGATCCATGTGGCCCCGGTGCACCAGCGCGGTCGCGGCGACGGCCGCCCCCTCGGCCCGGTCCGGCGAGTCCGGCGTGGCGATCAGCCGGTCGGCCAGGCGCAGCGCGGAGTCGAGATCGGCGGAGAGCGCCGCCGCCATCGCCCGGCGCGCCGCCACCGGCCGTCCGGCCGCGGCGGCGACCGCGAAGAGCCGGGCGGCCAGCGCCGGGTCCTCGCCCAGCGCCTCGTCACCGGCGGCCTCCGCGACGCCGGCCGGGCAACTGCCGCCGAAGCCGCCGTCGAGCATCGACCGGACCAGCGGAAGCACCCGCCCGCCTCGCTGTAGTTGCAACTCCGCCAAGCGCTGCCAGACCGCCGCCCGCTGGCTCGCCGGGCTCAGCGCGGCGATGGCCCGCCGGACGATCGGGGCGAGTCGGTCGTCTGACCCGAGCAGTCCGGCGGCCCGGGCCCCGGCCAGCAACTCGTCGAGTTCGTCGGGGTGCCGGGAGAGCAGCGCGCCGAGCAGGTCGGTGGGGAGCGCCGGGCCGGCCGCCATCGCGAGCAGCAGCCGGCGTACCTCGATGTCCAGGCTCTCCAACTCGGGAGCGAACTGGAGCAGTACCGACCGGGGGATCTCCAGGGCCGGCGCCGGGCGCTCGGCACCGGTGGGCGGCCGCTCCGCGCGGGCAGCCCGGCGGTCGGCCGGGCGCAGCGCCCGGGCCAGCCATTCGACGAACCGGGGTACGCCACCGGTCTGCTCCTGCACCAGCCGCGCGATCCCCGGCGGCACCGTCGACCCGTACGCCGTGCCGAGGTATGCCGCGGTGCGCTGCTCGGTGAACGGGCCGAGCAGCACGGGTGGCCCGCCCCGGTGCAGTACCTCGGCCAGTTCGGCCAGCCCGGCCGGGCGGGGCCAGGGCCGGAACGCGACCGCCAGCCGGGTCCGACCGGTCTCGGCCAGCCGGCGCAGTTCCGCCAGGGCGGTGGCGTCGAGCAGGTGGGCGTCGTCGACCAGTACGACCGGATCGGGGTCAGCGGGATCGGCCAGCTCCCGCCAGGAGTCCAGCACCGGTACGCCGGCCTGCTGGTAGCCGCGGCGCAGCCGGGCCAGTACGGCCGTCTTGCCGTGCCCGCCCGCCGCCTGTACGGCGGTGCAGAGCGGCGCCTGCGGGTCGGCGTCGACCCGGTTCAGGAAGGCGGCGGTCTGCTCGTCCAGCACGAGCGGGGCGTCGGTGTCGGTACGCGGCGTCAAGGCGGTCCTCACCGGCCCCACCCGTCCGGGGCGGCGACGGTCAGCGGGTCCGTCCCGGCGGCCGCGCCGAGCAGCACGCCGAGCGCGACCACCAGCACGGCCAGGCCGATCACCATGCTGTCGCGGCCGGACGCGAGGCGGGACAGCGCCCGCATCGGCAGCTCCAGCGGGGTGATCCGGATCGGCGGCCGGGGCGGCAGCGGGGACTGTTCCTCGTCGTGCCGGCCGGATTCGCGGCCGTCGCCGGAGCGGCCGCGCTGCCGGCGGGCCGGTGGTTCGCCGCGCCGGGCGCCGGGTCGGGGCGGACGCATCACCGGCGGGCGAGGTGGCGGCCGGTTGCCCCGCTGCCGGTCCAGCAGTTGGCCGCCGGCCACGGCGGCACCGGCCGCGACGGTGAGCTGCGGGTCGGCCTCGACCTCGACGGGTACCGGGAACCGGGCCGCGAGCAGCTCGCGCACCAGCGGGATCCGGGCCGAGCCGCCGGCCAGCAGCACGCCGTCGAGTTGGTGTGGTGCCAGGCCGCAGGACCGGACCGTACGGGTCAGCTCGTCCACGGTCAGGGTGACGGCGGGCCGGATCAGGTCTTCGAACCCGGCCCGGCCTACCGGAACCCGGGTCTGCCGGTCGGGCAGCCGGACCAGTACGTCGGCGGTCTCGGCGGCGGTCAGTTCCGCCTTGGCCCGGCGGCACTCCCGGCGCAGCCCGAGCAGGGCGTGCCGGACCAGCGGGTCGGTCGGGTCGGCGAGTTCCTTGGCGAGGCTGGCGCGGACGTGTTCGACCAGTGCCTCGTCGAAGTCGGCTCCGGCGGGTGGTTCGGCGTCGGCGAGCCCGCCGCGCAGGTCGAAGCCGAGCGGCTGGGCCCGGTCGACGACGGCGGTGGAGTAGGTGTGCCCGCCGAGGGTGTAGACGGCGAGGGTACGGCCGGAGAAGCCGCGCGCGGCGTGGCTGGCGGCGGCGAGGACCGGCGTCGGCAGCAGGGCCACGTCGGCGAGTCCGACGTCCCAGAGCGCCTCGCCGAGCAGGTGCCGCCGGTAGTCGCCCCAGCCCGCCGGATGGCTGAGCACGATCCACTCGGGACGCTCGCGCTCCTGGTCCATCACCCGCTCGACCACCCACATCGCGAGCATGGCGGTGAGCGCCTGCGCCGAGCACGCCTCGTCACCGACCAGCAGCGGTACGTCGTCACCGATCCGGTTCACGAAGCCACGCGCGACCCAGCCGCTGTCGACCGGACCGTCGTACTCGTCGGGGTCGGCGACCGTGATCGACCGGTTGCTCGACATCAGCAGGACGGACGGCACGGAACAGCCCGCCGGTCCGAGCCGGACGGGTTCAGGGGGATCCCAGTTGCTACCCCGGAGCCGGGCGACAGCGGCAGCCGTGGTGGTGCTGCCGATATCGATTCCGAGGACGTAGGGCATCCGATCATTCCTTCACCGCGAGTCATCACCCCAGGACGGCGCGTACCATGTCGCGGCCTCACCCGGGGACGACCCCTGGGCGGCTGGGATCGCCCGGTGGGCCGTTAGGGAGTCATCTTTTCGTACCAGAGATCTATCCGCCATCGGGACCCTAACTCTGCCGGAACGCATCCCCTATGCCCCTAACGCAGATCTAAGGCACGGCCCTAGCGAACGGGCCGCTGAACCCCGGCGCCGTCCCCGATGTCCGGCGCGCTCGATCCGGTCTACCGTCTGCTGCAGACATCCGGCGGCGGCGCAACGCAGCGCGCCGCCGCCGGAGGCTCCACCTGCGCCACCTCAGGCTCCACCTGCGCCACCTCAGACGGGCCCGCTCTCACCGGACGCGGATCCGTCGCCGCCACGACACCGCACCGGACCCCGCGCCGGGCGGGGACCGCACCGAGGAGACCGGCACATGGGCTCGCCCCAGACACTGCACGACTTCGTGCTGAACCTGCTGACCAATCCGGACGCCCGCTCGGCCTTCGAGATCGACCCGGAGGGGACGCTGCGCGACGCCGGACTGGCCGACATCAGCGTCGCGGACGTCCAGGACGTGGTGCCGCTGGTGGTGGACTACGCGCCGGTCCAGGGCCTCACCTCGCTGGCGCCGGTCGGCGACGACCTGGGGCTCGGCCAGTTCCAGCTCGACCCGAGCGGCGTCATCGGCCAGTTGCAGAGCGTCGCCACGCAGCTCGGCGTCTCCACGCACTCGCCGGGTTCGGACGTCAACGCGGCGACGCTGGGCGCGATCAGCGTCGCGCCGGGCGCGCTCAACGGCGTGCTGCCGGGGCTCGGCGCCGACCAGCTCTCCGACCCGCTGGGTCTGGTCGACCCGCTGGTGCCGACCGGTGTGGACGTCGCCGACACCCTCGACTCCGAGGTGGTCGACCCGGTGCTCACCGACCCCACCGGCGCGGTCGGCACCACCGACGGCCCGGTCGGAAACACCGTGGACGGCGGTCAGATCGGCCTGGTCGACTTCGCCGGTGACACCGTGCAGGGCACGCTGGACGACGTCACCGGGCTGGTCGACTCGCTCGGTGTCGGCGGCGTGTCGGATACGGTCGGCGGCGTGACCGACACCGTCGGTGGCGTGACCGACACGGTGACCGGGGTCGGCGACGCGCTGGACCTCGAACCGCTCAGCTCGACCGGGACACCGGTACTCGACGACACCACCTCGACGGTGACCGGCCTGACCGACAGCCTCGGCAACACTCTCAGCGACACCACCTCGGGTGTCATCGGTGACAGCGGCCATGCCGGAGAAGTAGACGCCTCCACCTCCGGCGGCCTCCTGGGAATCGCGGACGACCTTCTCTGAGCGCGGGAAGTCCGTGAGGCCCACCGAAGGCCGGACCGTGGTCCCACGGTCCGGCCTTCGGTCCTCTTGATAATTCCGGCGCAACCGGCACACTTGGTGCGGTGATGGCGCCCATCTGGCTTGACGTACTCGACGAGATCGTGCGGGTCTCCGGCGCGCACGGTCGGGGCGACCTGATCTCGTGGCTTCGGCTCCGGCGGGCCCAACTGCTGGATCCGAGGCTGCGGGTGCTGATCGTGGGCGAACCCAAACAGGGCAAGAGCCAACTCGTCAACGCGCTGCTCAACGCCTCGGTCTGCCCGGTGGGGGATGGGGTCAGCACCACCATCCCGACCGTGGTCGGACACGCCGAGACGCCGACCGCCGCCCTGGTCTGGAGCCCGCCGCAGGCACCGGACCAGCCGGCGCGGCGGCCGGCGGACGGCCAGGATCCGGAGCGGCCGACGGCCCGGCGACGCGCCCCGCAGGGGCCACCGGAGCGGACCGGCCCGGCAGGTCCGGCCAGCGCACCGGTCTCCGGTGCGCGTCCCGGCACGGCCGTACCCGGTCCGGCACAGCGGCTCGCCGTGCCGATCGAGCAGATCGTGGCCCGGATCAGCGGTCGCAGCGGCGGGATCGGGGAAGCCCTGGCCGCCGCCGGACCGGCCGGCGGTGGGCGTACGGTCACCAGTGGTGGGACCGTGGGGCGGCGGCCGGGCGGTGGGCTGGAGCACGCCGAGATCGGCATCCCCCGGGCGTTGCTCGCCTCCGGACTCGTCCTCGTCGACACGCCCGGAGCGGACGGTACCGATCCGGGGCGGGCGATCAGTCCGGCCGCCACCCCGAACCAGGCCGACCTGGTGCTGCTGGTCTCGGACGTGACCCGGGAACTCTCGGTCGCCGAGCTGAACCTGCTGCTGCACATCGCCCGGTCGCACGCCAACCTGGCCGTGGTGCAGAGCAAGATCGACATGGTGCCGCACTGGCGTACCGTGGTCGAGCGCAACCGGCAGCACCTGGCCGACGCGGGCGTACCGGCGGCGCTGATCCCGGTCTCCGCGACGCTGCGCCTCCAGGCGGCCCGGAGCAACGACAAGCAGCTCAACGCCGAGTCGCACTTCCCGGAGCTGCTCAACCGGATCAAGCGCGACCAGGCCGGCAAGGCCGACGTGCTGGCCCGGGCGGCGGTGGCGCTCAGCGCCCGGACCGTCCTCGAACAGCTCGCGGCGCCGCTCCGCGCCGAACTCGCGGTGTCGAAGGAGGTCGCCGTCGAGCAGTCCGGCCCGATCTCGAAACTGCACGCGGCCCAGCGCGAGGTGGACGAGCTGCGCCGCTGCTCGGTGCGCTGGCAGAACACCCTGAACGACGAGATGGCGGACCTGATCTCCGACGTCGAGTACGACCTGCGGGACCGTACCCGGCAGATCCTGCGCAAGGTGGACGAGGCGTTCGACAAGGCCGACCCGCTCACCGGCTGGGACACCTTCCAGGAGTGGCTGACCGAAAACCTCACCGACGCGGCCGAGGCGAACTACGCGTGGCTGGCCGAGCGCTGCGGCTGGATCGCCAACCGGGTCGCCAGCCAGTTCGACAGGTACGGCTTCGACGCGCTGCCGAGCTGGTCGGTACGGGTACCGGAGAACCTCAGCGACCGGATCCAGATCATGGAGCAGCCGACGGTGGAGAAGTTCACCCGGACCCAGAAGCTGGTCACCGGGCTGCGCGGCTCGTACGGCGGTGTGCTGATGTTCGGCCTGGCCACCACGCTGGCCGGGATGCCGCTGATCAACCCGATCTCGCTCGGCGCCGGTGCGCTGTTCGGCGGCAAGAGCGTCCGCGACGAGGGGAAGTCGCTGCTCAAACGCCGGCAGGTGGCGGTCAAGACGGCGACGCAGCGGCACGTCGACGACTTCTTCCTCCGGCTGAGCAAGGACTGCAAGGACACCGCCCGGCAGGTGCAGCGGATGCTCCGGGACCACTTCACCGGGCTGACCGAGGAGTTGCAGGAGGGCATCGTACGGTCGTTCCGGAGCGCGAAGCAGGCGGCCGAGGCCGACGCCGCCGAGCGTGACCAGCGGCAGCGCCGGCTCGCCCTGGAAATGAAGCGGCTGGCCGACCTCTACGAGAAGGCGCAGGCGCTGACCGGCGCCCAGTCCCTCGACACCGGCCGCACCGGACTGGAGCCCGGGCCGTGAGCGCGAGCCGGGTCGGCCGGCTCGACGAGGCGGCCTGGGGGTTGGTGCACGAGGCGCTGGAGGTCTACGGCAACGATCCCCGAGCGGTGGAGGAGTTGCACCGGCAGTTCGCCCGGTTCGAGGAGCCACTGCGGATCGCCGTCGCCGGCCCGTGGCGGTCCGGCAAGTCGACGCTGGTCAACGCCGTGATGGGCGAGGCGGTCGCCCCGGTCGAGGTGGCCGACGGCCGCCAGGTCTTCACCTGGTACGAGGACGGACCGGAGCCCCGGGTCACCGCGTACCCGACCGGCGGGGCGCCCCGGGACTTGGCGGTGACCCGTACCGCCAGCGGGATGCGGGTGGACCTCGGTGGCGGGCGGTGGGACCAGGTCGACGACATCGTGGTGCAGTGGCCGACCCGGGCGCTGCGGCACGCCGTACTGATCGACACTCCGGCGGTCAGTCATCGGGCCGACGACACCCGGACGGCCGACGAGGACGACCGGGCCGGGAAAGGGCGGCTGGCGCTCGGGGCGGGGCCGACCGCCGGTGGGGACGCCGAACTGGTCGGCGGTCCCGGTGGCGGCGCGGCCACCGTGCAGCGGATCGTCCGCGAGGCGGACGCCGTGCTCTATCTGAGCCGGGACGGCAGCGGGGACGATCTGCCGCCGTTCCAGGCGGCGCAGCCGGGCTCGGTGGCCCGGGCCGCGCCGGTGAACGTACTCCTGGTGCTGTCCAGGGTGGACGAACTCGCCGGTGGCCGGGTCGACGCGCTGCTCACCGCCCGGCAGCTCGCCCGCCGGCACCGCCGCGACCCGCGGGTCAACGCGCACTGCCTGAGCGTGGTCGCGCTCGGCGGGCTCGTCGCGCTCGCCGGCCGGATGCTCAGCGAGTCGGAGTACGCCGCGCTCGCCGCGCTGGCCGGGTTGCCCCGGGCGGAAACCGATCGGCTGCTGCTCTCCACCGACCGGTTCCTCGCCGCCGACTTCCCGATCCCGCTCGACGTGGAAACCCGGCGCCGGCTGCTCGACCGGCTCGGCATCTTCGGGGTACGCCTGTCGACCACGCTCGTCCGGACCGGCTCCGACAGCCGGGCCCGGCTCGCCGCCGAGCTGGTCCGGCGCAGTGGCCTGACCGAGCTGCGCGAGTCGATGACCCGGTATTTCGTGGACCGCGCCCCGGTGCTCAAGTCCCGGGCGGTACTGATGGCGCTGGAGTCGCTGCTCCGATCCGAGCCGCGACCGGGCGCGACGGAGCTGCTGGCCCGGCTGGAGCAGGTGCTGGCCGGCGCGCACGAGTTCCGCGAGCTGCGGCTCTCGGCCGCGCTGCTCGGCGGCCAGCTCCGGTTCGACCCCGAGTTGTCGGCCGAGGCCAACCGGCTGATCGGCGGGGACGGTGCGAGTGTGGCGGCCCGGCTCGGCGTCGAGCACGACGCCACCGCAGACGAGCTGTGGGCGCGCGGCTCGGCGGCGGTACGCCGCTGGCAGGACCTGGCCGAGGACCCGCTGCGCGGCGTCGACCAGCGCCGCGCGGCGAGGGTCGTGGTACGAAGCTGCGAGGGGATGCTCGCCGAACTCTCCGGACAGTGACGTACCCGAACACCGCGCCCCACCGCCCGGGTCTGCCGGGGAGCGGGGCGCTGGTCGTGTCCGATGGCAGCAGTACTACCGGCGGTGGGTGACCTCGCCGACGAAGGCGCGCCAGGCGGTCGGTGCGAAGGCGAGGACGGGGCCGGTCACGTCCTTGCTGTCTCGTACGGCTATGACGCCGGGAAGGTTGCGGGCGACCTCGACGCAGTCTCCGCCGTTCGTGCTGCTGCGCGTGCTCTTGCGCCACTCGGCGCCAATCAGGTCCATGGCTGCTCCATCCTTGGGCGTTACGAACGCCGGCTGACCTCGCCGACGAATGCGCGCCAGGCGGTCGGTGCGAAGGCGAGCACGGGACCGGTGACGTCCTTGCTGTCCCGCACGCCGACTACGCCGGGGAGGTTGCGGGCGACCTCGACGCAGTTCCCGCCGTTCGTGCTGCTGCGCGTGCTCTTGCGCCACTCGGCGCCGGTTAGGTTCATAGCTTGTCCATCACTTCCGTGATCAACTCGGTTGACTGCGGGACTGTTAGCGCGCTGCCCCGGATGGCGTCCCATGCCCGACGCAACTGCAACACGTCGGCGGGCTGCTCGACCACCTGCCCGTGCAACTGATTGTCGATGTAGCCCACGTCTGCGTTGGTCGGCAGGGTCGCCAACACGAACGGCCCGCCGAGTCCAGGGTACGACCCGACGTTGGCAGGTACTACCTGTATCTGCACCAGCGGAGTGGTGCCCAGCTTGAGCAGGTGTGCCAACTGTTCGCGCATCACCTCGCGCCCGCCGATGACCCGGCGGAGCACGCACTCGTCAACGATGGAGATGACCTGGGGCGGATCCTCGCGGGTGAGGATGGCCTGCCGAGCCAGCCGCTCTGTGACCTTCTGCCGCACCTGTTCCACGGTGAATAGTGCGCCGCTGAGCAGCGCCCGCGCGTACGCCTCGGTCTGGAACAAACCCGGCAGCACGGCGTTCTCGAACGACCGCAGGGCGACCGCTTCGCGCTCGTGGTCGATCCATTCGCGCAGCCAGGTCGGCACGCCGAGGGTGATCACGAGGCGTTCGTACACCCCGCCTGTCTTCAGCGCACGGTCGGCACCGGCGATGAAGTCCATCGTCAGTGCGCGGGTCCGGTTCTCGACGGCACTCACGTGGGTGGCGGAAAAGTTCGCCGCCCGCCCGAACGCCTCCTGCGTCATCTTGGCCGCCTGCCTCCCTCGGCGGATCTCGACAACGATGAAAGCGGCCAGTGGTTCCGGTACTTCGGTCATCAGCATTCCCCAGGAGATAGATCAATTCTTCACGGCTCTTCAACGGCATTCACGCACGCGATGGATCTGCCAGCACTACCCATAGGGGCGCGAGGTGTTCCCAGCGTAGGGCCTATGCGTCCAAGGTGGAACCACGCATTTCAGATCGGTTTCCGGCGCTCTCATCGGGCCGTCGGGCGCTATGGAAGGTAGGGCAGTATGAGGTTCGGTCGCGGGACGAAGCCGTATCATCGCCGGAATTGGCGTCGGCTCTGGCGGTATTGCCGGTGCGGCCTCCGCTGGCGGTGCCCAGACTCGGTGGACCTGGTTCCGATGCCGCACGCGCCGACGGTGCCGCCGTTGACCGGGGCGGCGTACCGGGCCGTTCTCCGCACTGACGCTCCGGTGCCAGTGGACCGGGACGCGTTACCCTCGCCGGCCCGGTTCCTGGCGAACAACCGCCGACCCGGCTGGGACGCGCCGTCCCGCTCCTATCGGCGAAACGGCCGCACGGGTGCGCTGACCCCGGGACAGGCTGGGCGTGCCTGGCAGCGGGAGCGGGTGTGACCGGTGATCGGGCCGCAGGAGCGTTGGTACCGCGCCACGCGGCGGATGCGACGCGAGTACCCGTCCGGCCGGCACCTCCCGGCGCAGGCGTACCGCTGCCAGACCTGCTCCGACCCCTGGCCGTGTTCGCCGGCCCGGCTGTCCCTGCTGATCGGCTTCCGGGGTGACCGGGTGGGGCTGATGATGTACCTCGCCGCACACCTTGCCCGCGCCCTGGAAGCGCTGCCCGACACGCATCCGGCGCTGATCACCGGCCAGATCCTCTACTGGGTTCCCCGCCGCCGCTGACCGCCTCGTCACCCGACCGGCCCGCCCCGCTCCGCCGCCTCCCCCTCCGGCGAACCGGGGCGGGCCTCGGGCTATCGCCTCGGGCTATCGCAGGCGCCGGCAGGCGTTCAGGTACGCGGTTTCGCTCACATCCGCTCCGGTGCCGCGATACCGAGCAGGTGCAGGCCCTGCCGGAGTACCCGGGCGGTGAGGTCGCAGAGGACGAGCCGGCTCCCCCGGACGGCCGGCTCGGCCCGGAGCACCGGACAGTGCTCGAAGAAGCCACTGAACGCGACCGCGACCCCGTAGAGGCGGCCGGCGAGGCGGTGGAACTCCAGGGTCCGTTCCACGGCGCCGACGACCGCGCCGAAGTCGAGCAGTTCGAGCGCGAGCGCCCGCTCGGCCGGCTCGACGATCGAGATCGGTACGCCCTCCGGCGCCGCCCGGCCGGCCCGCCGGAAGATGGACCGGATCCGGGCGTGCGCGTACTGGAGGTACGGGGCGGTGTTGCCGTGCAGTGCGAGCATCCGATCCCAGTCGAAGACGTAGTCCCGGGTCCGGTCGGCGGAGAGGTCGGCATACTTGACGGCCCCGATGCCGATGGCCCGGGCCACTTCGGCGACCGCCGCCGGGTCCAGGCCCGGGTTCTTCTGCCGGGCCAGCGCCGCCGCCCGGGCCACCGCCTCGTCGAGCAGGTCCACCAGCTTCACCGAGTCGCCGGCCCGGCTGGCCAACTTCCGGCCGTCCGGGCCGAGGACCAGCCCGAAGCCGACGTGCCCGGCCCGGGCCGGTGGTTGCAGCCAGCCCGCCTGCCGGGCGACCGCGTACACCATCTCGAAGTGCTGCCGCTGCGGCAGGCCGACGACGTAGAGCAGCCGGGTGGCGCCGAGTTCCCGGGTCCGGTACCGGAGCGCGGCGAGGTCGGTGGCGGCGTAGCCGTACCCGCCGTCCCGCTTGCGCACGATGAGTGGCACCGGCTCGCCGTCCCGGCCGGGGAAGCCGGGCGGGAAGGCGCAGGCCGCGTCGCCGCTCTCGACGAGCAGGCCGAGCTGGTCCAGTTCGTCGGTGACCGGGCCGAGCATCGGGTTGTAGTGGCTCTCGCCGACGAAGTCCGCCCGGGTCAGCAGCACGTCGAGCCGGTCGTAGACGGCCAGGAAGTACGACTCCGACTCGGCGACCAGCAGCCGCCACAGCCGCAGCGTCGACTCGTCCCCGCCCTGGAGCGCGACCACCCGCTCCCGGGCCCGCCGCCGGAACGCCTCGTCGGCGTCGAACTTGGCCCGGGCATCCTTGTAGAACGAGTCCAGGTCACCGATCGACAGCCCGGACGCGGCGGTGGACTCACCGAGGTCGGTCAGGTGCTCGATCAGCATCCCGAACGGGGTACCCCAGTCGCCCAGGTGGTTGGCCCGGACGACCCGGTGCCCGAGCCACTCCAGCAGCCGGGCGGTGGCGTCGCCGATGATGGTCGAGCGGAGGTGGCCGACGTGCATCTCCTTGGCCACGTTCGGCGCCGAGTAGTCCACCACCACCGTCTCCGGGGTGGTCGCGGTCGGCACGCCGAGCCGGGGATCGGCGGCCATCCTCGACAGCAGCGTACCGAGCAGGTCGTCCGCCACCGTCAGGTTGACGAATCCGGGACCGGAGACCGCCACCGACGAGCAGAGGTCGGCCAGCGCGGCCCGCTCGACCACCTCGGCGGCGATCTCCCGGGGTGCCCGGCCGAGCCGGCGGGCCAGCGACAGTGCCGCCTCGGCCTGGAAGTCGGCGTGCCGGGAGCGCCGGACCACCGGATCCACCGGGCCGCCGGCCACCGCCGCGAACGACCGCGCCAGCCGGTCGGTGAGCAGACTTTCGAGATTCATCCCAGGTACGTCTCTCTCGCTCCGATCCGTTACCGGACCGATGGGGCGGAGCGGACTGATCGACGTACCGGAAGTACCGGCGGATCGGTCCGCCGGTCGTGAACAGGGCTGGTCAGCTCAGGCGGCCTCGGCGGGCTCGGGAACGAGCCACCAAACGCCGTCGGTCCAGGGCCGGGGACGACCCGGGCGAGGGCACCAGCCGACCGGAGAGGTCGGGGTACGCCGAAGCGGCAGGACTGGCCACGGGGGCAGGTTAGCCGGAATGCCGGTCCCGACGCACGGGGTTTCCAGGGTCCGGCGGTGAGTTCCGGTCCGCCCGCTGCTCCGGTGTCAGAGCCACATGCCAGAGTCAACTGACCTGTTGCGTCTGGAGGCGTAGGGCAGCGGTCGTGTGTTTGCGGCCGTTTTCGCCGACCGACTTCACCAGGGGAGAGGTGAGCAGGAAGGCCAACGCCTGCCGATCAACCACCATCGTGAGTTGCGGATAGAGCCGGAACCGCGTCTTCACCTTGGCGCCGTCGTAGGGCTTCAGCGCCTGGATGAGTTCGTCCTGCGCCTGGGCGATGGCCCGCAACCGGCGTTCGTCGTCCGATGGCGGGGGAGTCTGGCCGTCCGGCCACTGCAGAGTGACGATGACTCCCAGCGTGCCGCCTTCGGGCACCTTCGCCAGCAATGGATGGCTCGGACTCGGCGTGCCCGACGACGCACCCGTGACCGGCCCGGCGGTGGGCGGGGCGCCGTCCGAGCAGCCTGCGGCTGCCAAAGCCGGGGTCAGCAGAAACAGGACGGCCACCAGGTATCGTCGCGCCACCCGATCCTCCTTCGAAGAGTGATGCCCCACTGGGACGCTGCCAACATCTCCAAGGTTCCCGCCCACCAGCACATGCCGCGTCGCCTGCTCGTTCGGGAAATGCCCACGAGCCCGGAGGGCTTTGCGGGATACGGTCTGACACTCTCGATCGCGTTCGTGGGACCAGGCCCAGACCGGTCCTTGGCACAGCGGATCCCGTCCTCGACGCGGGCCTGTGCGCGGTGGCGGGCCTCCGGCTAGCCTCGCCGGCATGTCCGCATCGCCCGAACGCCGGCCGGCGACCCTCGACGATCCGCCGGTCGATGTCACCGACCCGCACGAACTGCTGCTGCGTTACCTGGACTGGTACCGGGAGGCGCTGCTGCGCAAGCTCGACGGCCTCACCGAGCCGGAACTCCGCGCCCCGGTCGAGCCGCTCGGCTGGTCGCCACTCGGACTGGTCAAGCATCTCGGCTGGGTGGAGCGGCGGTGGATGCGCTGGGGGTTCGCCGCCGAGGACGTGCTGGCGTACCCGTCCGAGGACGACGAGGCGGAGTGGCGGGTACCGGCCGACGAGTCCGTCGAGGACGTGCTGGCGGCCTACCACGACGAGGTACGCCGGTCCCGGGCGCTCGCCGCCTCCGCCGACCTGGCCGAGCCGGCCCGGCTCGGCGGGCGGTTCCGCACCGCCGCGCAGGCGCCGTCGCTCGGCCGCATCCTCTTCCACCTGTTCCAGGAGTACGCACGGCACGTCGGCCACCTCGACATCGCCCGGGAACTGCTCGACGGTACGGTCGGCGAGTAGCCGCCGATCAGCCGGCCTTCCAGCACCGCTCCAAACCGCCTTGAGAGTTCTGGCAACCCCTGGGCATATCCTGGGCGGATGCGCGTGGCAACCCTCAACCCGGCGCGCCGGACTCCGGGCGGCGGGACGGCGTGGTGAGCCGGCCGGAGCGGAGACTGCGTCCCGTCGATCTGGCCCGGCTGGCCGGCATCTCCACCCAGCAGGTGCGCAACTATCTCGACGCCGGGGTCCTGCCACCGGCGCCCCGGAGCGCCTCGGGATACCGCCAGTTCGACGAGCGGCACCGCCGGGCGCTGCTGACCTACCGGGCACTGGCCCGGGGGTACGGCTGGGAGACGGCCCGCTCGATCATGCACGCGGTGCACGCCGGGGACCTGCCGTCCGCGCTCGCGCTGGTCGACGCCAGTCATGCCGGGCTGCACGAGGAGCGCCGCTCGCTCGCCGAGACCGCTGCGGCGCTGGAGTCGGTCGCCGAGCAGGAGACCGAGTCGCCGAGCATGCCCCGGCTGACGCTGCGGATCGGCGAGTTGGCGGCCCGGCTGGGCGTGCGTACGTCGGCGCTGCGGGTCTGGGAGGCCGCCGGACTGCTGATACCGGAGCGGGAACGGGGCACCGGGTACCGCCGGTTCGGCCCGGCCGAGATCCGGGACGCCCAGATGATCAGCATGCTCCGGCGGAGCCGCTACCTGCTGCCGCAGATCCAGCCGATCCTCGACGGTCTGCGCCGCACCGGGAGTACGGCCGCGCTCCGGGCCGCCGTGGCGCGGCGTCGGCTGGAGCTGACCGAGCGGGCCACCGCGATGCTCGAAGGGTCCAGCCGGCTGCACGACTACCTGAGCACCGCACCGGGCGAGGGAGACGGCGAGCGGTGACCCGCCGACCACCCGAGCAGTGGGCCGGGCGAGGGAGACGGCGAGCGGTGACCCGCCGGCCGGTACCGGAGGGTTAGGCTGCCGGGCGTGGAATCCGTGCCGTTCCTCCTCGCCGGCCGGCCGGCCCGGGGCGCCGATCCGCTCGTGGTCCGGCATCCGTACGACGGTCGCGAGGTCGGCCGGACCAGCCACGCCGACCCGCAGCAGGTCGAGGCGGCGGTCGCCGCCGCCGCTGCGGTGGCCGACCGGGCCGCCGCGCTGCCGGCACACGTCCGGGCCGGAGCCCTGGACCACGTGTCGCGCCGGCTCGCCGAGCGGGCCGAGGAGGTCGCCCGGCTGATCACCGCCGAGAGCGGCAAGCCGGTCAGATGGGCAAGGGCCGAGGTGGCCCGCGCGGTCGCCACCTTCCGGTGGGGCGCCGAGGAGGCCCGGCGCTGGTCCGGCGAGATGCAGCGGCTGGACACCGAGCCGACCGGCGAGGGGCGGATCGCCCTGGTACGCCGGCTGCCCCGGGGACCGGTGCTCGGCATCACCCCGTTCAACTTCCCGCTGAACCTGGTCGCCCACAAGGTCGCCCCCGCGCTCGCGGTCGGGGCGCCGATCGTGGTCAAGCCGGCCCCGGCGACCCCGCTGACCGCATTGCTCCTCGGCGAGCTGCTGGCCGAGGTGACCGAGCCGGACGGGCCGGGGAGCGGCCTGCCGGCCGGGATGTGCTCGGTGCTGCCGCTGCCGAACGACCGGGCCGGCGAACTGGTCCGGGATCCCCGGCTGCCGGTGGTGTCGTTCACCGGTTCAGGGCCGGTCGGCGCGGCGATCCGGCAGGCGGTGCCGGGCAAGCACGTCACGCTGGAGCTGGGCGGCAACGCCGCCGCGGTGGTCTGCGCGGACTGGGCCAGCGCCGACGACTTCGACCACGCCGCGCGGCGGATCGCCGCCTTCGGCAACTACCAGGCCGGGCAGAGCTGCATCGCGGTGCAGCGGGTCTTCGTGCACGAGTGGCTGCTCGACGGCTTCCTGCCCCGGCTGGTCGCGGCGGTCGCCGCACTGCAAACCGGCGATCCGGCCGACGAGGCGACCGACGTCGGGCCGCTGATCGACGAGGCCGCCGCCCGGCGCGTGGAGAGCTGGGTCGACGAGGCGGTGGCGGCCGGGGCCACCGTCGAGCTGGGCGGTCGTCGCGAGGGCCCGAACTACACACCGACGGTGCTGACCGGGGTGCCGCCGCAGTGCCGGGTCAACACCGAGGAGGTCTTCGGGCCGGTCCTGGTGGTGGCGCCGGTGCCGGACGACGCGGCCGGGTTCGCCGCCGTCAACGACTCGGCGTACGGGTTGCAGGCCGGGATCTTCACGCACAGCCTCCAGACCGCGTTCGCCGCGTACCGGACGCTCCGGGTCGGCGGCGTGATCGTCGGCGACGTGCCGTCGTATCGGGCCGACCAGATGCCGTACGGCGGGGTGAAGGGCAGCGGCGTCGGCCGGGAGGGGGTACGCAGCGCGATGGAGGACTACACCGAGTCCCGGGTGATGGTGCTGAGCGGGATCGAGTGGTAGCCCGACCGCCGGAGCTGTGCACCGTCTCCGCCACGATCGAGACCCCGGGTACGGTCGCCGAGGCGGAGGCGGTGCAGGACCGGCTGCGCCCGCTGGTCGACCTGGCCGGGCCGGGGCCGACCGCCCCCCGCACGGTGGCCGGGCTCGACGTGGCGTATGCCGAGGACGGCGACCGGCTCGCCGCCGCGGTGACCGTGCTGGACCCGACCACCCTGGCCGTACTCGACACGGCGGTGGTCACCGGCCGGGCCGCCTTCGACTACGTACCCGGGCTGTTCGCCTTCCGGGAGCTGCCCGCCCTGCTCGCCGCGCTCGCCCGGCTGACCGTCGAGCCGGAGCTGCTGGTCTGCGACGGGCACGGGCTCGCCCACCCGCGCCGGTTCGGGCTCGCCTGCCACCTGGGCGTGCTCACCGACCGTCCGGCGATCGGGGTCGGCAAGACCCCGCTGGTCGGGACGTGGGCCGGGCCGGAGCGGCGGCGCGGGTCCTGGGCGCCGCTGGTCGACGGCACGGAGCAGGTCGGCCGGGTGCTGCGTACCCAGGACGGCGTCAAACCGGTCTTCGTCTCGGTCGGGCACCGGATGGACCTGGACAATGCCTGCACCCAGGTGCTCCGGCTCACCCCGCGCTACCGGTTGCCGGAGACGACCCGGCAGGCCGACCGGCTCTGCCGGGCCGAACTACGCAAATTCGCCGGGGTGTAACGGCGGGAGCCATCCGGTCGCTTCTGGTCGCAGAAAGGTTACTTCCGGCCAGGCCGGAGGATTCGGCGCGGCGCTGGCCGGGCATGAGAGAAGGCGGCTGCCGGTCCAGCGGTAGCCTGTGCCCGGATCTTGGACTGCGACGAGCGAGGTAATCATGTCGGTACGGCGTGGCGCGACCTGGCTGGGAACCGTCGGCCTGCTGGTCGGCACGACGGTGTCATTCGCCGCCGCCCCGGCCGTGGCCGAGGGCGAGTCGGTACGCCTCCGCGCGCCGAACTCGATCAGCGCGGGCGGTTCGCCAGCGTCGGTGACGGTGAATGTCTCGATGCGCAGCGGCGGCTGCGTCAGCGTCCGTACCGGGCTCGCGGTACACCTCCCGGGGCTGACCGCCGACCGGGTCGAGGTGCGGGTCGCCGACGACGGTCGCTGGCGCCCGGTCTCGGTATCCGACGCCGCGAACGGGCTGGTCGTCACGGGGCGTACCGCACCGGGCAAGCCCGAACTCTGCGCGAGGAAGAGCGTCTCCAGCCGCTACCAGGTGAACCTGGCCGAAGGCGCGCCCGCCGGCCGGGTGACCCTGCTGGCCGAGGCGTACACGGCGGGCGGCCGGCTGCTCGGCCGGGCCACCGACTCGGCCCGGATGACCGGCCGGACCGGGAAGGCCCCGGGTTCGGCGCGTACCCCCGCGTTGGTGATCCCGTCGGCCACCGCGCAGGCCACCGAGGAGCCGGCCGCGGAGGCGACCCAGGACGTGGCCGGCGCCCTGCCGACGCAGCCGGTCGCCGCCGAGGAGTCCGGCGGGTCGTCGCTCGGGCTGGGTGGCATGGTGATGCTGGTCGGCGTGGTGATGGTGGGGGTCGGGATCGCCCTGATGGTGCTGCTGATCCGGCGTGGTCGGGCGGAGCGGCGCCGAGCGGCCGGGGCGTCGGCGGCCGGTACGGATCCGACCGCCCGGATCATCCTGCTCGGTGCGGAGCCGACCACCCGGATCGGGCCGGCCGGTGCGGAGCCGACGGCCCGGATCGCGCCGGTGGGTCCGGTCTTCCGTAGTGGTGCGGGGATGCCTGGCGCCGGTCCGGTCGGCTCGGCCGGTGCGGAGCCGACGGCCCGGATCGCGCCGGTGGGTCCGGTCTTCCGTAGTGGTGCGGGGATGCCCGGCGCCGGTCCGGTCAGCCCGGTCGGACCGTTGCCGGGCGCCGGTCCGGTCGACGGGGTCGGGCCGGAGCGCGGCGGGCGGCCGGGGGTACCACCGGTCGTGGGTGACCAGACGCTGATCCTGCCCGCCGCCGGGTCGCCGACGCCGCGCCCGGCCGGAACGACGCCGCCCCGGCAGCCCGGGACGGTCCCGCCGCACACCACGCCGCCGCACGCGCCGGCCCGGGCCCGCTCCGTGCCCCCCGGCGACGTGCCGCCGGCCCAGCCGGGTGCCGCGCGGCCCCGATCGGCCGGAACGGCACCTCCGGAGCAGCCCTCGGCCGGTGGACCGGACGCCACCCTGATCCTGCCGCCGGCCCGGGGGCCTCAGCAGTAGCCCGGAGGCTTCAGCAGTAGCCGGACCGCCGTCCGGCCGGGCGTGTCGGGGTCGCCACGGCACGCCGAGCCGGGCGGACGGCACCTGTTCGCCGCCGGCAGATCGCCTTGGGGCGGGGCGTGGCGTCCGGCTCCGATACGCTCAGGCCGTTGACTGAGTGTCCGGCTGAGGGGCGAGATCTTGTCTGATTTGTCCGCTATCGTCAAGGCGTACGACGTCCGGGGTACCGTTCCCGATCAGTGGGACGAGCGGGCCGCCGAGGCGTTGGGCGCGGCCTTCGCGCAGCTTCTCCGTACCTCCGGAGAGCCGGCCGGGACCGTAGCCGTCGCCCACGACATGCGGGAGTCGTCGCCGGGCCTCGCCGCCGCCTTCACCGAGGGGGTCCGCTCCGAGGGGCTCGGCGTGCTCCACCTCGGCCTCGGCAGCACCGATTTGCTCTACTACGCCTCCGGCAGCCTCGGCCTGCCCGGCGCGATGTTCACCGCCAGCCACAACCCGGCCGCCTACAACGGCATCAAGATGTGCCGGTCCGGGGCCAAGCCGATCGGCCAGGACACCGGGCTGGCCGAGCTGCGTGACCGGGCCCAGGCGCTGCTGGACAAGGGCGAGCCGCGGCCGGCGGACGAGCCGCTGCCGCCGATCGAGCACCGGGACCTGCTGCCCGCGTACGCCGCCCACCTGCGCACCCTGGTCGACCTGACCGGGATCCGCCCGCTCAAGGTGGTGATCGACGCGGGCAACGGCATGGGCGGGTACACCGTACCGGCCGTGCTCGGCGACGCCGTCCTGCCGGCGCTGCCGCTGTCGATCGTGCCGCTCTACTTCGAACTCGACGGCTCGTTCCCCAACCACGAGGCCAACCCGCTGGACCCGGCGAACCTGGTCGACCTCCAGGCGGCCGTACGCGAGCACGGTGCCGACCTCGGGCTCGCCTTCGACGGCGACGCGGACCGCTGCTTCGTGGTCGACGAGCGGGGCGAACCGGTCTCGCCGTCGGCGATCACCGCTCTGGTGGCAGTACGCGAGCTGGCCAAGCATCCCGGCGCGGCGATCATCCACAACCTGATCACGTCGAGCGCGGTGCCGGAGATCGTCCGGGAGCACGGCGGCGAGCCGGTGCGCAGCCGGGTCGGGCACTCCTTCATCAAGGCCGACATGGCCCGCACCAACGCGGCCTTCGGCGGCGAGCACTCGGCGCACTACTACTTCCGGGACTTCTGGTTCGCCGACACCGGGATGCTCGCCGCGATGCACCTGCTGGCGGCGCTGGGCGAGCAGGACGGCCCGCTCTCCGACCTGGCCCGGGCGTACGCGCGGTACGCCGCCTCCGGCGAGATCAACTCGACGGTACCGGACCAGCGGGCCAAGCTCGCCGAGGTCCGGTCGGCCTACCCGGACGCCGAGGCCGACGAGCTGGACGGGCTCACCCTGCGCTTCCCCGACGGCGCCTGGGTCAACCTGCGCCCGTCCAACACCGAGCCGCTGCTCCGGTTGAACGTCGAGGCGCCCACCCCGGACCGGATGGTGGCACTCCGCGACGAGGTGCTCGGACTGGTTCGCCGATAAGATCCATCGCGCTGGTCGGAGACCCGCCGTACCCGACCTACCGCACGAGGAGTGGAAGGAGCCGCACGGTGGCCCTCGACCCGCAGTTGCTGGAGATCCTGGCCTGCCCGGACACCCATCACGCACCGCTGGACTACGATCCGGCGGCGCAGACCCTGACCTGCACCGAGTGCGCGCGGATCTTCGAGGTGCGCGACGACGTGCCGGTGCTGCTGCTGGACGAGGCGCGCGGCGGCCCGGTGGCCGGCTCGGACGCGACCCCCGGCGGCACTACGGACCAGCGATGATGGACGGCACGGCCGGTCTGCGCGGTCGCCCGGTCGCCGACGAGGCGCTGCTCGACGACGTCGCCGCGATGGACAAGAACGACCCCGGCGGAATGCTCCGGCACACCGCCGCCGCCGGTGCGCAGGTGCGGGAGACCGCCGCGCTGGCCGCCGAGGCCAACCTCGGGGTGCTGGCCGACGAGGGGCGCCCCCGGGCGGTCGTGATCGCCGGCATCGGCACCGCCGCGCGTACCGGTGAGGTGCTGGCCACCGTCGCCGGCCCGCGCTGCCCGGTCCCGGTGATCCAGCACCGCAGTGCCGGGGTGCCCGGCTGGGTAGGCGCCGCGGACGTGGTCATCGCGGTGAGCGCCTCCGGACGCAGCCCCGAGGCGCTCGGCGCGGCCGAGGCCGCCGCCCGGCGCGGGGCCCGGCTGGTGGCGGTCGGCGCGCCGGACTCGCAGCTCCAATCGGTGGCCGAGGGCGCCCGGGCGCCTTTCGTCCCGGTGCCCCGCCGGGCACCGGCCCGGGCCAGTCTCTGGGCGCTCACCGTGCCGGTGCTGCTCGCCGCCCGCGCGCTCGGCCTGGTCAAGGTGAACGAGGCGGACCTGGCCGAGACGGCGGCCCGGCTGGACGCGGACGCCGACCGGTGCCGCCCGTCCGCCGAGTCCTTCGTCAACCCGGCCAAGTCGCTGGCGCTGGGCCTGGCCGGATCGGTGCCGATCGTCTGGGGCTCGTCGCCGCTGGCCACGGTCGCGGCCCGGCGGTTCGGCGACACCCTCTCGGCGAACGCCCGCTACCCGGTGGTGGCCGGCGCGCTCGGCGAGGCGGGGCGGGGCCGGGTCGGCCTGCTCGACGGCGTGTTCGGCGGGCTCGGCGAGTCCAGCCGGGACATCTTCGCCGACCCGGAGGACGAGGCGACCGGCACCCGGCTGCGGCTGGTGCTGCTCCGCGACGGCGGCCTGAACGCCGACGACGACACCGACGAGCCGCTGGTGGTGGAGGAGCGGCGGGCCGAGGCCGTGCAGACCCTCGCCGAGCGGCGCGGGGTGCGCTGCGACGTGGTGACCGCCGAGGGCGGATCCGCGCTGGAGCGGCTCGCCTCGCTGACCGCGGTGCCCGACTTCGCCTCGATCTACCTGGCGCTGGCGCACGGCCTGGACCCGATGGCCGTACCGGCGATCACCGAGATGAAGGAGCTTTCCAACCCGTGACCGAGCAGATCACCCGGGCCGGGGCCGCCGTGGCCCCCACCCCGGCCGACACGGTGCAGGACCGGTCGTGAGCGCGAGTGGCGGCACCAGGGCGATCGTCGCGGCCCTGCTGGCCAACCTGGGCATCGCGGTCACCAAGTTCGTCGCGTTCGGGCTGAGCGGCTCGTCGTCGATGCTCGCCGAGTCGATCCACTCGGTGGCCGACTCCGGCAACCAGGCGCTGCTGCTGCTCGGCGGGCGCCGGGCGACCCGCAAGGCCACCCCGCAACACCCCTTCGGGTACGGCCGCGAGCGCTACATCTACGCGTTCATCGTCTCCATCGTGCTGTTCAGCGTCGGTGGCCTCTTCGCGCTCTACGAGGCGTACCACAAGTACCACGAGCAGACTGGCCCGAAGGGCCCGCACGGCATCGAGAGCTGGCACTGGCTGCCGGTGGTCGTACTGGTGATCGCGATCATCCTGGAGTCGTTCTCGTTCCGGACCGCGATCGTCGAGTCGAACGCGGTCCGGGGCAAGGCGTCCTGGCGGGAGTTCGTCCGCCGGGCGAAGGCCCCGGAGCTGCCGGTGGTGCTGCTGGAGGACCTGGGCGCGCTGCTCGGCCTGATCTTCGCCCTGATCGGCGTCTCGATGACCCTGGTCACCGACGACGGCCGCTGGGACGCGGCCGGCACCGCGGCGATCGGCATCCTGCTGGTGACCATCGCGGTCATCCTGGCGCTGGAGACCAAGAGCCTGCTGCTGGGCGAGGCGGCCAGCCCGGAGGACGTCCAGCGGATCGAGCAGGCGATCACCGAGGGTTCCGAGGTCGAGCGGATCATCCACATGAAGACCCTGCACCTGGGCCCGGAGGAGCTGCTGGTCGCGGCGAAGGTCGCGGTGCGGCCGTACGCCACGGCGGCCGAGCTGGCCGAGGGGATCAACTCGGTCGAGGCGCGGATCCGGAACTCCGTACCGATCGCCCGGGTGATCTACCTGGAGCCGGACATCTACCGCAACGCGGAGCAGCCCGCGGACGGGGTACCGGAACTCAAGGGGGCCTGAGCAGTGGAGCCGCTGCACGGTCGGATCCGCGACTACGCATGGGGGTCGCGGACCGTCCTCGCCCAGTTGCAGGGCCGTCCGGTGCCGAGCGAGGGCCCGGAGGCGGAGCTGTGGCTGGGCGCCCATCCCGGTGACCCGAGCACGCTGCTCCGGGGCGGGGCGCCGCTGAGCCTGGTCGACGCGTTCGCCGAGGATCCCGGGCGCTGGCTCGGCGCCGACGTGATCGACCGGTTCGGCCAGCGGCTGCCGTTCCTGCTCAAGGTGCTGGCCCCGGAGGCGCCGCTGTCGTTGCAGGCGCACCCGGACGCCGAGCAGGCCCGGGCCGGGTACGCGGCCGAGACCACCGACCCCGAGCTGACCCACCGCAACTACGTCGACCCGTACCACAAGCCGGAGATGCTGGTCGCGGTCTCGCCGTTCCAGGCGCTGTGCGGGTTCCGTGATCCGAAGAGCTCGGCGGACCTGCTCGACGCGTTCGGGGTGGCCGCGCTCGACCCGGTGGTCGCCGCGCTGCGGACCGGCACGGACGGGCTGCCGGACGCGGTGCGTACCCTGCTCACCTGGCCGTCGTCGGAGCGGGCCGCGCTGGTCTCGGCGGTGGTCGCGGCGGAGGTCGGCGAGCAGTTCGCCGCCTCGGCCGAGCTGGCCCGCGAGCTGGCCCGGCGCTATCCGGCGGATCCGGGCGTGCTGGTCGCGCTGCTGCTCAACCACGTCAGCCTGGCCCCGGGCGAGGCGATCTGGATGCCGGCCGGCAACCTGCACGCCTACCTCCACGGCGCCGGGGTGGAGATCCTGGCGGCCAGCGACAACGTGCTGCGCGGCGGACTGACCCCGAAGCACGTGGACGTACGGGAGCTGCTCCGGGTACTCCGCTTCGAGGTGCTGGCCGACCCGGTGGTCAGTCCGGCTCCGGTGGCTCCGGGCGTGGTCACCTGGCCGGTACCGGTGGACGACTTCGCCCTGCACGGCGTACGCCTCGACGAGCGGGTCGGGTCGGCCCGGCTCGACCTCCGGGGCCCCCGGATCGCGCTCTGCCTGGCCGGCGAGGTCACCGTGGCGGACGGCGCCGGGTCGGCGCTGCTCGGGCCGGGTGCGGCGGCGATCGGCCGGGCCGACGGCGGGCCGCTGACCGTCAGCGGCGACGGGGAACTCTACGTCGCCTCGGTCGGACTCTCCTGAGTCGTCCGGCTTACCCGAGCTCTCCGACCCTGCGCTTCGCCCGGTCGCCGGAACCTGCGCCGCACCCTGGTCGGCGGAATGCGAGTCCGCACGAAACGGAAATTTGCGGATCGGCTTGACACCCCCCTTGCTCAGTGTGACGCTATGGGTACGCAGCGTTATCGCGACGCAGGTCCGAGACACGCGCGGGGGAACCAAACCGGGGGGATGCGCGGGGCGGCCGGAGACTGGGTGGAAGTCCGCCCGGACCGACCGCCCCGCGCGCTGTCCGCCGTCACCCGAGGATGTCCCGCCCGGTTCGGGCAGCCGTCGGGCCGACCCGTACTGTCCGGTTTGCGACCCGACCGGAGTCCGCCGCGGTACGGCCGGGGCGTAACGTGGAGGGTCGGCCGCAGACCGTACGACAGGAGCCTTCATGACCAGCACTCTCCCGGCACCGGCGGGTGGTTCGTCCGCCGCGCCCCGGCCCGGCACTGTCGCCGAGGGCGACTACAAGGTGGCGGACCTCTCCCTCGCCGAGTTCGGGCGCAAAGAGATCCGACTCGCCGAGCACGAGATGCCCGGCCTGATGTCGATCCGTCGCGAATACGCCGCCGAGCAGCCGCTGCGCGGTGCCCGGATCACCGGCTCGCTGCACATGACGATCCAGACCGCGGTGCTCATCGAGACCCTGGTGGCGCTCGGCGCCCAGGTCCGGTGGGCCTCGTGCAACATCTTCTCCACCCAGGACCACGCGGCCGCCGCCATCGTGGTCGGGCCGGACGGTACCCCCGACGCCCCGTCCGGGGTACCGGTCTACGCCTGGAAGGGCGAGTCGCTCGAAGAGTACTGGTGGTGCACCGAGCAGGTGCTGCTCTGGCCGGACGGCCAGGGGCCGAACATGATCCTCGACGACGGTGGGGACGCCACCCTGCTGGTGCACCGGGGCGCCCAGTTCGAGGGCGCCGGCGCGGTGCCTCCGGTGGAGAGCGCCGACTCCGAGGAGTACGCGGTCATCCTCAACCTGCTGCACCGCTCGCTCGCCGAGGACGACCGGCGCTGGACCCGGGTCGCCGCCGGCATCAAGGGCGTGACCGAGGAGACCACCACCGGCGTGCACCGGCTCTACGAGATGCAGCAGAACGGCACACTGCTCTTCCCGGCCATCAACGTCAACGACTCGGTGACCAAGAGCAAGTTCGACAACAAGTACGGCTGCCGCCACTCGCTGATCGACGGCATCAACCGGGCCACCGACGTGCTGATCGGCGGCAAGACCGCGGTCGTGCTCGGCTACGGCGACGTCGGCAAGGGCTGCGCCGAGTCGCTGCGTGGCCAGGGCGCCCGGGTCATCGTCACCGAGGTCGACCCGATCTGCGCGCTGCAGGCCGCGATGGACGGCTACCAGGTCTCCACCCTGGACGACGTGGTCGAGACCGCCGACATCTTCATCACCGCGACCGGCTGCTTCGACGTCATCCGCAACGACCACATGGCCCGGATGAAGCACCAGGCGATCGTCGGCAACATCGGCCACTTCGACAACGAGATCGACATGGCCGGGCTGGCCAAGCGCTCCGATGTGCAGCGGATCAACATCAAGCCGCAGGTGGACGTCTGGCAGTTCGACGACGGCCACTCGATCATCGTGCTCTCCGAGGGCCGGCTGCTGAACCTCGGCAACGCCACCGGGCACCCGAGCTTCGTGATGTCGAACTCGTTCGCCAACCAGACGATCGCGCAGATCGAACTCTTCACCAAGACCGAGGAGTACCCGGTCGGCGTCTACACGCTGCCGAAGCACCTGGACGAGAAGGTCGCCCGGCTGCACCTGGACGCGCTCGGCGCCAAGCTGACCGAGCTGACCAAGGAGCAGGCCAGCTACCTCGGCATACCGGTCGAGGGCCCGTACAAGCCGGAGCACTACCGCTACTGAGAGACGTGACCGTCGAGCCCGGGCCGGCAGCCTGCCGGTCCGGGCTCGTTCGTTCGGCCGGTCCGGGCCGGGTCATCCACGCCGGGGCCGGACCCAGGTCCACACGCAGTAGCCGAGCCAGGCGATCGCGACCGCCGTGGCAAGCGGCCGGAGCCGCAGCGCGTTCAGCGCGATCACCACCGCCAGGACCAGCAGCCAGGGCAGGAACGCCTTCACCGGGCCGACCCGTTCGGCGTGCCCGCACCGGCCGCCACGGGCCGCGCCATCGCGGGTTGCGGCACCGTTGACTGCGCCAGCGCCGGGGCCGCCGGCCGGACCAGCGCGAACCCCGGAGCCTCGACGGCCGGCGCGGCGAGTTCCGGCCAGAGGGTCGAGGTCACCGACCGGGTACCCGCCAGCCGTTGCCGGGCCCGCATGTGCCGCTCGGCCAGTACGGCGGCCAGGTAGGCCCACTCGGGCAGCCCCGGCGGGGGTGGTGGGGAGGTCACCGCCGCCACCTCCGCCCAGAGGGACCGGGTCAGCCGCCGCCGGGCGTCCCGGGTCAGCGTCGAGGTGCGACTGAGCAGTTGGCGTACGGCCAGCGCCAGGCCGTCGTCCAGTCGGGTCAGGTCCAGGGTGGCCGCCCAGCCGGCCAGCGGCGGGACCATGGTCGGGACGTAGCCGGTGCCGGCCGGACTCCGGTCGTGGATGACCAGGGTGCCGGCGGCCAGGTCGCCGAGCCGCCGTCCCCGGGGGTCGGTGAGCATCACGGTCACCCCCACCGCCCAGGTCAGCAGCGGCAGCACCAGACCGGGCCACTCCACCGCCACGCCGACCAGGCTGCGGGTCAGCGCCTGTCGGACGCCGACCCGGCCGCCGTCGGCGCGTACCACCCGCAGCCCGACGGCGAGCTTGCCGACCGTACGGCCGGAGTTCAGGGTCTCGCATGCCACCGGGTAGCCGACCAGGATCAGCACCACGCCGACGGTCTGCAACCCGCGCAGGGTCGCCCCGTCGAAGGCGCCGGGGCCGACGAACGAGGTGAGCAGGATTCCCGCCCCGATCACCAGGATCACCGCGAGGGTGACCTGGGCCAGGATGTCGATGAGCAGCGCCAGCACCCGGGAGCCGAGCCGGGCGGCCCGGATGTCCAACTCGACCGCTTCGCCGCTGACCAGTCCGGCGTCCGCACCGTATCCGCCGGGCGGTGCCGGCCGGCCCGGAACGAACCTCGGTGTTTGCGCTGTCACGTGGACAGTGAACACTATGGTCGCGAACCCTGGGGGACTGAGTTGGATCTCGACGCGTACGCGGCGGAGCACGACCGGGAATGGCGGCGGCTGGCCGAGCTGACCGGGCGGTACCGGCTCGGCGCCGACGAGGCCGACGAGCTGATCGCGCTCTACCAGCGGGTCGCCACGCACCTGTCGGTGGTACGCAGCCGGTCGCCCGATCCGGTGCTGGTCGCCCGGCTCTCCCAACTGGTGCTGGCCGCCCGGGGCCGGCTCGCCGGCCGGTCCGGCTTCTCCTGGGCCGCCGTCGGTCGGTTCTTCTCCACCGGCTTTCCGCTGGCCGTCTACCGGGCCTGGCCGTGGTGGACGGCGGTCGGCGTCGGGTTCGTCCTGGTCGCGGGCTTTCTGATGTACTGGACCGCCGCGCATCCGGAGACCGCCGCGGCGCTGATCGGCGAGGAGGCGGCGGCCGAGGCGTTCGAGGCCCGGTTCGTCGGCTATTACAGCGAATATTCCGCGCCGAGCTTCGCCTTCCAGTTGTGGACCCACAACGCCTGGATCGCCGCCCGCTGTCTGGCCTCCGGCATCCTGGTCCTGCCGGTGTTCTACCTGCTCTGGCAGAACGCCCTCAACATCGGCGTGACCGGCGGGGTGCTCGCCGCCTACGACCGTACCGATGTCTTCTTCAGCATGATCACACCGCACGGCCTGCTGGAGCTGACCGGCATCTTCGTGGCGGCCGGTGTCGGCCTGCGGATCGGCTGGGCCTGGATCGCGCCGCCGCCCGACCTGACCCGGGGCCAGGCGGTGGCCCGGGCCGGCCGTTCCGGCATCCTGGTCGCGGTCGGCCTGGTGGGGCTCTTCGCGGTCGCCGGCCTCATCGAGGCGTTCGTCACCCCGGCGGCGGTCCCCACCGGGGTCCGGGTCGGGATCGGCGTGCTCGCCTGGCTCGGCTTCCTCGGGTACGTCCTCTACTTCGGCCGCCGCGCGGCCAACGCCGGCGGGGAACCCGTCCGGCCCTGACTTGGCCGGTGGACCGGAGCCGAGCCGGTCGGCGCTGAGTCCTGGCCGTCGGGCCGGAGCTGCGGTCGTCGTACTGGCGGGCGCGGGGCAAGCTCGACGTGCCGAAGGAGCGATTCATCTCGTGCCCGGGAGCGAGCCGGGACACCGACGGCAGCGAACTGCTCGGCCGGGCCGGCTGGGATCATCTCGCCCAGGCGCAGGCGTTGGCCACTACCTACCTGGATCGGAAGACACAGGAGCTGTGGTCGCCGGAGCGGTTGCTACCGCTGCTCGCCGGCCTGCTGGAGTTGGAGCCGTGGCTGCACCAGTGGCACGCCGCGGAGCAGTCCGGCTATCCCGCTCGCCAGCCGCGTTCTACACCGAATTTATCGACACCCAACTATCCAAACTCGGCTCCGATTGCTCGGCACTCGGTCTGATACGAGGCTGCCTGAAGTAGCCTGACATTCCTCGCCCTCAAGAGCGCGACGCGAGCTGAGCTGCCTCGGTAAGAACTGCGTCGAGGTCCTCATCTGTGATGCGTTCGTCGGTAAGCACCTTGTATACGACGGCGGCTTGGACCTTACCGATCATGCTGGGGTCGACATCGTAGTCGGCTTCTGGGTCGATGTTGGCCCTGATCAGCGCTTCGGCGTCCTCGGCGTTGATCTCGGGGCCACCGTCGGTCATTCCGGCACGCAGGTCCGCCACAAACTTGATGATATCTGCTGACGTTGCGTCTTCCCCGAAACGCCTCTCAACCGCGAGGAAGAACAGCGAAGCGAGAAAGCGAGCGAACCCGTCCCAACCCTCGCTGTCGAGCTGGGCTTGGATCCTGTCGTGGGCGTCATTGTCGCCCTGGATAAGAGTCCGGATGTAGGCGGGCAGCTCAGGTTTGATCGTCATCTCGCTTCTTCTCTCGTTGCTTTCTGACGTTGTTCAAGACCGACTTTGCTGCGACGGCGATTGCACCGGTAGCCATTATGGCGGCGGTCACCGGGTTGTCGATCTGCGGGCGTTCCTGGGACGGTGGGGGTTTCTGTGCTGTCGTGCCGGTGGCGGTTGTGCCGGGCGGGTTCTGCTGCTGCCTGAAGTAGTTGATAACCGTCTTTCCGGCGTCCTCGACCTGCTTCAAGGTGGACTCGGTGTCTTCCGCCTTCTGCGTCTGCTTGCGCCAGATGATTTCCGCCTTGCGCCCCCGTCGCTCGGCTTCGCTAAGCAGACGCTCACCCGATGGCATCTCTGCTTCCGATACGTCGGAATCGGATGCGGACCCGGGAGCGATCCTGTTCAAATAGGCGGTAAAGTGTGACCTTGCATTGGTCAACAAGCGGGCTATCCTAGCTGCCTTCTCACCGGCTGTTCGGATATCCCGCAGAGCCTCCTGCATGTGGGGGTGTTCGGTGCCCGATGCCGCCTCGGCGTACCGCCCTTGGGCGTGTTCTGCGTCGGCTTGAGCGCGCTTTGCGGTGACTGCGGCGGCGGCGAGGCGTTGGCGTACGTCGTGCAACTGCACCACGACCTCGGCCATGGGCTCGGTCATCCGAGAGTTTTGAGATAGGCATCGGCGTGGTCGACAGCGGCGTCGATACGACGCATTGTCAACTCGACCTCGCGACCAAGATCCTCAAGGATCCGCAAACCGGCCTGCGCGTCTCGATCCTGGCTGTCATGGATCGTGAGACGGGCGAGTCCTGCGGCGGAATCGCCTTCTGCGTCCACCTGTTCGAGGATCGTCCTGGACTCTCTGGCTGCATGGTTTCCCTCGCGGATCGTGCCCTTGACCTCGTTGACGTTCATGGCGTCAGCCCTGTTAGCCCAAGACGCTCACGTACTGGCGGGCGGCGGCGGTGCTGCCCTGGATCAGGGTCGCTGCCTCGGTGAGCCGTTGCTTGCTCTGCTCGGCGCGCTGGATTGCTTCGGCGATCATGGCGTGGTTTGTGCCGGCAGCGACGCCCCGCAGACGCGTGAGTACCTGGTCAGTGCTCTCGATCGATGACCGGATCTGGTTGAGCGTGGTGTTGCCCTGCTCAGCGGCCTGTGCCAGTGCGGCTTTGACTTCCTCGATGCTGGCCATGCGGTCCTCCCCAGTTACCGGCTCGCGTGAGAGTGATGGCCGCACGGAGCGGGTGTAAGTAGGTTGGCGGCCATCACGCTCGGGTGGTCGAGCGAACACTATCTGAGAGTGATTCGGCATGCAGCCCCGCTGGCCGCTGTGTGTGCCGTAGCCAGGACTACTTGGGCTGAGCTACGAAGACGCCGACTCCGTGCACGCTCTCGACCAAGCCCTCGGTCCGAAGTGCATGCATGGCATAGCGAATCACAGCGTTCGATACTCGGTGCTCGGCCTTGAGTTGCGCTGTCGAGGGCAGCTTGTCGCCCGGCTTCAGTTCTCCGGACCTGATCTGGTTCCGGATGTGGTCAGCAAGCTTCTCCCACTTTGTGGCAGGCATGGGCACTCCTTGGTCTCCACCTGCCATGAGATCACGACCGAGGTGTACGCAGCAAGTTCTGTGTACACCGAACCAGTTGAGCGTTGACCAGACGGAACTAGTTAGGTTAAGTTCCCTCCTGCGAGTGCTCCTTGGTCTCCAACCTCTGGCGCGCTCGTACCTCCTGGTCGGGGCGGCCAGTCTGTACGGGTTGTCCGCCCCGACCCCCGAGTCACGCCCTGCTGTCGTACGGCGCCTCCGGCTGCGTCGGTGGGGCGGGGTGGCGCCGGCTCGACAGCGACAGGGGATCCGGGCCGGCGCCACCCATCCACGTCCTGACCTGCTGCGGAAGGGTCCTGACCTGTTAGGAGAGGTTGGTGGTGTGTCGTGTGGGTTCTTCTTCGGCGGCTGTTCGGGCGGGATCGGAGGTCGCCTCGGCGGCTCGGCCAGGCGTACCGGTCGGCGGCGTATCGGCCGCTGTTGCCGTCGCAGGTGAGGTTGCGCCGGTTCACCCCGGTCGGCTTGACCGGGCGGGGAGTCGATCCGGTCGAGGTTGCCGAGTTCCTTGACCGGGTGGCCGGTGATCTGGCCAGGGCCTACAACGAGGTTGCGGCGGTGCGGGAGCAGAACGCGCGGATCAAGGACGCGTTGCGGCGGTGGCAGTCCCGGCATGCGACGACGGCAGGCGAGCTGGTGGATCGTTGATGGCCGACCGTTACGTCGTACACGTGCCTTTCACGGCGCCGGATCTGGACGCGGCCCGGCAGGCGGCCCGGATGCTGGCCCGGACTCTCGGCCGGCTGCCCGAGGTCGACCAGGCCGAGGCGACCGTCTCGGCCGAGGACGACCAGACGGTGCAGTCCCGCCTTTTCTGCGACCGGCTCCTCGCCGCCGGCAGACGCTGTGCGCTGCGCGCCGAACACGAGGTGCCGTGCGCGAGTCTGGAGCTGGACCGGTGACCGGGGCGATCGATCCCGGCGCCGGAAGCGGGCCACCGGATCCCGGCGCCGGTCCGCCGGTGCTCGACTGTCCCGCCTGCGACCGGCTCACCTTCGTCCTCGCCGCCTGCCCCTGCACGAGCGGTGGTGATCGGCTGCTCGTCGACGTCGGACAGTGGGGCGACGGGGAGGCATACCAGGACTGCCAGCTCTGCCAGGGAGTCGGCACGCTGCCGCAGCCCTGCCACCGCTGCCGGCAGACCGGGCGGCTGCGCGCCCAACTCGTCTTGACGTTGGCGAACGTCGACACCGGGGCGGTGGCCTCGGCGAACGTCGTACCCGGAGTGGTGGAACCGGCGCGGTGGCCGGGCGACGGCGGAAGCTGGCATCTGCCGCTGGCGCCGCTGCTGCGCGAGCTGGCCAGCACCGTCGGCGCCGCCTCCTGGACCGAGGCGGGCAACCCGCCCAGGTCCCCGGACGGGCCGGTGGTGTTGCTGCCGTCCCGGTGGCGCCCGGACCTGCCACCGCAGACCCGGGCCGCACTGGAGGCGGAGGCGATCGCGTCGCACGGCCACGACGCCTGGCAGCTCTTCCTCGGCCGCAGCGCCGCCGAGCCGCCCCCCGACCCCGCCCGCGACCTGGCCCGGCGCTGCCGGCTCGCCGACCTGCTCCGCCTGGACCTGGTGCTGGAGGCCCGCCGCAGGCATCCCGCCGCCGACCTCACCTGGCATCTCCGCTACGAGGTGCCGGGCGGGCCGGTGTCGACCGACGCGCTCGGCGGCGCCGACGACCTGGCCGGGGCGATTGTCGCCACCGGCGACCTCGACGCGCTCTACGACCTTCAGGCGCGTGGCCGGGCCGCCCCGGCTCACTACCTGACCGGCGGCGACCGGCCGCCGGTCGACCCGCCGGCCGTCGACCTGGACCAGCTCGAACGGCGGATGCTCGCCGACTGCACCGACCTGCACACCGGCGCCCTGACTGCCGGGGCACAGGCGATCTGGCGCGACGGCCGCTGGTGGCACACCAGCCTCAGGGTCGCCGACACCGCCGAGACGTTCACCGAATCCGGCACCGGGCAGATCTACCGCCGGGAGACCAGCATCCTGCGGCGCGGCTGGCAGCCGCCGGCACCGTCCTGGCGGGGCCCACCCGTCCCGTACGTCGACTGCCCCGACTGTGACCCGCACAGTCGGCTCCGCCGCTGTGACTGCCTCCTGCTCGCCGAGCGGGCCGACCCGGACTGCCCGAAATGCTCCGGCGCCGGCCGTAGCCCGTCGGCGCTGCCCTGCGACACCTGCCGGGACAGCCACCGCCTCTACCGGGACCTGACCGTCACACTCACCGACCTCGCCGGCCGGGTCACCCACCTGCACTGGCAGGTCGACCGGCACGGCTGGCGGGCCGGCGACCTCACCTGGCGCGGCGACGAGCACACCTGGCAGACCGGTGAGCAGGGCTGGCGGGCCGGCGAACGGCTCTCGGCGCCGCACGTCGCGACCCAACCCGGCGGCAAGCCGGTGCACCAGCTCCCCGACCCGTTCCGGCTGGCGACCTGGGCCGGCTTCTTCGGGGTACGCCCGGACGACCTCACCGAACTCGACGGCGGCGGCGAAGTCCGCCACGACCTGCGCAAGGGCATCGTCACCCTGCCGCACCCCGGCGCCGACCCGCTCACCGAATACCTGCACCAGGCGTCCCGGGGCCAGCCCGGCGCCCGGCTGTTCGTGCTGGCCCGCCGGCCCGACGTGCCACCCCTGGCCGACCTGATCCGACTCGTCCTCGGACTGCGCCTCACCGTCACGGTCACCCTCGTTGACCACGTCGACAACGCCGGAGACCTCCGACTCGTCCAGGGCGAAGGCTGGGACGTCAACATCGAACCACCAGGGCTACCAGTCGCCCCGGACACCCTGCCCGCCCGGCCCACCCCGGAGGCCGCGATCGGGTACTGCCTCGAACATCTCGAACTCGCCGTGGCCCGTCGTGTCCCCGACGATCCCACCCAACCGATCCCGGTGCCGCAGACCCCGGCCCCGGTCGCGGTCGACGATCCCGTACCGCTGATCCGCCGGCTCGCCCGACACCACGCCGGCCAGCCCGTCGCCGTGCACTACGACGGCCGCACCTGTCGACTCCTGCTCTGGGAGCGCGGCGGCGTACGCCAGCTCTGCACCGCGCCGACCCTCCCGACCGCCCTCACCACCCTCGGCATCGACCCGCGCTGACCTCGGTAGGCGTCAGAGATCCGATGGCTTGTCCCAGGACCCTCGGGGGGAGGAAGTCGGACCGACTTTCTTCATAGTTGGCCGAGGGCCTTGAGCCGGAGGTAGGTGTCGGCGACCATCGGCGCCAGCCGGTCGGCCGGGGCGTCGACCACGGTCACCCCGTGCCGGGCCAGCGCCGCGCGTACCCGGTCCCGGTCGGCCAGCGCCCGCCAGGCCGCGGCGGCCGCGTACACGTCCTGGACGGTCTCCGGCGACCGGGCGGTGAGGTCGGTCAGCACCGGGTCGTGCACCGACGCCACGATCACCCGGTGCCGGGTCGCCAGCCGGGGCAGCACCGGCAGCAGTCCCTCGCCGAGGGCGCCCGGTTCCAGGGCCGTGAAGAGCACCACCACGGACCGCCGGCGTTCCCGCCGGAGGATCTCCCCGGCGACCAGTTCGAAGTCGGTCTCCACCAGGGCCGGCTGGAGCGGGGCGAGCGCGTCGACCATCCGGGCCAGCAGCGTCGACTGGGCGCCCCCGGTCAGCGCGAGCCGGACGGCGCTGTCCACGGCCAGCAGGTCGACCCGGTCACCGGCCCGGGCGGCCAGTGCGGCCAGCAGCAGCGCGGCGTCGATGGCGGCGTCCAGCCGGGGCTCGTCGCCGACCCGTACCGCCGAGGTGCGCCCGGTGTCGAGTACGCAGACCACCCGCCGGTCGCGCTCCGGTCGCCAGGTCCGGACCAGTACGTCGGCCCGCCGGGCACTGGCCCGCCAGTCGACCGAGCGCACGTCGTCGCCGACCACGTACTCGCGCAGGGTGTCGAACTCGGTGCCCTGGCCCCGGCCCCGGGCCACCTCGGTGCCGTCGATGACCCGCAGCCGGGCCAGCTTCTCCGGCAGGTGCCGGCGGGACTCGAACCGGGGCAGCACCCGCAGAGTCCACTGTGGCGTCGGCGGCTGCTCCCTCCGCTGCCGGAACGCCAGCCCCAACGGCCCGTACGAGCGCAGGGTCAGCCGCAGCGCCGGCCGGTCGCCGCGCCGGGTCGGGGTCAGCCGGCTGGGCAGCTCCACCCGGGCACCGGGCTCGACGCGTACCGTCGGGGCGCCGGGGAAGTCGAACCGGGCCCCGGCGGACGGCACCCAGGCGTCCCGGACCAGCCCGCGCAGCACCCGGCCCGAGGTGTTGTGCAGCCGTACCGAGACGGTGGCGGTGTCGCCGAGCCGGACCGCCCGGTCGCCGTCCCGGCTCGCCTCGACCGCGCCGGGCGGGGCGGCCAGCCGCCAGTCCAGTACGGTCAGCGCCAGCACCAGCCCGGACATCAGCAGCACGCCCAGCCAGGGTGCGGGCCAGAGCGGCAGGGTCAGCGCGCCCGCACCGAGCAGGATCGCCGCCCGTCCCGTCATCGTGGCGTCGGCACGGTGCCGAGCACCGCGTCCAGCACCGACCGGGTGGTGACGCCCTCCAGTTCGGCCTCCGGCCGCAACCGCAGCCGGTGCCGCAGCGTCGGCCGGGCGATCGCCTTGACGTCGTCCGGGGTGACGTGGTCGCGCCCGGCCAGCCAGGCCCAGGCCTTCGCGGTGACCAGCAGCGCGATGGCGCCCCGGGGCGAGGCACCGAGTTCCAGCGCGGGCGCCGCCCGGGTGGCCCGGCACAGGTCCACGATGTAGCCGAGCACGCTCTCGGCGACGCCGACCCGGCTGACCGCCGTGCGGGCCAGCGCCAGGTCGGCCGGGCTGGCCACCGGGCGTACCCCGGCGGCGGTCAGCTCGCGCGGGTCGAAGCCGGCGTGGTGCGCCCGGAGTACGCCCAGCTCCTCGTCCCGGTTCGGCAGCGGCATCGTCAGGTGCAGCAGGAACCGGTCGAGCTGCGCCTCGGGCAGCGGATAGGTGCCCTCGTACTCCACCGGGTTCTGGGTGGCGGCCACGATGAACGGGTCCGGCAGCGGGCGGCGGTTTCCCTCCACCGAGACCTGCCGCTCCTCCATCACCTCCAGCAGCGCGGCCTGGGTCTTCGGCGGCGTCCGGTTGATCTCGTCGGCGAGCAGCAGGTTGGTGAAGACCGGTCCCTCCCGGAAGGTGAAGGCGGCGGTGCGCGGGTCGAAGATGAGTGAGCCGGTGACGTCGCCGGGCATCAGGTCCGGGGTGAACTGGAGCCGCTTGGAGTCCAGGTCGAGTGCGGCTGCGATGGTGCGCACCAGCAGGGTCTTGGCCACCCCCGGTACGCCCTCCAGCAGCACGTGCCCCCGGCAGAGCAGGGCGATCACCATCCCGGTGACGACGGCGTCCTGCCCGACGACCGCCTTGGCGACCTCGGTGCGCAGCCGGTGCAGGGCGGCGCGGGCCTGGTCGGCCTCCACCGGGGTGCCGGCCTGGGCCGGCACCTGGTACGGCGCGGCGGCGTAGCGCGGGTCTGTGGTTCCGGCGGATCGGGTCACCAGGCTTCTCCTTCGCTGGGGCGGTCGTGCCGGGGCTGGCCGGGCGGGGCGGTGCCGGGGGAGGCGGCCAGGTCGTCGAGCGCCCGGGCCAGGTCGAGCAGCTCCTGGTTGGTCTCCGGGACCGGCCCGTAGAGCAGGTCGTGCACCTCGGCCGGGCCCCGGCCGGTGCGCGCGGCGACGGCGGCGGCCAGTTCGTCCGGGCCGGCGTCGGGCGGTACGCCCCGGGACTGGGTCAGCCGGTGCAGCGCCGCCGCCCGCAGCGTCTCCGCCGCCGGCCCGTACGCCCGGGCCCGCTGGTAGAGCCGGCCACGGCCCAGCACCGTCTCGGCGGACGGAACGGTCACCGGCAGCGGCTCGGCGACCGGTGGCCCGAGCCGGCGGGCCCGCCAGAGCACCACCAGCAGTAGGGCCAGGGCGAGCTGCGCCAGCAGGGCCCAGAACCAGGGCGGGAAGGCGTCCCAGAGTGGGTTGCGCCGCTCCGACGGGGCCGCCTGGTCGTCCTGCCCGGGTGCCGGCTGCGGCCGGCCGTCGTACTCCGGGGTGCCGTCGCCCTCCTCGGGCTCGCCGTCGGAGTACGTCCCGGAATCGTCGGGCGCCGACGTCCACGGGTCCAGCTCGCCGTCCCGATGGTACGGCGGCGGTGGCTCCGGGCCGGCCAGGTCGAGCCAGACGACCCGGTCGTGGGTACCGAGCAGCCCGGTGGCCAGGGCGGCGTTGCCCCGCTCGGCTATCCGGTCGTTCCGGAACGGGTCGCTGGCGCCGATCACGACGACCTCGCTGCCGCGCCGCTCCGTCCGGACCAGCCCGGCCGAGTAGCAGTAGTCGGTACTGTCGTCCAGCTCGGGCGGGCTGGCGTACCGCTGCAACAGCGCGGCGGCCCGCCCAGCCCTCGCCGCCTCGGGCAGCGCGCAGGGCCGGCCGTCGGCGTCGGCCTCGACCGCACCGGCGGCCCACCGCCGCCCGGCGACGGCCAGCGGCAGCTCGGCGCCGTCCAGCACCCGCTGCGGCGGGTCGACCAGCACCACCCGGGCACGGTCGGCGGGCTCGGCGAGGTACGGCAGGTACAGCGGGTGCACCAGCCCCGGCGAGGGGACGAAGAGGGTGAACCCCCGGCTGGTCGCCTGGATCAGGGCCTGGCGGGTACTGGTGAACCGTTCGATGGTGACGCCCTCGGCGCGCAGCCGGTCGGCGAGCCGGCTCCCGCCCTCGTCGTCGGCGTTGACCGGGGAGAGGAAGCCGGGGGAGCCGGGGTCGGGTTGGTCGATCGCCCGGGTGATCCCGGTGACGGCGAGCAGCGCGGCGACGGCACCGAGCGGGATCGCGATCCGGTGCCAGCGACGCCGTCGGAGGCCCGCCTTTCCCCGGGCCGGCACAGGGTCCGGTGTGGACGCCGCAGCGCCGCTCCGCCGCTCGCCGTCCGGTGCGGGCGCATCCGGTGCGGGCGCATCCGGGGCGTCCGGGGCGGGCACGTCCGGTGCGGGCGCGTCCGGGGCAGCGGTCATCTGCGGGCCGTCCCGTCCTGACTCGTCTCCCGGGCCATCGGGTCGTGGCTCAGCTCCGGATGATTGGGTCCTGGTCCGTCTCCGGGCCATCCCGTCGTCGGTACCGGACGGTCTCCGCTGGCGAGGGTCCGGCCCAGTTCCGTGGCGAGCATGCGCATCCGATCGTCGTGCTCGCGCCGGGCGGGACGCTCGGCGTACCAGAGGTCGGAGAAGACCCGGCCGGCCTCGGAGAGCGGGGGGTCCACCTCGGGACGCTTCCCGGCGGCCGCCGTCGCGAGTTCGGTGACGGTGAGCCCCGGCCGGTGCTCCAGCACCCCGCGGTCGACCAGCTCCCGGACCATCCCCCGGAACCGCTCGCGGGCCGCCTCGGCGTACCGGCCCTCGGCTGCCAACCGGTCGGCGAGGGCGACCAGCGTCCCGGCCGGTACGTCCGGCAGCTCCGGATCCTCGGCCGCGGCCTCCGGCTCCGGCTCGGGGGCCGGCGCGGGACGGGGTTGCCGCCGTCGCCGCCACCGGGAGAGGCGCCAGCGCGGCAGCCGGCGGGGCACCCAGGCCGGGTAGTGGAACCAGCCGAGCGCGACCAGCACGGCGGCCAGCACCAGGAGCAGCGCGACCAGGGAGAGCGGCAGGCGGTCGCCGAGCGCAGCCGTCGTCTCGGTCCACCAGCGGCTGAAGCTCACCGTCGACCCGCCATCGGGGTGAGCACCGGCGCTCCGGTCTGCCGGGCCCGGTTGACGACGATGTCCAGCCCTTCGGTGCGGATCCGCGCCTCCAGGTAGACCGCCGCGTCGACACAGGCGAGCGCGGGATAGGCGACGCTGTTGACCAGTGCCCAGACCGCGATGCCGACCGGCAGTTGCCACTCCGGCGCGAGCAGTCCGGCCGAGTTCAGGCCGGTGACGGCACCGACGGCGAGCCCGATCCGCAACAGCCACCAGACGAGGTAGCCGAGCAGCCGTATCGCCGCGGCGCGGCCGCTGATGCGCAGGGCGAGGGTGGCGGAGCGCCACAGCGCCCGGAACGGCCCGAACCGGTCCAGCACGATCGCCGGGGCCACGGAGCCGAGCAGCGCGAACCCGACCGCCCAGAGCGGCATGACCAGGGACGCGACGAACATCACCGCGCCGGCCAGCAGGGCGACGAGCAGCGTCGCGGGGAGCCGGGCACCGCCCGGGTGCAGCAGCCGGCGGACCGGGGCGGCGGGATCGAGCAGGACCGTACCGGCCGCCCGGGCGGTCAGGTTGCCGAGCAGCGCGATGATCACCCCTTCGCAGGCGGCGCCGACCGCCAGCAGGAACCAGTACGCCGGCAGCTCGTCCAGCCTCGGCAGGTAGGCGGGCGGGGTGACCTCGGCGACCAGCCGCAGCGGGTACAGCAGGAGCTGCTCCAGCGCGGCCAGTACCAGGGCGACCGGCACCAGTACCCGGGCGTGGTCGCGGAGCAGCAGGACCGCCGAGTCGATCAGCTCACCGACGGTGAGCGGCCGCAGCGGCAGTACGGCGATCGGGCCGGCGTCGGGCAAACGTACTCCTGGCGGGCATCGGGGGTGGCGGGGAACACGCCGCAGCAGTCATGGTGTCACGCCGGCTCATCCCGGACGGAGCCGCTCGGCCGGTTCCCACGTCACGGTTCGGTGTGCGCCGCCGAGGGCGGATCAGCAGCGGTCCATCCCTGGTGCCAGAAGGTTGACCAGGGTAAGCTACTGCGCCTCGTGGCCAGGGAAGGGCCGGCGGTACGCCGCGCCGGGAGGCGCGGGGACCACGCCGTGGAAAAGAGGGTGGAATATTAGTGTCATGAGAGCCCGGGTACTGGTCGTCGACGATGACCCCGCGCTGGCCGAGATGCTCGGCATCGTGCTGCGCAGCGAGGGGTTCCTGCCCTCGTTCGTCGCCGACGGAGAACGGGCATTGGCCGCGTTCCGGGAGAATCGGCCCGACATCGTCCTGCTCGACCTGATGCTGCCGGGGATGAGCGGCATCGACGTGGCTCGGGCGATCCGCTCCGAGTCGGGCATCCCGATCGTGATGTTGACCGCCAAGAGCGACACCGTCGACGTGGTCCTCGGGCTGGAGTCGGGCGCGGACGACTACGTGGTCAAGCCGTTCAAGCCCAAGGAACTGGTCGCCCGGATGCGGGCTCGGCTGCGCCGGGGCGAGGACGCCGCGCCGGAGCTGCTGACCATCGGTCCGCCCGGCAACCAGATCAACATCGACGTGCCGGCGCACACCGTCAGCCGGGACGGCGAAGAGGTCAAGCTGACCCCGCTGGAGTTCGACCTGCTGGTGGCGCTGGCCCGCAAGCCGCGTCAGGTCTTCACCCGGGAGGTCCTGCTGGAGCAGGTCTGGGGCTACCGGCATGCCGCCGACACCCGGCTGGTCAACGTGCACGTCCAGCGGCTCCGCGCCAAGATCGAGCCGGATCCGGAGCGACCCGAGGTGATCCTGACGGTGCGGGGAGTCGGCTACAAGGCGGGCACCGGATAGCCTGGGGTGCACTGTGGCCCGCACCCTGACCTCGTCGTCCGCCCTTCTCGCCCGTACCGCCGCGACCGGGCGGCGGCTCCGGCGCGCCAGCTCGGCCCGGGCGGCGCGGGCGGTCACCGGCCTGCACCGCACCTGGCGGCGCTCGCTCCAGGTGCGGGTCGTCACCATCACCCTGGTGGCGTCGAGCCTGCTGGTCGGCGGGTTCGCCTATCTGGTCGCCGACAACATCACCGAGATCGTGCTGGACAACGCCACCAGCGACGTCAAGACCCGGCTTGAGGACGGCCAGGAGTACGCCTCCGAGCAGCTCAGCAACCACACCACCGTTGCCGAGCAGGGGGTGCGGGCCACCCTGGAGAACACCGTCAACTACCTGGCCGGCGGAGACCCGGCCCAGCTCGGCGGCGTGGTGGTGTCGCTGCGGGTCACCGGCGTCGCGCCAGCCACCTCGCCCCAGGTCGACATCGACGGCATCCTGACCCCGGGGCTGGAGGACAAGGTCCGGGGCGGCGACATCGCGCACCAGTTCCGCACCGGTGACCTTTTCGACAAGGGGCCGACGAAATACCTGGTCTACGGCTCGCCGGTGCCGACCCGGCTCGGCCAGGTCGAGCTCTACTACTTCGTACCGCTGACCCGGTGGGACCAGATCGCGGACGGCTCCCGGGCCACCGTGCTAGCCACCGGGTTCGCCCTGGTCGTCCTGCTCGGGCTGCTCTCCGGGCTGGTGACCCGGCTGGTGGTCAATCCGGTACGGGTCGCCGCCCGCACCGCCCAGCGGCTCTCGGCGGGGCTGCTCGACCAGCGGATGGTGGTCAACGGCGAGGACGACCTGGCGATGCTCGCGTCGTCGTTCAACCAGATGGCGACCAACCTGCAACGCCAGATCGTCCGGCTGGAGGAGATGTCCCGGCTGCAACGGCGGTTCACCTCGGACGTCTCGCACGAGCTGCGTACCCCGCTCACCACCGTACGGATGGCGGCCGACCTGATCTACGCGGAGCGGGACGACTTCGACCCGGCGGTCACCCGTACCGCCGAGCTGCTGCACGCCGAGCTGGACCGGTTCGAGGACCTGCTCACCGACCTGCTGGAGATCAGCCGATTCGACGCCGGGTTCGCCATGCTGGACGCCGAGCCCACCGACCTGGTACCGGTGGTGCACCGGGTGGCCGACCGGCTGGAGTCACTCGCCAGCCGCTGCGGTACGCCGCTGCGGGTCACCGTGCCGGAGACCCCGGTGATCGCCGAGGTCGACCCGCGCCGGGTGGAGCGGATCCTGCGCAACCTGGTCGGCAACGCGGTGGAGCACGGTGCCGGGAAACCGGTGGCGGTGGTGCTGGCGGCGGACGAGACCGCGGTGGCGATCACGGTCCGGGACCACGGCGTGGGGCTGAAGCCCGGCGAGGAGAAGCTGGTCTTCAACCGGTTCTGGCGGGCCGACCCGTCGCGGGCCCGGCAGACCGGTGGCACCGGGCTCGGTCTCTCCATCAGCCTGGAGGACGCCCGGCTGCACGGTGGCTGGCTGGAGGCGTGGGGCGCGCCGGGCGAGGGGGCCCAGTTCCGGCTGACCCTGCCGGCCCGGGCCGGTGACCGGCTGACCTCGTCGCCGTTGCGGCTGGTGCCGGCCGACGCGCCGCTGGGGGGTACGGACGGCCTGGGCTGGACCGTCCCGACCCCGGTCGGCGGCGCAACCGCCGCAGCGCCGCCCGGCGCGGACCGTCCCGGGGCCGCCGCCGACGGCCCGACCCCGGCCGGCGGTCCGAGCGGGTCGGCCGACGGGGCGATGGACGCTCCCGACGCCCCGGTCGGGACAGCGGCCCCGGACGAGGCCGTCGAGCCGGTACCAGGCGGGCTGGCCGCTCCGAGGGCTCCGGCCGACGCCGAGCGGAGCGAGGTGACCAGTTAACGCTCCCCCAGGTGTAGCGCACCGTCTCGCCCACACCCAGCCGCATCCGACACTTCCGCCCGGCAAAGGGAGTCGACGCCATGCCGAAAACCAACGCCACGCCTGACCGCCCTCTCCTTCCCATGGCCAACGCCAGGGCTTTCTCGGGCGGCTCTTGATGAGCCGGCGCGGCATCGCGCTCGGGGCCGTGGCGGTGCTGCTCTCCGGGCTGGCCGCCTGTGGCATCCCGGGCGAGAGCGACGTGCGGATCGACGGCAGGGGGCCGGTGGCCGACACCGCTCCGGCCGACCACCCGGCAGCGCAGCCGCCCGGCCGTACCACGAGTGGCAGCGACCCGGAGGCGTTCGCGAAGAACTTCCTCACCGCCGCGGCCGGCGAGCCGGGCGAGGCGTACGAGCGGGTCAACGAGTACATCGAAGACAGCAAGCAGTTCAAACCGAAGGCGGACGACAAGGGCGACATCAACGTCGTCCGGGTCGACGTCGACGGCGGCGGGATCGAGGTCACCCAGAACAAGGACGGCACCAGTCTGGTGACGGTCGAGGTCCAGCAGATCGGAGTGCTCCGGGCCAACGGCTCGATCGGCGAGCCGGTGCAGCAGAAGACGGAGTACTCCTTCGTCGTCGGCGCCGCGCCGACCGACCCGGGGACGGGCGGCGGGCTGTGGGTGCTGCAGCCGCCGGAGGTGCTGCTGATGACCGACGACGCCCTGCGGGACTACTACCAGGAACACACCATCTACTTCTGGAACGCCAACGGCACCTCGCTGGTGCCGGACCTGCGCTACCTGCCCCGTACGGTGCCGGTGCAGCGGCACGCCACCGAGGTGCTCGAGTGGCTGACCGGTGGCCCGTCGGAGTGGCTCAAGTCGGCCGTCGCGCTGCCCGAGGGCACCAGTCCGGTAGGTAACGTGCCGGCGCCGGAGGAGGGGGGCCGGCTGGAGATCAACCTCGCGGTCAAGGCCGGTGCCCTGGAGACCAAGCTCGAACTGGAGAAGCTCTTCACCCAGATCGTCTGGTCCCTGCGGAACAACCAGTTGCTCGACAACGAGCTGGAACTCAAGATCCAGAACCAGTCCAGGATGATCGAGGTCGCCGCCGACTACCGCCGGGACCACCCGCTCTACCAGCTCACCGGTGCCGCCGCCCGGTACGGCGTGTTCGCTGGCCGGATCTATCCGTTGACCAACCCGGGCGAACCGAGGCCGGTGCCGATTCCCGCCGCGGAGAACCACGACATCGTCACCGCCGGGGTGAGCCGCAACGGCGACGACGTCGCGGTGGCGCTGGTCGTCCGGGACGGCGAGTCCTTCCGACTGCGTACCGGCACCGGCCCGGGGGTGGCGACCAGCCTGCTGACCAGCGAGGAGAAGTACGACGACCTCAGCCGTCCGGTGTGGCTGAAGGAGGCGGGGATCGGCGGACCGGTCGGGTTGGTCGTCGCCCAGGGCAAGCTCTACACCTTCACCGCCGGAAATCCCCGGCTGACCCGGGTTTCCTTCTCCGGTACGGATCTCGGCGCGACGGCGGTGGCGGCGTCGATGGACGGCAACCGGATCGCCTTCGTCTCCGGCGGCCGGCTCTACGTCGCCGGGGTACGCCCGGTCGACGGTGGGTTGAACGTCGAGCCGGCCCGCCAGGTGGCCACCTCGCTGCACTCGCTGAGCGCGGTGGACTGGTTCGGCGAGAACCTGCTCCTGGTGGCCGGGGTGGACAGCGAGGACGCCAAGGCGATCAACCGGATCAACGTGGATGGCGCGGTGGAGTCGGGGCAGATCAGGTACGTCAGCGCCGCCCCCGTCGAGGCGCTGGCCGCCGACCCCACCTCCCTGGAGGCGCCGCCGCTACCCCCGACGTACGAGGCGAACGAGGTCGCCTTCGTCTCCGACACGATCATCACCCGGAGCCAGATCGCGCCCGGTGCGGGTGAGCCGCCGCCCAACGTGAACTCGGCCACCGCCTCCTTCTACCTCTACTGACCTGTTCGGGGGCGCGTGGTGCTGGCGGGGGTCTGGGCCGACCTGACCGACCTGGTGCTGCCGGCCGAGTGTGCGGGCTGTCGTGCCGAGCGGTTGCCGCTGCGCCAGGGCGCCTGCCCGGCCTGTGCCGCCGCCCTGCGGGCACTGCGCCCGACCCCGGTACGCCCCACCCCGGCACCGCCGGGGCTGCCGGACTGCGTGGCGCTCGGCAGCTACCAGGGCGCGCTGCGGGAGTCGCTGCTGTCGTACAAGGAACGGGGCCGGCACGGCCTGGCCCGGCCGCTGGGCAGGCTGCTCGCGGAGGTGGTGGCGGAGGCCGTCGGCCAGCGCCGGCCGGTGCTGCTGGTGCCGGTGCCGGCGACCGCACGGGCGGTACGGGCCCGGCACGGCGACCATCTGCGCCGGCTGGCCCGGCACTGCGCCGTCCGGCTGCGGGCCGCCGGCTGGCCGGTCGCGACGGCCCAGCCGCTGCACGCGGTGCCCCGGCCCGATTCCGCGACGCTGGACAGCGCCGGCCGGGCCGCAGCGGCCCGGGACGCGTTCCGGCTCCGGGCCGGCCGGTCGCGGGCGGTCCGCCGGATCGCCGCCGGCCGGGCGGTGGTGCTGCTGGACGACATCGTGACCACCGGGGTCACGCTGGCCGCGGTGACCAGACGGCTGGAGAGCGCCGGCATTCCGGTGTACGCGGCGGCGGTGCTGGCCGCCACCGTCCGGCGGGGGCGCGGATAACTGAACCTTTCCGACCTGGACCGCGGCGCTCACGCACCGCGCCCGACCCTGCGGTCCGCCGGACCGCAAGGGGAGGTTGGAAAGGGTTCACTCTGCGTGCCACTACATTCACCCCGTCGTGCACCTCCTGCAAATCTTCTCGAATTGGTCTTGGTGACCGGGGTGACTGACGGGTCGATTGGGGTTAGCGTCTTATTTACCGGGGGTATGACGGATGTTCCACCGCCCCGCGGACGCACGTGGAGGGAGGCATCGCCGTTGTTCTCGATCCGGTCAAGCCGAATGGACACTCCAGGGGCGGGCTGACCGGGATTTTTGTTTCCGCAGACTCTCCGATGGCGCAGGGAGGTCACGCATGGATCTCGTGGTCAAGGGTCGAAACGTCGAGGTGCCGGATCATTACCGAGTGCACGTAGCCGAGAAGCTCGCCAAGATCGAGCGCTACGACCACAAGCTTATTCGGATCGACGTGGAACTCTTTCACGAACGCAATCCGCGACAGTCCGATCACTGCCAGCGAATAGAGATTACCTGCATCTCCCGCGGACCCGTGGTCCGTGCGGAGGCGTGCGCGAAGGACTTCTACAGTGCCCTCGACGCGGCGATCTCGAAGCTCGACACGAGACTGCGCCGGGCCGCCGACCGGCGTCGCGTACACCGTGGCCGGCACGCCCCGGTCTCCGTCGCCGCCGCCACCGCCCGGCTCCCGGTCGTCGACGCCGGTGACTCGGCGCTGGCCACCCTCACCGCCCCCGCACCCGCGAGGTCGAACGGCAACCGCCGTGCGGTCTCCGAACCCGAGTTCGACGAGTACGACGACGCGCAGCCCTGGCACATCGCCCGGGAGAAGCTGCACCCGGCCGAGCCGATGACGGTCGACGACGCGCTGTTCCAGATGGAACTCGTCGGCCACGACTTCTACCTGTTCCTGGACAAGGAGTCCCGCCGCCCCAGCGTCGTCTACCGGCGCAAGGGCTACGACTACGGCATCATCGCCCTGGCCGGCTGATCCCCTGCGGTGTCCCACCGGACCCGGGGATGGTCCCGGGGCCGGTGGGTTCGACCGTGCCCGCCGGTCCGCCTGCGGCGTCGACCGCCGAGCACGACGCGTCGCACGAGCGTGCCGGCCGGGCCGTCGCACGAGCGTGCCGGACCGGTGGTCAGCCGCCGACTCCAGGTCGACCGGGGTCAGTGGAGAGCCCGAGATCGCCGGGGAGCAGGGCGCCGATCCAGGCGTCGACCCGGTTGCCCCGGTGGTTGAGGGCGTGCCGCGCGGTGCCCTCGAAGGTGAAGCCGGCCTTCTCCACGGCCCGGCGCGAGGCGGTGTTGCCCACGTTGGCCCGCCACTCGATCCGGGCCAGGTTCAGGGCGGTGAAACCCCAGGCGGAGACGGCCGCGACCGCCGCCGGGCAGTAGCCACGGCCGCGCACCCGCGGGGCGACCAGGTAACCCAGGTCGCCGACCAGGGGATCGGCCGGGGAGATCCGGAGTTCCATCACCCCGGCGTACCGGTCGGACCCGTCGGCGATCGCGAAGACCGCGCCGGTGCCCCGACGCCACACCGTCGGGCCGTGCTCGTGCACGAAGAACTCCGCGTCCGACCGCTGGTACGGGTCAGGAACAGTGGTCCAGCGGATGCTCTCGGGGTCGCGGCAGGCGTGCACGATCGCGTCCAGGTCGGGCTCGTGCAGCGGGCGGAGCCGCAGTTCCGTACCGTCGGCGGCCCGGGCGAAGAGCACCGGTTGGGGCGCGGCGAAGAGGGCAGCCCGGCGTGCCTGCAGCGAGCCGCTGCCGGCCGGGCCGCCCGCCGGTCCACCGCCGTCCGGCTGGTCCGGGTCGGTGCCGGCCAGGTCGTCCGGCAACAGCGAGCCGATCCAGCCGTCCCGGGTACCGCGCGGATGCGGGTCGGCGAGCCGGAGCCGTCCGTCGACCTGGAAACCGGCCCGCAGGGCGACCAGCCGGGACGCGTGGTTGCCGACCTCGGCCTGCCAGGTGATCCGGTGCAGCCCCAACTCGGCGAAGGCCCACCGGCTGACCGCGCGGGTGGCCCGGACGGCCACTGCCCGGCCCCGGGCCCAGGGGGCGGTCCAGTAGCCGACCTCCCCGGACCGGAGCACCGGGTCGATGGTGATCAGCCCGCAGGAGGCGAGGAGTTCGCCGGTGGCACCGTCGCAGACCGCGAACGGCGCTCCGGACCCGGTCGACCAGGCCTGCGGAGCCCGCTTGGTCACGAAGTCGATCGCGTCCTCCAGCCGGTACGGGCTGGGTACGGTGGTCCAGCGCTGGATGTCCGGATCCTGGCACGCCCGGCGTACCTCCTCGGCGTCCTCGGCCCGCCACGGCCGGAGCAGCAGCCCCGCCTCGACGATCTCGACCCCGTCCGGCCGGCTGTTCTGGTTCATCGGCTCATCGTGCCGGAGGGTTCGCCCTGGGCGTAACCGGATTTACCGGCCCTCAAGGCTGCTATCGGACAGAATGTCCGGTTAGTTGAACGGGAGGGGCGGCGCGACTGACGATTGGGCCGGTGATGCGCCTACGATGGTTCGGCAGACTGTCTAGGGGAGCGTTGATCCGTGTCGATTCTGGAAAAGGTCCTCCGCGCGGGCGAGGGGCGCATGGTGCGCCGGCTCAAGGCGATCGCCGCTGCCGTCAACTCGATCGAGGACGACTACGTCAACCTCACCGACGAGGAGCTGCGGGCGCTCACCGACCAGTTCCGGGAGCGGCTGGCCGACGGCGAAACCCTCGACGACCTGCTGCCCGAGGCGTTCGCCACGGCGCGCGAGGCGGCCTCGCGGGTGCTCGGCCAGCGGCACTACGACGTGCAGGTCATGGGTGGCGCGGCGCTGCATTTCGGCAATATTGCCGAGATGAAGACCGGTGAGGGCAAGACCCTGACCTCGGTGCTGCCGGCCTACCTCAACGCCCTCTCCGGCAAGGGCGTGCACATCGTCACGGTGAACGACTACCTCGCCGAGCGGGACGCGGCCTGGATGGGGCGGGTGCACGAGTTCCTCGGCCTGACCGTCGGGGTGATCCTGCCGAACCGGCCGGCCGCCGAGCACCGGGCCGCCTACGAGGCCGACATCACCTACGGCACCAACAACGAGTTCGGGTTCGACTACCTCCGGGACAACATGGCCTGGAGCCGGGAGGACCTGGTCCAGCGCGGGCACAACTTCGCGATCGTCGACGAGGTCGACTCCATCCTGATCGACGAGGCCCGGACGCCGCTGATCATCTCCGGCCCGGCCGAGCACTCCGCCCGGTGGTACACGGAGTTCGCCGGGGTGGTGGCCCGGCTCCAGCCCGGCAAGGACGGCGAGGGCGACTACGAGGTCGACTACGCCAAGCGGACCATCGCGGTGACCGAGCGCGGCGTCGCCAAGGTGGAGGACCGGCTCGGCATCGACAACCTCTACGAGTCGGTGAACACCCCGCTGGTCGGCTACCTGAACAACGCGATCAAGGCCAAGGAGCTCTACAAGCGCGACAAGGACTACATCGTCAGCGAGGGCGAGGTCCTGATCGTCGACGAGTTCACCGGCCGCATCCTGCACGGCCGCCGCTACAACGAGGGCATGCACCAGGCGATCGAGGCCAAGGAAGGCGTGGAGATCAAGCAGGAGAACCAGACTCTTGCCACGATCACCCTGCAGAACTACTTCCGGCTCTACAACAAGCTCTCCGGCATGACCGGTACGGCCCAGACCGAGGCCGGCGAGTTCAACAAGGTCTACAAGGTCGGTGTGGTGACCATCCCGACCCACCGTGACATGATCCGGATCGACCGGCCGGACGTGATCTACAAGACCGAGCGGGCCAAGTTCAACGCGGTCGTCGAGGACATCGCCGAGCGGCACGCCCTCGGCCAGCCGGTCCTGGTTGGCACGGTCTCGGTGGAGAACTCCGAGGTGCTGTCCCAGCTACTGCGCCGCCGGGGCATCCCGCACGCCGTCCTCAACGCGAAGTTCCACGCCAAGGAGGCGGAGATCATCGCCCAGGCCGGGCGCAAGGGCGGGGTCACGGTGGCCACCAACATGGCCGGCCGGGGCACCGACATCCTGCTCGGCGGCAACCCCGAATACCTGGCCAACACCGAGCTGCGGCAGCGCGGGCTCGACCCGGTGGAGCACGCCGACGAGTACGCCAAGGCGCTCGAGGAGATCCTTCCGCGCTGGAAGGAGGCGTGCGACGCCGAGGCCGAGGAGGTCTCCTCGGTCGGCGGCCTCTACGTGCTCGGTACCGAGCGGCATGAGTCCCGGCGGATCGACAACCAGCTCCGCGGTCGGTCCGGCCGGCAGGGCGACCCGGGCGAGTCCCGGTTCTACCTCTCGTTGCAGGACGAGCTGATGAAGCGGTTCCGGGCCGGCGCCGTCGAGGCCGTGATGGAGCGGTTCAACATCCCGGAGGACGTCCCCATCGAGTCCAAGATGGTGACCCGGCAGATCAAGAGCGCCCAGGCCCAGATCGAGGGCCAGAACGCCGAGATCCGCAAGAACGTCCTCAAGTACGACGAGGTGATGAACAAGCAGCGCCAGGTGGTCTACGCCGAGCGCAAGCGGGTGCTCAACGGCGAGGACCTGAACGACCAGATCCAGCACATGATCGAGGACGTGGTGACGGCGTACGTCACCGGGGCGACCTCGGACGGCTACGCCGAGGACTGGGATCTCGACCAGCTCTGGTCCAGCCTCAAGCAGCTCTACCCGATCGGCGTCACCATCGACGACATCGTCGAGGAGTCCGGCGGAGAGCGGAACACCCTGGACGCCGACTTCCTGCTGGAGCAGCTCAAGCAGGACGCCTTCGCGGCGTACCAGCGCCGTGAGGAGGAGCTAGGCAGCGAGGCGATGCGCCAGCTGGAGCGGATGGTGCTGCTCCAGGTCATCGACCGCAAGTGGCGCGAGCACCTCTACGAGATGGACTACCTCCAGGAGGGCATCAGCCTCCGCGCCTACGCCCAGCGCGACCCGGTGGTGGAATACCAGCGCGAGGGCTTCGACATGTTCGCCACCATGATGGACGGGATCAAGGAGGAGACGGTCGGCTTCCTCTATAACCTGGAGGTCCAGGTCGAGGAGGCGAAGCCGGCTCCGGCCGACTCCGGTCCGGCGCCGATGCCGATGCCGGCGGAGCCGCCGGTCGAGATCCGGGCCAAGGGCCTGGGCCGGGCGCCCAGGACCCAGGGTCTCCAGTACTCGGCACCGACCATCGACGGCGAGGCTCCGGCGACCGGCGGGGTGGCGGTCGAGCGCCCGCAGCCCCAGGCACCGGCGCTCGGCGTGGGCGGCCCGCCGCCGCCCTCGGCGTCCCGGCGGCCGGCCCAGGGCCAGGCGGTCGGTGCCAACGCCCCGTCCCGGAACGCCCCCTGCCCCTGCGGCTCGGGCCGGAAGTACAAGCGCTGCCACGGGGCGCCCGGCGCCGCCTGATCGTCCCGGTGCCCCCGACCGCCGTCCGTGGTCGGGGGCACCGCTGTCTCCGGATCGGGGTGGATGTCGACATCGGCGCTGAACCTCAACGCCTCACCGTCGGTGAACCCGGTCCCCAGCACCGCTCGCCGGCACCGGTGCCCGACCGGAGGGGCAGCGGTGACACCGGCCAGCCGGCGAGACGGTCGCGGTGAAGCCTGGTCCGGTCAGAGCAGGGCGACAGCGGTGCCGACCCAGCTTCCCCGGCGCCGCTCGATCCGGAACGCCATCGCCCAGGTACGCCCGGCGACGCCGACCACAGCGGCCGCCTCGACGACCCCGGGCCGCGGTTCACAGACCCTGAGCCGGCGCAGCCGTACGGTGCGGACCGGCTCGCCGGGCCGGCGCCGGCCGGAAACCCGGCTCGTGGCGGAGGCGAGTTGCGCGACCATGCCAGCGGCGTCGGGCGGACTGGCGAGGGCCCGTAGGTGCCAGGCCGGCCGGTAGCCGTTGACGATCTCCAGGCAGGTGTCCAGGAACCGCTTCGCCGCCCGCTTCGCCTCGGGCGTGGCGCCAGCCACGGCGTCCGCGACCGGGGGGCCGGCGGCTGCCCGGGAGGTGCCTGGATCCGGGGGAGCGGCGGCCCAGGAGGTGCTTGGACCGGGCCGGACACCCGGGGTGGCCAGCCGTTCGGTGGATCGGGTCGGGCTCGTCGGCACAGCGGCCGGGCGGGCGCTCCGGCCGGGGTGGGGGCGCTCGGCGACGGCCGACCGGAACCGTTCGACGGCGGCCGGGACGCCCCCGGGCGGGGGTGCCGGGTTGACCCAGGTCTCCGGGACGCATTCGTCGTCGAAGGGCGGATCAAGGGGCGGCACGGGGCGCAGGCGCACGGTGGGCCGGACGGGCGGCCGGGTGCGGGCGAGGGGCATCCTCACTCCCTTCTTGATCTTGCGTTTGCTTTCGTTTGCCTCCGACAGGCTAATTTCTAGCCCATCCACTAGCCGTCGTCAATGACTCCACGCCGGTCGGTGGACCGTCGCGGACGTCCCGGCCTGCCCTGCTGCCCCGAGACCGCAAACCGTGCCCGGTCTCCGGGACGGGCGGCCCGGCCCGCAGGCGTGGAGAACGGCGGTGGACGTGCGGCGACGGGCCCTCGGGCCGAGGCCGCGGCGAGGTCTCCGCCACATCGAGGCGGCTCGGGAAAAGGAGCGGGCGTCCGGTCGGAACGGACGGTAGCCGAGCGGTCTGACACCGCTGTCGGAAGCGGTACGCCGACTACTCGGGGAGGCGCTCCACCAGCGGATTACCGGCCACCCACTCGGCGGTCTCGGCGTACTTGCGCTGGATGTACTCCTCCAGGCGGGCCCGCTCCACCCGCCACTGGCCCCGGCCGCCGATTTTGATCGCTGGCAGTTCGCCGCTGCGCACCATGTGGTAGACCTGCGAGTCCGAGACGTTCAGCTCGGCGGCGACGTCGGACAAGAGCAGGAACCTGGGTTCCACGGAGAACTCCCGGTAGTCGGTGGCTGCCTTAGTTTGCCACCGACTGCGGTGTCGTCGCCTCCGCCGTCAGGTCCCGCCCCGGCAGCGGACTGGAGTAGTCCACGCTGGTGGTGACCGAGCCGAGCCCGGCGATCCGGCCCGCCACCATGTCCAGGCCGATCCGCTCCGGCACCACCACCGCCCGGTAGCCGGCGACCACCCCGGCCTCCTCAAGCCGTCGTACCCGTTCGGTCACCGCGCTCGGCGACATCGCCACCAGCCGGGCGAGTTCGGCGCAGACGGACGTCTCTGACGTGCACGCTGCCGTCGAGGCCGGAGAGCCCGGTTTCGTCCTGCTGGACACCCGGGACCTGGTCGCCTGGCGGCAGGGCCGACCTGGTGACCCGGGCCGGCGGCCCGCTGACCGCCCCGGTGCGGTCGCACTGAGCGGCGCGGCCCGACCCGCTCCGGGGTCCGCTGCCGCTCGGCGCGCCGTCGGTGTATTACCGTCGCGGGTGAACGGAGCGACGTCCTGCCCGGACCGGGCGCCGTCGCGGGCCAGCGTCGAGCGGGGGAGACCTACGTGCCAGAGCAGCTCGTCCGGGTGTACGTCCCGGCCACCCTGCCGATGCTCGCCGAGTTGCGCCAGGAGGGCTGGATCATGACAGCCCAGGGGCACGCGGTCACCCCCGAACTGCGCGAGTGGTACGCCGAGGGCGACGAGGAGGAGTTGGAGTACGTCGCCTTCACCCGGGCCGCCCAGGAGGCGCTGCGGCTGCTCCGGGCCGATCCCGGGGCGCCCCGGCGCCGGGTCGTCGTCGCCGTGGACCTGCCGCCCGGGGTGGTGCACCGGGGCGACCCCGAACTCGGCTCCAGCACCGTACGGCTGGCCGGGCGGATCGGGATCGACGCGGTCGCCGCGATCCACGTGGACGGTGCCGACGCGACCGACGACGTCGAGGCCGCGGTCGACGTCGTCGAGCAGGCGCTGGCCGGCGACCCGGACGCGCAGTTCACGGTGGACAGCGCCGAGGACCACGAACTGGAGTGGTACGACCCCTCGGAACTCGACTCGCTCTCCGGCGCCACCGGCTGACCCGGGACCGGTACGCCAGTCGCGGTCGCGGTACGTGCCTCAGGACGTGCCGGAACCCTTTTCAACCTCTCCTTACGGTCTGACGGACCGCAAGGTCGGACGCGGTGCGTGAGCGCCGCGCGGTCCAGGTTGACAAAGGTTCAGTCAGCGGCCGGCGACGTATCAGTCAGCGGCCGGCGACCGGCTCGGGACGGTCCGCCGGTTCGTGATCCTTCCCGGCGTCGGCGTCCCCCACGTCGGCGCCGGCATCGGCGTCGTCCGTGGCCGGCCCGTCGGACTCCGCCCTCGGGTTCCCGCCCGGAGCGTCCTCCTCGACAGCGTCCTCCTCGACCTCGTCCGTCGGCCGGTCGCCCTCGGCGCCGTCCTGGTCGGAGTCGCGGGGGCCGGGCGGCGTACCGGTCGCCTCCTCGGCGGGCCGGAGCGTACGGCCGAAGGCGATGATCGCGGTGAGCGAGCCGAGGAAGAGCACCAGCAGCGCGTGGTTGATCCGGGAGCCGCCGAGCAGGCTCTGCGCGGCCCGGTCCGCCTCGCTGACCGCTCCGGCCAGCCGGAGGACCTCGGCCCCGGCCGTCCGGGTCAGCACCTCGGCGGCGAGCAGCAGCAGGCCCGGCCCGGCGCCGGCGATCAGGTACGCCGGCCAGCGCGGCGACGGCACCGGGCCGGTGGCCCGCTCGACGGCCCGCCGTCCGGCGACCCGCAGGTAGCCGAATGCCAGCAGCCCGGCGGCCAGCCCGCTGGCCAGCGAGGAGGTCCGGGAGAACCAGCGGAAGGCGGTGAGCTGCGACGCCTGGGTGTCGCCGGAGCCGTAGAGGTTGAGCACCGGGTCCTGGAAGTAGCTCAGCGCGAAGCCGACCGCGAAAACGGCCAGCCCGGCGGCGACGACGGCGGCCACCACCAGCGTGTTGCGCAGCCCTCCGGCGATCCCGCCGACCGTGGCGGCCGCCGCGGTGGTGCCGGCGAGGACCATGATCGCCGGGCCCCCGCCGTAGCTCAGCGTCACCACCAGGGCCGAGAGGAAGCCGGTGGCGAGGCCGGCGACCAGCGACACGAGGAATCGGGGAGTGCTGCGCCACACCCCGAGCCGGGTCATCAGGTTGCCCAGGACCAGGCTGACCGCGGCACCGCTGACCAGGCTCGCCGAGATGACCCCGGGCAGGGCGTACGCGGCCGAGGTGATCGCCATCGAGGTGATGCCGGAGGAAGAGATCTCGGCCTTGGCCGACCAGAGCATCGCGGCCAGCCAGCCCAGGGCGAGCAGTGCGAGGACGAGCGCGCCGGGCGCCGGCACCAGGGACGGGGCGGCCGTCACCGGCGCCTCCGGCTCGACCGGTTGGTCGGGAGCGGAGGTCGCGGTCGTGCCGGACTCTTTCGTCATCATCTCCCCTTCAGCAGGTGGCCGGCCGTGGCGGCGGGGCGGCGACGGGGCTGCGGTGGCGTGGCCCAGCCGCCGGTCCCTCAGCGTACGCGGGCCCGTCGGGGCGGTGGCTCGGTGCCGGTACCGACGGGACGGAACGGACCTCCGCGGCGGGCGGCGCTGCCCGGGAAGTACCGGACGGGTGATGATCCGGCACGGCCGCCGCGGTCGCCCACCGGCGAGGGGGCCGGCGGCGGCAACCATGTAAGGATTGGCGCAGGTCCCGCCCCCGTACTCCCGGCATCTCCCGGGGCACGGGGTCGAGGTGCCCGGCCGACCGGTCGGCACCCGCGGGTCCGGTTTCGCCGTCGCTGTCGAGATCGCCCAGGAGAATCCCATGGACGCCGTTCTCTCCGTACCCGAACCGCGCAACGAGCCGGTCCGTGACTACGCGCCGGGCAGCGCCGAGCGGGCCAGCCTGCAACGCCGGCTCGGCGAGCTGGCAGCCGTTCGGCTCGAACTGCCGATGACGATCGGCGGTACGCAACGGATGGGCGCGGGTGCCGCGATCGACGTCGTAGCGCCGCACCGGCACCAGCATGTGCTGGGGGTCACCCACAACGCAACCAACGCGGATGCGCAGGCGGCGGTGACGGCTGCGAAGCAAGCCGCCCCGATGTGGCGTAATTTGTCCTTTGCCGACCGTGCCGCCGTTTTCCTCCGGGCCGCCGACCTGCTCGCCGGACCCTGGCGGGACACCCTGAACGCGGCGACGATGCTCGGCCAGTCCAAGACGGCGATCCAGGCCGAGATCGACTCCGCCTGTGAGCTGATCGACTTCCTGCGTTTCAACGTCGCCTTCGCCCGCAAGCTCCTTGCCGAGCAGCCGCTGTCGTCGAGCGGAGTGTGGAACCGGTTCGACCACCGGCCGCTGGAGGGCTTCGTCTACGCTGTCACGCCGTTCAACTTCACCGCGATCGCCGGCAACCTGCCGGCCGCGCCCGCGCTGGTCGGCAACACGGTGGTCTGGAAGCCGGCACCGACCCAGCAACTCGCGGCACACTTCACCATGCGGCTCTTCGAGGCGGCCGGCCTGCCGCCCGGCGTGATCAACATGGTCACCGGGGACGGCATCGCGGTCTCCGAGGTCGCCCTCGCCGACCCCGACCTGGCCGGCATCCACTTCACCGGGTCGACGAAGGTGTTCCAGAAGCTGTGGCAGGGCGTCGGCGCGAACATCGCGAACTACCGGGGCTACCCCCGGCTGGTCGGCGAGACCGGCGGCAAGGACTTCGTGGTCGCGCACCCGAGCGCCGACGTGGACGCACTGCACACCGCGCTGATCCGCGGTGCGTACGAGTACCAGGGGCAGAAGTGCTCGGCCGCGTCCCGGGCGTACGTGCCCCGCTCGCTCTGGGAGGGCGGCCTGCGGGACCGGCTGGCCGCCACCGCCGACGGGCTGGCGTACGGCGACGTCACCGACTTCACCAACTTCGGCGGTGCGGTGATCGACGCCAAGGCGTTCGCCCGGCACACCGCCGCACTCGACATGATCTCCGGTGACCCCGCCTGCCGGATCGTGGCCGGCGGCACGGCCGACGACTCGGTCGGCTGGTTCGTCCGGCCGACCCTCTTCGAGTGCGACGACCCGGGGCACAAGTCGTTCACCACCGAGTATTTCGGGCCGATCCTCGGGGTGCACGTCTACGAGGACGCGCGATTCGAGGACGCGGTGCGGCAGGCCGAGTCGGTCGCCCCGTACGCCCTGACCGGCTCGATCTTCGCGACCGATCGCCGGGTGGTCGACTGGGCCACCGAGACCCTGCGCTACGCGGCCGGCAACTTCTACATCAACGACAAGCCGACCGGTGCGGTGGTCGGGCAGCAGCCGTTCGGCGGTGCCCGGGCGAGTGGTACCAACGACAAGGCCGGCTCCTGGCACAACCTGGCCCGGTGGATGTCGCCGCGCACCGTGAAGGAGACCTTCGCCCCGCCAACCGACCACCGCTACCCGCACATGGACTGACCCCCCACGGGGCTCGACTCCCGGCGGTCATTGAACCTGTTCCAACCTCCCCTTGCGGTCCGGGGACCACAGGTCGGACGCGGTGCGTGGGCGCCGCGCGGTTCAGGTTGAAAAGGTTCATCGGGTCATCGCCCGCGCCTGACTCCGCCGTCTCGGCGTCGCGTTCCGGCTCCGGGCTGATCGGGCCGGCGGCGGTCGACGAAAGTCCGGCCCCGTTCCGGCTCCTGCTGCGATACCCCCGGGCGTCCGGTCCGGCTCCTGCTCCGACACCCCGGGGCCCGGCACACCGCCGGGCCCCGGTTCCATGTCGGGTCCGGGCCGGCGCCGGGTCCCGGGTTCGTGCCAGCCGGTCCCGCCCGGCGTCCCCGGTTCGTGCCAGCCCGGCCGGGGTCGGCTCGCCACCTGATCCGGTCGACCTAGCGTCACTTCCAGACAGCGGAAGGTGACCGTCCGTCGGCCAGCGGCGGTGGGACGGACGGCGACCCGGGGTCAGGGGAGGGCATGTGATGGATCGGGTGCTGTACGGCCGTTACCGGCTCACCCGGGAGGTCGCCTCCGGCGCGACCGGGGTCGTCTGGCGGGCCGTCGACCTGCGCGACGGCGAGCCGGTGGCGGTCAAGTTGCTGCGCCCGCTGGCCGCGACCCGGCCGGACCTGGTGGCAGCGTTCGCCGCCGAGACGGAGATCGTCGTCGGCCTCGACCACCCGTGCCTGGTACGCCCCCGCGACGTGCTCGGGCACGGGCGGGACCGCGCGCTGGTGATGGAGCTGGTCGAGGGGGAGGATCTGCGCCGGCGGCTGCACCGCACCGGACCGGTCCCGCCAGCGATCGCGGCCGAGGTGGCGGCACAACTCGCCGGTGCGCTGGCGTACCTGCACGGCCGGGACATCGTGCACGGTGACGTGAAACCGGGCAACCTCGTCGTGCCGGCCGACGGCGGCCTGGTCCGGCTGGTCGACTTCGGCGCGGCCCGCCGGGTGGTGCCGGACCCGCCTGGCCGAACACCCAGGCCACTCCCGAGTACGTGGCGCCGGAGGTGGTCGACGGCGCCCCACCCACCCCGGCCAGCGACGTGTACGCGCTCGGCATCGTGCTCTTCGAACTGGTCAGCGGGCGCAGCCCGTATCGGGGCGGGCCGCCGGCCGAGATACTCGACCGGCACCGGCACTGCCGCCCCGTGCCGCCGCCGGGACTGCCGCCGATGGTCTGGCAGTTCATCGAGGACTGCCTGGCGGCCGATCCGGCCGACCGCCCCGACGCGGCGCGGGCCGCCGCCCGGCTACGGGGCATGGAGCCGGCGCTGGACGGCCTGGCCGCGCTGCCCCGGCCCGCCGCGGACCAGGTCACCTGGTGGCCCCGGGCCGCCGGCACGGCCACCGGGACGGCCCCGGTCGGCTGCTCGCCCGCCCCGGCCGCCGGCCGCGCCCCCTACCGACCGGGCACTTCTGTACTCGCAGGCCGGGGCTGGTCCGGTTCGGCTGACACCGTTCCGCCCGGCCCGGGCGCGTCCGTTCCCGCTCCGCCCGGCCCGGGCGCGTCCGTTTCCGCCGGGCGGCGCCGGTCCGGTTCGGCCGACAACAGTGTGCCGCCCGCCCCGTCGACGGTGCCGGGTCTCGGCCGCCGCCGTCGGCCACCTGTCGCGGCGGTGCTGGCGGGTGCCGGTGCGATCGTCACCGCCGCAGTGCTGGCCGCCCTGTCGACCGGTGCGGGGACGATGCCCGATCGGCACCGGGGAGCCGTCCCCGTCGCACCGAGTCTGGTCGGATCGGCGCCGGAGGGTGCCGGGTCGCCGGCTGGCAGCCTGCCGCCGACGTCCGGTGCCGGGCCGACGCGTACCGCCCACGGGGTGCCGTCGGCCGCTCCGACCGGGGCGGTCGACGGCGAGCCGGCACCGGGCGGGACGATCCCGGTGCCCGGCGACACCCCGGGACCCGGGGACCCGGACGCGCCGGAGAGCGGCCGGGATCCGCTGGTCGGTCCCGACGAGCCGGGTACGACGCCGCCCGGCGAGCCCGACGCCCGGCTGGAGCGGTCCGGGTCGGAGCCGACTTGCCCCCGTTCGCCGAACCGCCCGCCCTCAGCGCGGAACGGCCAGGCGTACGGCAGGATGCTGTCCAGCCTCGACGGCCCGGACCGGTGCGGGTGTACGCCCTGTGCCGGCCGGTGAGCCGCCCATCGGTGGGCGGACGGCCAGGCAGCACCTTGCGGCAAAAGCCCACATAAGCGATGAAAGTTGACTAACCTCCGCAATTGACACTTGCCCTGACCAGGGAGCCGCCGGCTGTCGACCGAGGAGCCGCGCGGGAGCGGACCCCCAGGGGTACCCGATCCCGCCGGACCGCGAAGTTGACCGTCCCGGCCGCCGACGGCGATCGGGACCCGCGCGGTGCGGCCGCCGGGAGTGGCGCGGTGCGGCCGCCGGGAGGGCGCCGGGACGGCGCCACCGGGGCCGGTACGCGCCCGTCGGGTGGTCGGCTCCGCCGTGCCCGGTGAGCCCCGATCCATCGATCGTCCTCATCCGACTGTCGTCCCAGAACAGTGCACAATGGAGATGACGAACCAGCGGATAGTGCCAAATCCTGGACGCGGCGCCAGCAAAGTGGCAGCGTGGAGGGCATGGCGGATGTTGCAATCAATCCCACCGCGGCAGCCCTGCTCGGGCTGCTCCACGAAGGACCGATGACAGGCGGCCAACTGATGGCTGCCGCCGAGCGGCGCTTGGCGCCGTACTGGTCGATGACCCGGAGCCAGGTCTACCGGGAGTTGCCGGCGTTGGCCGAGCAGGGACTGGTCCGGCTCGGCAAGCCCGGCCCCCGGTCCAGCCAGCCGTACGCGATCACCGCGGCCGGGAAACGGACGTTTTCCCGCTGGCTCACCGAGACGCCGGGGCGGGACACGGTGCGTAACCCGACCGCACTCCGGGTGGCCTTCGGCCCGCAGCACTCGGCCACCCAGTTGCGCACCCTGGTGAGCAGCGCCAACGAGTACCACACCGAGGCGCTCGCGGCAGCCCGGGAGCAGGCCAGGGACGCCAAGAAGGCCGGTGACTCGTACGGTGCCGCCGCCCTGGAGTTCGCGGTGGCGTACCACAAGGCGGCCCTGTCCTGGCTGAAGAGCGCGCCGGTCTGACCCGGATCCGGCCCGGCCGGGCGGTCCGGGTGACGCCCGGCGGACGCGCCGAAGCGCTTCGCTGGCGGTGGCGACCCGGTCCCGCGGACGACCAGTACTCTTGACTGTCGTGACCGCTGCCGAATACGCCGACCAACTCAAGGATCTTGACGCTACGCTCCGCAACATCGAGGCCGTCCTCGATGTCGATCGTCTGCGTCAGGCCAAGGCGGAGCTGGAGGAGGCGGCCTCCGCGCCGGACCTGTGGGACGACCAGGCTCGCGCGCAGGAGGTGACCTCCAAGCTTTCGTACGTCAACGGGGAGATCGCCAAGTTGGAGAGCCTGCGCGGTCGGCTCGACGACGCCCGGGTGCTGCTGGAACTCGCCGAGGCGGAGGCCGACGCGGGCGTGCTCGGCGAGGTCGGGACGGAGATCGGCGGGCTGACCAAGGCCATCCAGGAGATGGAGGTTCGCACCCTGCTGTCCGGGGAGTACGACTCCCGGGAGGCGCTGGTGGCGATCCGGGCGGGTGCCGGTGGCGTGGACGCGGCCGACTTCGCCGAGATGCTGCTCCGGATGTACCTGCGCTGGGCCGAGCGGCACGGCTACCCGACCGAGGTCTACGAGACGTCGTACGCCGAGGAGGCGGGCCTGAAGTCGGCCACCTTCGCGGTCAAGGTCCCGTACGCCTACGGGACGCTCAGTGTCGAGGCCGGCACGCACCGGCTGGTCCGGATCAGCCCGTTCGACAACCAGGGGCGCCGGCAGACCAGTTTCGCCGGGGTCGAGGTGCTGCCAGTCACCGAACAGACGGACCATATCGACATTCCGGAAAACGAGCTGCGGGTCGACGTCTACCGTTCGTCAGGGCCGGGTGGACAGAGCGTGAACACCACGGACTCGGCGGTGCGGATCACACACATCCCGACGGGCATCGTGGTCACCTGCCAGAACGAGAAGTCCCAACTCCAGAACAAGGCGTCCGCGCTGCGCGTGCTCCAGGCCCGGCTGCTGGAGCGGAAGCGCCAGGAGGAGCAGGCCAAACTGGAGGGCCTGAAGACTGACGCCGCGGGGTCGTGGGGGGACCAGATGCGGTCGTACGTCCTGCACCCGTATCAGATGGTGAAGGATCTGCGTACGGAGCAGGAGACCGGCAACCCGGCTTCGGTGTTCGACGGTGATTTGGATGGATTTATCGAGGCGGGCATCCGGTGGCGCAAGCAGCGCCAGCTCGCCGGTGACGCCGCGTGAACACGGCTCGCGTCCACCTCGCTGCGGTGCGTCGACATCGGTGATCGTTTCCATGTGCGGGGCGTGAGGGACGCCGGACGCAGTGCAGTTTCGGGATAAATGTCGGCCGGACAGGCCGGGCTCCGGGCTTGGCCTTTTCGTTACGACGCGTAGACTCACCACCCGTGATTCAGCTTGAGCAAGTGACGAAGACGTACCCGAAGGCGTCCCGGCCGTCGCTCGACAGCGTGTCGGTCTCGATCGAGAAGGGTGAGTTCGTCTTCTTCATCGGCCCCTCCGGTTCCGGCAAGTCGACAATCATCAAGCTGCTGCTGCACGAGGTGACCCCGAACAAGGGTCGGGTCATGGTCAACAACAAGGACGTCACCTCGATGCGCTCCTGGAAGATCCCGAACTTCCGGCGCTCGATCGGCTGCGTCTTCCAGGACTTCCGGCTGCTGCCCAACCGCACCGCCTACGAGAACGTCGCGTTCGCCCTCGAGGTCATCGGCAAGACCAAGGCGGTCGCCCGCCGGGTCGTGCCCGAGGTGCTGGAGCTGGTCGGGCTCGGCGGCAAGGAGCACCGCTACCCGCACGAACTCTCCGGCGGTGAGCAGCAGCGCGTCGCGGTGGCGCGGGCCTTCGTCAACCGGCCACTGATCCTGCTGGCCGACGAGCCGACCGGAAACCTCGACCCGGACACCTCGATCGAGATCATGCGCCTGCTGGACCGGATCAACCGCACCGGTACCACGGTCGTGATGGTCACCCACGACTCCAACATCGTCAACCAGATGCGCCGTCGCGTCATCGAGATCGAGAGTGGTCGCATCGTGCGTGACCAGGCCCGGGGCGTCTACGGCTGACCTCCCCGTCGTGCCGTCGCGGCCAGCCCTCGGTCGCGCCCGGCACCGGCCCTGATTCGACGACGAACGACTCCTGCGGAGATCCGGAAGGAACCCCCCGATGCGCTTGAAATACGTCCTGTCCGAGGTGTTGGTCGGGCTGTGGCGCAACGTGACCATGACCATCGCGATGATCATCACGATGGCGGTCTCACTCACCATGCTCGGCGCGAGCGGCCTGATGTACCTCCAGGTCGACGCCATGAAAGACGCGTACTACAAGGACATCGAGGTGTCGATCTTCCTCGTCGCGGGCGTGACCGAGGAGCAGCGCACCCAGTTGCAGACCGACCTGGAGGGCGACCCGCTCGTCCGGGAGGTCAAGTACGAGTCCAAGCAGGAGGCGTACGAGCGCTTCCAGAAGCTGTTCGCGGACTCACCCGACCTGGTCAAGGCGGTGCAGGCGGACAAGCTTCCCGAGTCGTTCCGGGTCAACCTCGTCGACCCGGAGCAGTACCAGAAGATCTTCGACACCTACAAGGGCCGCGAGGGCATCGACGACATCATCGACCAGCGCCGGCTGCTCGAACAGATCTTCAACATCCTCGGCGCGATCCAGAACATGGCGCTGGTCTCGGCGTCGGTGATGGCGATCGCCGCGCTGCTGCTGGTCGCGAACACGATCCAGGTGGCCGCCTACAGCAAGCGCCGTGAGGTCGCGGTGATGAAGCTGGTCGGTGCCTCCAACTGGTTCATCCAGGCACCGTTCGTGCTGGAGGCCGTGGTGGCCGGCCTGCTCGGCGCGATCATCGGGTTCGGCGCGCTCGTGCTGGGCAAGATCTTCCTGCTCGACGGCTCGCTGCGGGACCTGACCGACCTGCTCACGCCGATCGAGTGGAGCACGGTGCTGCTGATGTTCCCGTTCATGGCCGGAGTCGGTGGCCTGGTCAGCGCGATCACCGCCTGGGTGACGCTCCGGTTCTACCTGAGGGTCTAGCTCTCTGCCGCGGTCGCGGCTGTCGATCAACCGCAGGGCCCCTGGCGCGTGAAAAGCACGCGCCAGGGGCCCTGCGTCGCGAGGTAGCATTGCGCGGTTGTCCACGGGTACGACGAGGAAGGGGTGTGTGCCGATGCCACGGGAGAAGGGGCGGAAGGTCGTCGCCTCCAACCGCAAGGCGCGGCACGACTACGCCATCCTCGACACCTACGAGGCGGGCATGGCGCTGACCGGCACCGAGGTCAAGTCGCTGCGCGCCGGCCGGGCGTCCCTGGTCGACGCCTTCGCCCAGGAGCGGGACGGCGAGATCTACCTGCACGGCATGCACATCCCGGAGTACGCCCAGGGGACGTGGACCAACCACGAACCCCGGCGTACCCGCAAACTGCTGCTCAACCGCCAGGAGATCAGCCGGCTGATCGGCAAGCTGAAGGAGAGCGGCCTGACCCTGGTGCCGCTCTCGGTCTACTTCTCCGACGGCTGGGCCAAGGTCGAGATCGGCCTGGCCAAGGGCAAGAAGTCGTACGACAAGCGGCAGGATCTGGCCAAGCGGGACGCCGAACGCGAGATCTCCCGGGTCGCCGGCCGGCGTGGCAAGGGCATGGGCTGACGGTCTGGTCCGGCCGTCCGGCGGCGCCCGTCGCGGCCCCGGAGTCGCGTCTGGGACGGCTGTGACGGACGTTACCGCCGAGTCGTCCGGTTCGAGCGGTGTGGCGGGGCGGTATCTGGAATGAAGTCGGCGGGCCGAGGCGTTAGGCTTGGGGTGGCCGCCGACAGGCGGTGCGGAAACTCCACCGGTCCGCGTCCGGACCAGTGGGACACAGGGGGTGACTGGTTTCGACTTCGTACGTTACGGCAGGGGAAGCGAGCCGAGGAAGCCGACGTCGTCTCGAGAATCGTTCGTCGGAAACCAATAAGCGCCAATCAGAATCGCGCTGACTTCGCTCTCGCCGCCTGAGGCGGGTAGCAAGTCTGTCGGCCTGGGAGTGCCTTCGACCCAGTTAGCCGGCATCAGCTAGGAGGCTGGCCAACCGGACCCGGTCGCGGGGTCCGTGCGGCGAGATTAATCAGCGACTGGGCCCGTCACACCGACTCGCTCGCGTGATCGGAGGGGCCGAGTAGAGGCACAGCGAGCTGCGCTCGGAGAAGCCCTGGCAAGGCGACGAAGGACCCGGGTTCGATTCCCGGCACCTCCACGACAACAGCGGCGCCCCGGTCCGGCAGGACCGGGGCGCCGCCGTCTCCACGTCAGCCCGACCCGGCGGGACTCGGAGCCGTCGCCGTGGCTGGTGGGGCCGCTGTGCCCGGTGGGACCTACGGGACAAATGAGCCGGACCGCAAGGGTCGACAGCGGTGCACGGCGGGCCGCACCATCGGGGTTACGTTCCGGTAGGTGCCGCTCTGCGGGAGGTGGTCATGCCGACCGACCCGAACCAGCACCAACTATCGATCTCCGTGCCGTCCGCGGTGCCGTCGTTGGCAACGCCGACCGGGTCGACGACGTTACGGATGGCCCGACGGCGCCGGGCCGCACTGCTGGGCGAGATCCACGTCCTTGAGCAGGCGATCGCCGCGCCGGCCCGGGATCCCGGCTGGCGACCCCGGGTCCGGTCCAGCCTGGGTGGACTGCGGGGGGCCTTCGCCGAGCACATGGTGAGCACCGAGGGACCTGACGGGCTCTACGCCGAACTGCTGGACCACGCGCCGCGACTTGCTCGGGGCGTACACGTGCTGATCCGGGAACACGCGGCGGTGGTCGCCACGATGGCCGCCCTGCAACGCCGGGTCGACCTGCCGGACATCGGCGTGACCGAACTCCGGAACCGGGCCACCGATCTGCTCCGGGAACTGTCCCGGCACCGGCAGCGCGGCGCGGACCTGGTCTACGAGGCGTACCAGACGGACATCGGCGGGGAGACCTGACCGGACTTCCGCATTGGCCGCGCCCGTGCGCAGGGCAGCTCGACCGGCGGCGTGCTGCCGTCGAGGCTGTCGGCCCTGCTCAGGGCAGCTCGACCGGCGGCGTGGTGCCGTCGAGGCTGTCGGCCCTGCTCAGGGCAGCTCGACCGGCAGCTTGATGCCGTCGAGGCTGTGCGGGCACGGGCAGTCGCGGTCGGTGGAGAGCCGGCCGACCGCGTCGAGCAACACCTCGCGCAGCCGCGCGGTGTTCTCGCCGAAGACCCGGAACACCTCCTCCTGGGTCACCGCGTGCCCACCCTCCACTCCGGCGTCGAGATCGGTGACCAGCGCCACAGCGGTGTAGCAGAGCGCCAACTCGCGGGCGAGTACCGCCTCCGGGTGCCCGGTCATGTTGATGACCGCGCCACCGATCGCGGAGAACCAGCGCGACTCGGCCCGGGTGGAGAACCTGGGCCCCTCCACTACCACCATCGCGCCACCGTCGTGCGCCTCGATCCCATGCGCGGCCGTGGCGGCCAGCACGGTGTCCCGGCCCCGTGGACAGTACGGGTCGGCGAACGAGACGTGCACCGCGCCCCGGTCGTAGTAGGTCTGCGCGCGGCCGCTCGTCCGGTCGATGAGCTGGTCCGGGATCACGAACGTCCCCGGGCCGAGTTCCGGCCGCAGCCCGCCGACCGCGCAGGGGGCGAGAATCTGGCGTACGCCGAGCGACCGCAGCGCCCACAGGTTCGCCCGGTAGGGAATCAGATGCGGTGGAAACCGGTGGTCGCGTCCGTGCCGGGGCAGGAAGGCGACCGTACGACCCGCCACCTGCGCCACCGTGATCGGATCGGACGGCGGCCCGTACGGCGTCTCGACCCGGTGCTCGGTGGCCTCCTCAAGCAGGGCGTAGAGCCCGGATCCGCCGATCACCGCGAGTTCCGCCTGCGGACCCATGCCCCCGCCTCTCCTGCTCAGCTCTCGTCCGGGCTGCCAATTGTCGTCAAAGCGCTCTGTGGACTAGCCCTACAGACCTTAACCAGCACCAGTGCCGCAAGCTATGGTGCGTGGCATGGCGTTTACTGCGCGCAGGATCACCATCGATCCTGTGGATCCGGCGAGGCCGGTGAAGGGCCGGGTCGTGGTGACCGACGACGAGACGCGGCGGCGGTCCGGGGAGTGGTTCCTGGTCCTCGGGCCGGCCGAGTAGCGGTGGCTGGCGTGTTCGGCGAGGGGCAGGCGATCGGGGGACGGTCGATGGAGTCGATGACCGGGCAGTTGCTGGTCGCGACCCCTGCGCTGAAGGACCCGAACTTCGACCGGACCGTGGTGCTGCTGGTCGCCCACGAGGCGGGTGGCGCACTCGGGGTGGTGCTCAACCGGGCCACCGAGGTACCGGTCTCCGAGGTGCTCGGCGCCTGGGGCGGACTGGCCCGGGACCCGGCAGTACTCTTCGAGGGTGGTCCGGTGCAGCCGGAGTCGGCGATCTGCCTGGCCCGGATGCGTACCCCGACCCAGCGGGTGAAGGGCATCCACCAGGTCACCGGGGCGGTCGGCACGGTGGACCTCTCGGTCGACCCGGACCGGCTCCGGGATTCCGTCACCGGGATACGCGTCTTCGCCGGCTATTCGGGCTGGTCGCCGGGACAGGTCGAGGAGGAGGTCGCCCGGGGCTCCTGGTTCGTCCTGGACGCGCTGCCCGGCGACGCGTTCATGGAGCGCCCCGACGACCTGTGGCCGATGGTGCTCCGCCGGCAGGGCGGGATCATGGCGGCGGTTGCGCACTTCCCGCCGGACGTACTGCTCAACTGACCCAGGGCGGCACGGTAGCCCCTCGGATGACCCGGGCCGCGAGGGTGTGTACTATTGCGCGGGTGCCCGGGAGACCGGGCAGGCAGTAAAGCAAGGGGCCGTGGCGCAGCTGGTAGCGCACCACACTGGCAGTGTGGGGGTCAGGGGTTCGAGTCCCCTCGGCTCCACCCTTGCGTGAGACATGGCGGTAGCCCTGGTCGGGAGCGACCCCGAGGAACCAGGGCTACCACTGGCTTAGGGCGTCGAATTCCTCTGCGTGCCAGATCTGTGCCAGATCAGGTGGCGGCCGTGCTTCTTGCCTGTAGCGTGCCAAAACTAGTACGACGGCCTTGACCTGGTCTTCTGAAGATCGGCTCAGGCTGCTCGGTGGTACTCGTTGATCACTCCACCGAGTCGTCTTCGGCGTCGTACGGGCTTGTCCATGGGGATGACGACGGTCGGGTCGTGGTTGGGTGGGCGCTGCTGTCGTCCTTGGTGTGGTCGGTGGTTGTTGAAGTGGTCGACGTACTCGCCGACCACGGCCTGCGCGTGCCGTTCGTTGTAGAGCAGCATGTGGTCGGTGCATTCCTCCCGGAGGCTGCGCCCCCAGCGTTCGATGAAGCAGTTCGCTCGCGGGGTGCGGGGCGGGGTCTTGACCACCGTGATGCCCTCGGCGGTGCACGCCGCGTCGAAGGCGGCGGTGTACTTGGTATCGCGGTCGCGGATGAGGAACCGGAATCGGTTGGCATGCTCGCCCAGGTCCATGAGGAGGTTACGGGCTTGCTGGGTCACCCATTGCCCGGTGGGGTGGGCGGTGATGCCGAGGAGGCGGACCCGTCGGGTGGCCACCTCCATGACCACCAGCGCGTACAGGCGCCGCAGCAGGACGGTGTCCAGGTGGAAGGTCGATCGCCAGCAAACCCGCCGCCTGGTTGCGCAGGAAGGCCCGCCAGCTGGTGTCCTGCTGGCGGGGCGGCGGGCCGACACGGCGGCGGGCCAGGATCCGTCGGATCGTGCCGGCGCCGATCCGATAGCCGAGCCGCTGTAGTTCGCCTTGAACGCGGCGGTGTCCCCATCGCGGGTTCTCTCCGGCCAGCCGCAGGACAAGGTCCCGGACCTCGTCGCTGACCGGTGGCCGGCCGGGCTTGCTCGGGTAGGTCCAGCGGTGTCACACCAGCCGGCGATGCCAGGCCAGCAACGTGGCCGGGGTGACGATCCGGTGTGCCCGTACCCGGCGGGGCAGCAGGCGGGCCAGGGCGGACAGGATCGCCCGGTCCGGCCAGGACAGCCGCGGCCGGCCATGAACGTGGCTGCGTAGCACCGCTGTCTCGTGCCGTAGCGCGAGGACCTCGACCAGCAACGCTCTGTCGCTGCGGATCAGCAACCCCAAATCGCTGAACAGGTGGATCATTCCCAGGTACAGCAACCGCATGACCATACCGGGCGGGGTGCGACGCGGGATCAGTCGAAGAGCTTGTTGCGTTCCTCGCGCAGCGGACCCATCTCCTCGTCCGGGGTACCCGTCAGGTTCCCGCCAACCTCGATCAGGTAGAGCGCCAGCCACATGACGCCCTTGGCAGCCTGCTCGAATACCCAGCCGAACCCGTCGCCGAGCGCGCCGGTGATGCCGAGCGCGGCCAGGTACGTCGTATTGAAGACGGCCCGAAGCGCCGCCCAGATCATGTTGAGTCGTCCCGACTGTCCCCGTCCGCCCGCCCTGATGATCACGATGATCGTGACGACGACCGCGACGACGGCGGCGCAGGCCGCGAGGGCCTTTCCGATCCACCGGAGGATCGCGGCGATCGCGTAGAGCAGCATCGCGATGAGCGCGAGCAGCGCCCCGACCACGAAGAGGATGATCGCGGCAATCCACTTGAGCACCGTCAGCACCACGTCGAGGGCGTTCGCGGCGGCACTGCCGGCCTGCCCGCCCCATGCCATGTCGCTGCGGAGCTGCGTCAGGTCGCCGTGTACGCGGAGGGCCTCCTCGGCAACCGAGCGATGCCGCTCGGCGGCGGATCGCAGCGCCTCGAAATTGGCGTCAGCCTGACGCAGGGGTTCAAGAATGTCCGGCAGCCTCTGGCCGTATAGGCCTTCTATCCGCCGGACGTCCGACATGTCGATGCCGTACATCTCGGCCACGTTAGCCATGTGTCTCTCCCGGCAGGTTGCGTAGCATCCGGTCAGCACCGCGGAGATCGGCCTGCTCGTACCCGGCGGCTGCCGCCAGGATGCCGTCAGTGAACCGGGAGAGGCTTTGTCCGACCAGCGAGAGACCGTCGACGAAGGCCGAGTTTCCGTCGCTCCAGACCGTGGCGGCCTGCTGTCCGACGGGGAGTTCCGGGAACTGGCTCCGGTCCGGCACCGCGCCCCCGTCGCTGAGGCCGCGGGACAGGACGTCAACCCGGCCCGCCAGCTCTGCCAGCCTGGCTGCGACGCCGCGCAGGTGATCTGGGTCGGCCGATATGTCGCTCATGAGGTCTCCTCGATTTGGGGAAACTGCTCGGTCGGGTAGAGATCGGGAAATCGGCCGCCGGACGCCGAACGTATGACCCTCACCAGCGCCTCCGGTGGCTGCTCGAAGCGGTCGAGGGGTACGTCAAGGATCCAGCGGGACGGGTTGACCAGGCGTTGCACGAGATGTCTCACGGGGGAGGCCTGGACGGTCGCGTCGGTCGGGCCGGCCTGTCCGGGTACCCGCCTCGCGAAGATCAGCCGACGCGACCGGCGCGGTCGGGCCGTGACGACGACGTGGTCCAGCTCCGTCCAGGCGACGGATCCGGCGACGGCGCCGGACCAGTGCGCTCCGGCGTCGTCGAGCACCAACGTGAAGTCTCTGAGCAGCGCTGCCTGGCGACGGAGGTACCTGCCGACGAACATCAGCGGTGCGGCGACGCAGATCCCTCGTCCCGCCCAGAGGAACAGACTGGTGGCGAATCGTAGGTCGTCCCCGGACACCCACCGGATGCCGAGCAGCACGACGGCGACGATCGCCACGACGGTCGAGGCGGCCAGCAGCGCGGCGCCCGCGAATTCCATACCTCGGCCGAGCGCCGAGCGGGACGCGCCACCGGCAGGACGAGTTCGGATCGTCGATCGCGCCTCGGGCGATACATCCATTCGCGGCCTCCGATCGAACTTGCATCGACGGTATGGTGAGGCATCGCTGAGTGGTCGAGAGGTGGACCCATGGTAATGAGCCGCGAGCCCGAGCGGGACCCGTCGCCGATCCGGTGCTGGCTGCCCTTGACCGGGTCAGCGGACATGGGCGATCGGAGGACGGGCTGGTGCGGGCCGCCATCAACGGTGGCGGCATCCCCAGCGAACTCACCATCGACGCCGAGGCGATGCGGCAGGCCCCTGCGGCGCTGAGCGCGTCGATCCTGGAGGCGCTGCGCCACGCGCACGAGGATCTGGGCGTTCAGGTGGGACAGGAGCTTGCCAGGGCCGCCGATGCTGGTGACCCTGCCGGTACTCCGTCCGCTGCGGCCGATGCCGCCCGAGCTGCCGATGATCTCGATCGAATGGCCCAGGACGTGTCCGGGGAGTTCGAGGTGATGCGCCGGCGCCTCTTCGACGCTATCGACGGCAGATAGGAGTCGAAGTTCCGCACCCGTCGCCGGCCGGTCACGCCCGCTCCAACGCCTGCGCGAGATCGGCGATGAGGTCGTCCGGATGCTCGACGCCGACCGCCACGCGGACGCCGCCCGGCGTCACCCCGGCCGCCCGCTGCTCGGCTTCCGGAAGCTGCGCGTGGGTCGTCGAGGCGGGATGGGTGGCGTACGACCGCACGTCCCCGATATTCGTAACATAGGAGATCAGCCGGAGCGTCTCCATGAACCGGACGCCCATCGCGTGGCCGCCGGTCAGTTCGAAGAAGACCAGGGGCCCGAAGCCACCGTTCAGGTAGCGCGCGACGCGCTCGGCTTCCGTCCCGGTGGCCAGACTCGGATGGATGACACCGGCAACCTTAGGGTGCTCGGCCAGGAACCGTGCGACGGCCAGCGCGTTGTCCGAGTGCGCGCGGATCCGCAGCGGAAGTGTCTCCAGGCCTTGCAGCAGAAGGAAGGCGTTGAACGGGCTCAGGCACGGTCCGAGATCACGCAGCAGCGTCTCGCGCATCTTCAGTAGATAGGCACTGCGTCCGAGCGCGCCGCTCAGTTTCGTGCCCGTCCGGGTCCACACCACACCGCCGTGCGCCTCGTCGGGTTGGGTCAGCAGCGGGAACCGGCCTGCATGCTCAGCCCAGTCGAAGCGCCCGCTGTCCACGATCAGGCCACCCAACGTCGAGCCGTGCCCGCCGATGCACTTGGTCGCCGAATAGATCAGGATATCGGCGCCGTGTTCGATCGGCCGGCAGGCGTACGGAAGCATCGTGTTGTCGAGGATCAGCGGAACGCCCAAGGCACGACCCAGCTTGGCCACCTCCTCGATTGGGAACAGTCGCAACCGTGGGTTGGGCAGCGTCTCTCCGAAGTAGCATCGGGTCCGGTCGTCGGTCGCGGCCGCGAAGTTCTTCGGGTCGTCCGGGCTGACGAAGCGCGTCTCGATGCCGAACCGGCTCAGGGTCTTGGCCAGCGGCAGCCAGCTGCCGCCGTACAACTCCTGCGAGCTGACCAGGTTGTCGCCGGCCTGGCACAGGTTGAGCACCGCCAGGGCGGTCGCCGCCTGTCCGGACGCCACCGCGAGCGCGGCGTCACCACCGGTGTTGTCAGGCCCAGCCGAACCTCGGAACCGCCATGGACGGCGGCGCTCTCCCGGTTGACGTAGGCCCCGCCCGGTTCCGCACCTTGGGCGCGGCCCGCCTCGTCATGCCGCGACACGGTGCGGCTCCGTCCTACCGGCCGGTGCCGGTTGCTCGTCGAGCATGGGGATGATGCTGGTGAGGGCACTCGTTTGGTCCTCCGGACCCTTGGTGCAGAGTCCGCCGATGGCCGCGTCCAGCGCCGCGTAGTTGGGATCCCGCAGCCGGATCTGCCGGGCCTTGTGCAGATTCCAGAACGGCGTCCGAGGATCCAGGTGATGTTCCAGGTGGTAGTTGTCGTTGTGAATTCCGGTCAGCCATTTTTCCAGGCCGCGGCTCTTGCGGTTGCGTGTCATGTAGAGATCGATGCTGTGGTCCCGGACCAGTGGCGTGTGCTCGGACAGTTCGATGTACCAACCGAGGATCTGGAAGCTGGTCAGGAACGGGATCACCCAGAACAGCAGCAGTCCGTCGAGGGCGCCTGCGTACCAGCACAGACCGGCGACGACGGTCCAGAACGACCAGAAGGCCGCCACGTCCAAGCGCTTCTTCCGGCGCTGAACCGGTGACCGCGTCTGTTCGGGCCGGCCCTTGCCCTGCAAGACCAGGTACCGGTTGCGGACCAGGTAACGCAGATATGCGACGGTCTGTCGGCCGAGAGCCGGCCACACCAGTACGCGACCGATGTACCGGGCCCGCGAGGCTGGCGTGTAAACCTTCTCCTCCATGAAGAACTGCAGGTCCGGGTCACCATCCGGATCTCCCGGTCTGGGTTGATGGGTGAAGACGTGGGAGGTCTTGTAGGCATAGTGCGTCTGGAAGATCGGGTACCTGTCAGCACCGTACCGATGATTATTTGCGGCCTCCTGTCGGCGGCGGCCGACGCCGTGGGCGCAGTCGTGCAGAATGGTCGACAGGCCGCGCTGGCGTGCGCCGATGACAAGGACCGCTACCGGATACAGCCACCACGAGATCAGGTGGCAGGCGGCGGCGTATCCGGCGATCAGGGCGATGTCCGTGCTCCAGGCGAGCAGGGGTGCCAGTTGTCGCTCGTGTTGAGCGTCTTGATGTCCTTCTCGACGTCGGCCGGGAAACGGTACATCGTGTACCGCCTGCCCTGATACGCCCATGTGATGGCGCCCAAGACCGAACCTCCGTGATCTCTCAAGTCTCGTGATGCCGAACTGGTGCACAACAGCGATCCCCGTCGCGCTCCGCCGACCCGTAGCCTGATCGTCGTGTCCTTTGACCGACAACCCGTGCTCACCGGCACCCTCGTCCGTCTCCGGCCGCTCACCGCCGACGACCTGTCCGGTCTGCAACTGGTGGCTTCCGATCCGCTGATCTGGGCGCAGCACCCGGACCGGCAGCGTCACACCCCGCAGGCGTTCCGCCGCTTCTTCGACGACGCGCTCGGTTCCGACGGCGCGCTGATCGCCGAGGACACCTCCGACGGCGAGATCATGGGCGCGTCCCGGTATCACGGGTACGACCCCGAGGCCAGCGAGATCGAGATTGGGTGGACGTTCCTCGCTCGGAAGTACTGGGGTGGAGCCGTCAACGGCGAAATGAAACAGCTTATGTTGCGCCACGCGTTTCGCCAGGTCGACTCGGTGATCTTCCTGATCGCTCCGGAGAACGCCCGCTCCCGGCGTGCTGTCGAAAAGATCGGTGCGGTTCCGGACGGTCGTCGCCTGGACGGCGGTGGCCGGGACTGCCTGCTCTACCGAGTGACGGCGGCGGCGTGGAAGGCTGCTCATCAGGACACATAGAGATGCTCCTGCTCGATCTCGCGGATCCGGGCGTAGTCGTTGATGATCTGCTGCCGATCCGGTGAGATGAGATAGACGAAGCCCGGTGAGGTCACCACGTCGATCGTCCGTGGGATCTGGTGTCCAGCCGGGAACGCCAGCACGTCGTCGGGCGGCACCCGTCCCCACGCGTACGGATTGATGAGGGAAACGTGACGCGGACGCTCGATGATCCGGTAGGCGATGTCGTCGAGCGTGGCGAATGCCGGGGGATCGGTGAGGGAGAGCGCCAGCAGATCCACCGCCGACGCGCATGACACGACGTTGTCCGTACCCGCGCTTGCCACTGGCTTCAGCACGACGGGCCACCCCACGGAGGACTCCGCCCACTGGACTACCTCGCCTGGGCCGCACGGTCAGGGTGAGCCGGGACCAAGCGTTTGGTGCTCTCAGGTCGAGTAGCCGGGAGGGGTCCAACCTCCGGCTTTCACAGATCTGGACGTAACAGTCTCACCGTGAACGCTCTTGGTCAGGGGACCATCGACGGCCGGGCTTTCGCCATCTGCCGCGGCATGACTCATGGACTGCCCGGGCGATCGGTGGAGACGATGCCGTCGAGTGCCCAGGCGCACCGTCGTTGCGCCCAGCAGGGTCGCGGCGGCCAGCGGCAGCCACAGCGCCGCCGCGCCCAGGGTGAGCAGACCGGTGATGATGATGGGATCGACTGCCCGGGCCAGGCCGTAGCTGAGCTGCCAGCGGGCGAGCGCGCGCCCCATCAGGTGTGGCGGTGCTGACTCGATCACCAGCGGCACGCTGCTGCCGGTGTAGAGAATTTCACCCAGCGTGTAAGGCACGATGACCAGCGCGACGAGCACCGTGCCGGGGCCGCCGCCGGTCGCGCCGCCGAGCCAGAAGGCGAGGTAGGAGCCGGCGAGCAACAGGCCGGACCAGAAGAGCACGGTGCGGTGCGGCCACTTCGCGAGGCGCACGACAACGACCAGCTGCAGCGCAATCACCATGACGGTGTTGGCGACGAAGATGCCCGAGGGCCACGCCAGGGACGCGTGCAGGTCCTGCACCAGCAGCAGCGGCAGGGCGATCTCGAGGATGTCGGCGTAAAACGCGTACGGAATGCCGGCCAGAGCCAGGATGGTAACGGTGCGTAGGCCGGCACCGCGCGCTTCCTTCGTCGCCGCGGCCGGGGCGGGGGCCGGAACATCTTGATGGGGCAGCGGCACCCGGGCGATCACCGCCGCGCCGAACGCGCACCCGAGCGCCGTCGCCAGCGCGAGCCAGCGGAGCACCTCCGGCCCGCTCGCGACCAGAACCGTGCCGAGCAGGGCGCCGGCGCCCAGGCCGGCGTTGCGCAGCGAGCGGCCCGCGGCCAGCGCCGCCGTACGCTGGGCCGGGCCAGCCAGCGCGGCGACCAGCGCGGAATTGGTGGGTGGAGCGATCTGCGTGCCGACGCCGATGAGCACCGCACCGATCGCGAATCCGGCGATGCCGGGCACCAGGGCAAGCAGCAGCGACCCCACCGCTCGCACCAGTAGCGCGGCGACGGCGGGGGCCCGCCGCGCTCCGTGGTCGATCCACCATCCGGCGAGCGGGACGGCGCCGAGGCCGGCCAGCATGCCGACGGTCAGCGTCATACCGGCCTGCCACGCGCTGAGCCCGATCAGCACGGCGTAGATCACGATGAACGGGCGCAGCATCCCGGAGGTCGCTGCCTCGACTGTGGCGCTGAGCGCGTAGCGGCCGCCGCCCGGGATGCGGACCAGCTCACGAAGCGTCGTACGGGTGGTCGTCACGGCTCCGATCGTCCGGCCGTACGGCTGCGAAGGGACCCCGGTTGGCCAGCGTCGTCAATCCATGCCTCGTCGATTGACAAACCACGTCAATCGGTATGACCGGGCGCGGACCCCTGCCATGATCGGTACTGTGGTCACCTCGGTCGACATCGCCGGCGTACCAGCCGATCGGATCCGGATAACGCCGTCGCCGCTCGCGGAGCTCGGCGCGGTGCTGCACGTGCTCGCGGAGCCGCAGCATCATCCGGACACCGCCGCGGCGGTTGCGATGATGGCGGCTGCCCTTCCCGCAGAGCTGGCTCCAGACCTCGAGGAATTTGGTCTGCTCTGGCACTCCGGCCGGGCCGACTTTCTGTTCCCGTCCGACCCACGGCCGAGCCTGCGCGAGGAACTGGACGACGTCGACCGCCTGGACGACGAGCGCTGGGTCGCTGCGGCGCTCGCCGCCCATCGGGCCGTCTCACCGGCGCCGCGAATGTGGTCGCCGCTGCGTGACCCGATCGTGCGGCAGCGGGCGCTGGCCGCGGCCCGCGCCCGAGGGCCGCGGCAGGCGGCGTGGGCCGAGCGGGTGCTCGCCGATCCGGCCGCCGAGCGCGAGCGGGTACGACGCTTTCTGCTCGCCTGCGAGTCCGCCTTCTTCGCCCCGGTCTGGAAACGCGTCCGCCCAGCGCTCGCCGAGGAAGCCGACCGTCGACGCTTCGACCTGGCCCGCGAGGGTATCGGCGCCCTCGGCCGGATCTCGCACGCAATCGGGGTCGACACCGAGCGCGGCATGTTGACGATCGACAAGCTGCAGGACCAGACCGCAGACGGTCGCGGCGGCGGGATGACGCTCATCCCGAGCGCGTACGGCGCACCGCATATGACCGTCGTGTACGCGCCCGGCTGGCTGCCCGTGCTGCAGTACCCGGCGCCGGGCTGGGACCCGCGCCCGGTGTTGCGGGTGGACGAGCTGGATGCTCGGCTGACCGCACTTGCGCACCCGCTGCGGCTACGTTTCTGCCGCACGCTCGCCCGAGGTCCGCACACGACCGGCGAGCTGGCCGACTTTTGGCGGGTGACGGCGCCGGAGGTGTCCAGGCACCTCGCGGTGCTGAAGGCGGCCGGGCTGCTGATCTCGGCGCGCCGCGGCCGCTACGTGACGTACCGCCTGGACATGGAGGCCTGCACCGGCCTGGGGCAGCAACTGGTGGACGTCCTCGGGCGCTGAACAGCCAGGACCCGTACGTGGGCAGGAAGACGAGGTTGACGTTGGTTCGTTGCTTCCGCCTGAGGGGTCCGGGGCACAATCCGGCCCCGACCTGCTGGCGGCCTCCGGCCAGCATTGGCCGGCCGACCACGCACAACGGGGGAGCAGCGTGCCAGATCCGTGCTAGGTCAGTAGGTTACGTTGGGTGATTGACGCCTACCGCAACCACCGGAGTGCGGCGTCGGCGGTGTCCTCGGGACTGCTGTTGAAGGCGATGGCCGCGCCGGGTGCATGCTGCCGGACAAGGTTGACCACCTTCTCGAAGAACTCGAGCAACGGCTCGTGCTTGCGGATACCGCCCCCGATGACCACGCAGGCGTAGTCCGTTCGGGTAAGCGCCTCGACGATCGCTCCCTCGGGGTTCTCGTCGGGTACCACCAAACACAGGTCGGCCTCGATGCCGTGATCGGCGAAACGGGCCTGGCCACGGGCTATCGCCGCGACGACAGGCTCAGGATCCCAGCCAGGGATCCTGACGGGATCGATACCGATCACCAGCGTTCGCCCCAGCGTCATGCGTCCTCCTACCGGCAGAAAACCGTCCACCACAGCATCGGCGCTTGCCGCCCAGTGGCATGGACGCCACGTCGATGGTGGCGGGCTGCAGGCTTCGAGAGGTCGGTATGTCCGACTACGAATCGGACCAGCTCGGGCTGTCGTCTGCGGGCGGGAGACCTCGGCCGCTGGTCGTCGTCGGTTCCGGCGGAACGTCTGGTCGCTGATGTGACTGAGGCCATAGACATCCGAGAACTCCGAGGGGGCTGCCCGTCGTCTTGCCTGGTGTGAGAGGGAGCTTGGACGGGCTCGACGAGGGTGAGCTGCTGCGCCGCGTCGCGCGGAGCGACCGGCGTGCCTTCGACGAGCTGTATCGGCGTACCGCGCCCTGGTTGACGGTACGGCTGCGCCGGCGCTGCGCCGACGACGACGTGGTGGCCGAGGTGCTGCAGGAGACCTACCTGGCGGTGTGGCGTTCGGCCGGCAGCCAGGCGCACGCCTCGGCCGGGGGCAGCGCCCTGGGCTGGCTCTGGACGATCGCCGCCCACCGGCTGATAGACGCGTTCCGCCACCGGGCCCGCCGGGAGCGGGTCCCGGCGGTACGGACCTTCGAGACCGTGGCTCCGGCGGCCGAGGAGGAGGCGCTGGCCGGCGGGATCGACGCCGATCTGGAGCGGGCCCTGCTGGCGTTGCCGTCGGAGCTGCGCCAGGTGCTGCGCGCGATGGTCCTCGACGGACTGACCGCACGGGAGACCTCGCTGCTGCTCGGAGTACCGGAAGGGACCGTGAAGACCCGCGCGCGGCGGGCCCGGATCGCGTTGCGGGAGGCGCTGTCATGACCACTCATCCCACCCCCGCCCTGATCTCCCGGTACGCCGCCGGAGCCGTGGGCGTCGACGACGTGACCGTCTGGGCCGTCGAGGCGCACCTGGAGTCCTGCCCCGGCTGCCGGGCGCTGCTGGCGACCGCGGCCGACCCGGGCACCCGGGACCTGCTGGACCGGGTGGCCGACGGCATCGCCGCCGGTATCGCCGCCGGTCCGGCACCGGCGCGTCGGAGGCGGCTGCGGCGCACCGGCGTCGCCGTCCGGGTCCTGCCCTGGCTGGCCATGGCGGTCGGGCTGATGCTCGCCGCGGTCGTCTTCGAGCAGACCTTCGACAACCTGCCCTCGCTGGTGCTGCTGATCGCGCCGGTGGCGCCGCTGCTGCCGGTGGCCGCCGTGTGGAGCCGGCGTACCGATCCCGCCTGGGAGTTGATGGCCACGGTGCCCCGTACCGGGTTGTGGCTGTTGCTGCGCCGCACGTTGGCGCTGCTCGCGGCGGTCGTACCGGTCCTGGCGGTGGCGGGTTGGTGCACGGGGCACGCACCGGCCCTGTGGTTGCTGCCATGTCTGGCCTTCATCGCCGGAAGCCTGGCGCTGGGCGGGTTGATCGGGGTGGACCGGGCGGCACTCGCACTGGCCGGCACCTGGGCCGCGACGGTGGTGGTGCCGAGCCTCTCCGTCCACCGGCTACCGGTGGTGCTGGAGGGCGGTAGCTGGCCCGGCTGGGCGGCGACCACCGTGGCGCTGCTGGCCGTGGTGCTCGTCCGGGCCGCCGACCATCGCCGGCTCGGCGTGGGCCGCACCTGACCCGGGCGCGCCGAAACCCGGCGATCCGCCCGCTTCCCGTACGGCCCCAGCGGCGCACGGCCTCAACGAATAGGTAAATGTCAATGCGCGTGACGGGTGAACGACGAATGGAGAGATCATGATGCGCGCGGTCAGCGCGGCGGAGATAACACCGACCACCTACGCGTGGGCGGTGCACGCCGAGAAGCTGCTGGTCCGAGCCGGACGGCACCTGGCGGTCAACGGGCTCGACCTGGCGCTGGGCACCGGCGTGCACGGGCTGCTCGGCCCCAACGGCGCCGGCAAGACGACCCTGATGCGGGCCCTGGCGACGGTCGTGGCGCCGGCCGGTGGGCGGTTGAGCCTGCTGGGTGACGACGTCACCGGCCGTGCGGACCTGCGTCGGGTACGGCGGGTCCTGGGTTACCTGCCGCAGCATTTCGGCTTCTATCCGCGCTTCACCGTGCGGGAGTTCGTCGAGTACATGGCCTGGCTCAAGGAGATGCCGAAGGCGACGATTCCCGGTGCCGTGCAGCGGGCCGTCGAACGGGTGGGGCTGGCGGAGCGTGCCGACTCCCGGATGAAGACGCTATCCGGCGGCATGCTGCGCCGGGCCGGCATCGCCCAGGCGATCGTCAACGACCCGCAGGTGCTGCTCCTCGACGAGCCGACCGTCGGCTTGGACCCGGAGCAGCGCCTCGACTTCCGCGAGCTGCTGCGCGAGATCGGCGTGGACGGCTGCGTACTGGTCTCCACCCACCTGGTCGAGGACGTCGCGGCGGCCTGCACCGACGTGGTGCTGCTCCACGAGGGCCGGCTGGTGTGGCAGGGCACCGCGACGCAGTTGGCGCAGGAGGGCGGCGCCGCCGACGCGGGTGACAGCGCCGCCGAGCGGGGCTACTCCGCCCTGCTGCGCGCGCACCGTGCGCAGGTGTCGGCGTGATGGGCCGGATCCTCGGCATCGAACTGCGCCGCTCGGCCGCCGTGGGCGTCGCCCTGTTGTCGCTGGTGGTCAGCACCGCGGCGCTGCTGTCGTTCCCGCAGGGCTTCGCGGGGCGCTGGATGCAGCTGGCGGTGGCCGTCCGGTTGATGCTGATGCTGTCGTGGCCGCTGGCGCTGGCCGGTGGAGCGTGGCTGGGCCGCCGCGACGCGCGCAGCCGGGTCGACGAGTTGTTCGCCAGCACCGCCAGGCCGCGGTGGCAGCGGGTCCTGCCGACCGCCGCCGCGCTCGCGGTCACGCTGGTGGCCGGGTACGCCCTGACGTTCCTCGTCGCCGCCGGGTGGGTGGTCCCGACGGCGGGATATTTCCCGATCACCGCGATCGCGGTCACCGCGGTCGGCGCGCTGTCGGTGATCGCCGCGGGCTGGCTGGGCATGGCCGTTGGTCGGGCGGTGCCCCGGCTGGTCACCGCACCCGCCCTCGCCGTGGCCGGGGTCGCCCTGGCGGGGTTGCTCCCGGACTGGCTGAGTGCCGCCGCCTACCCGGGCGACCCCGCCAGGGTCGAGCCGGCGGCGCTGCTGCTCACGCCGGTCTACATGGGCGAGCTGCACGACTTCCAGACGGTCGTGGCGCGGGTCAACCTCACCCAGGCGTTGTGGCTGGCGGCCCTCGCGGCGACCGGGCTCCTGCTGCTCGGCGCGGTCGGCCGTCGGGCGGTCGCGCTGGCCGTGCTCCCGGCGGTGCTCGGCGCCGCGGTGGCCGTACCGCTCATGCCCACCGGGGGCTACGACGCGGCGGCGGCCGTCGATCCGGGCGCCGTCGAACTGGTCTGCGACAACGACGGCCCGCAGGTCTGCGTGACCCGGGTGCACGCCAGTCTGCTGCCCGACGTGGTCAGCCCGGCCCGGCAGGCCCTGACCATGATGGCGGCCAAGCTGCCCGACGCTCCCGTCCGCGCGGTGGAGAGCCGCCAGATCACCCTCCCCGCGCGGCCGGTCCCGGCCACGGCCGGGCCCCGGTCCGACACGCTCGTCTTCCCCGGACCACCGATCGGGCGTACCGGGCGGGCCGACGTCTCGGTCGAGCCGATCCTGCCGTCCCTGCTGCGGGCGGCCTGGCAGCCGGACTGCGGCGACGGGTCGGAGCAGAGCGCCGAGGCGTACCTGGCCCGCGCCGTGGCCGCTGCCTGGCTGACCGGTCAACCACCGGCCCCGGAGGACTGGTGGGCATCCGGGGAGCGCAGGCGGGTGGAGCGCGCGTACCAGGCGCTGGTCGGCCTGCCGCAGGACGAGCAGCGACGCCGGATGGCCGCAGCGCGCGAGGCCGTGCTGGACTGCCGGAGCGACGCCCTGCTGTCGATCCTGCCCAGGGAGACCCTGTGAGGTGGCTCGGGTTGTACCTGCGCTCCCGGCGGGTCCCGCTCGCGCTGACCACCGCCGCGGCGGCGGTCGCGGCGACCTGGGCTCTGTGGTCGGTCTTCGCCGAGACGCCGACGATCAGCCCACGGCTGTTGAGCCTCACCGTGATGCTCGCGGCGGTCGCGTTCACGCACACCCTCAACGGCGCCGACGATGCCCTCGACCGCACCGCCTCGATCAACTGGCCGGTACGCCGTGCCGGTCACCTGGTGGTCACCGCCACCGCGATCATCGCGCTGCTGTTCGCCACCGCCACCACCGACGCGCGCTTCGAGCCGCTCGCCCTCGTGCTGCGCGACACCGCGGGCATGCTCGGGCTCACCGCCCTCGGCGCTGCTCTGCTCGGCGCCGCCCGCTGCTGGATCGCCCCGCTGACCTGGACCCTCGTCACGGTCCTGCCGTTCATGGGACCCAGCCCGAACCTGAACATGCAGGTCGCCGGCTGGCTGGTTCAACCGGCCGGCACCACCGCCGCGACCGTCTGCGCCACCGTCCTGGCGGTGAGCGGTCTGCTCGCGTACACCCTGCGTGGCGGGCCGCCGCGCCCCGCCGCCGAGACGGCCCCGGACCACTGACGCAGCGCGGACGATCGGGCCGAACGCCCGGTACGCCGCGCCGAGCCGGGTCAGCGGAGCCGGGTCAGCAGGGCCGGGCAGCAGCCCCGCTTCGGCCGAGCGGTGCCGGTGCCGGTGCCGGGGCGCTCGGCGTACCAGTCCCGCATCCGGGTGACGGCGTCGGGTCGGCTCTCCGCCACGGTGAGCTGGAACCGCGCCGATCGCGCCGGCCGGAGGGTGGCGACGACGTCCCCGACGTACAGCCGGAGGTCCTTCGCCTCCTCCCAGAGCACCGGGCCGGTGGCGGCCGCGTCGACCAGCCGCCGCCAGTCGGCGTCCGCCGCCGACACCGTGAGCCGTTCGCCGTGTGGCCAGCGGCGCCGCCACCGGGCGCCGAGCCCCTGGTCGAGTTCGCGCTGCGTCGGCGCCGGCACGAAGGCCAGGTCGGCGTGCTCCATGGCGTGCCGGAAGTATCGCCGGGCCTCGGCCAGGGCCGGTCGGCCGTCGAGCCGGGTGCCGACCTCGACACCGGAGAACATCCCGTGTACGGCGTCGAAGTTCGCCGAGAAGAGCGCACCGTACCGGCCGTCGGCGATCACACCCTTGGCGTGGGTGTCCGAGTCGCCGTGGACCGTCACGCCCAGTTCGGCCAGGGCCGCCGTGTCGGCCCGGTGCTCGGGGACGTTGTTGCGGGCCCGGACCAGCAGCCGTACGTCGAGGTCGTGCGCGGCCATCGCCCGGCGCAGCGGATCGAGCAGCAGGTCGGGCCGGTCCCGGATGCCGACCAGGCTGAAGGTGGCGAGCAGCAGCTCCCGCCGGGCCCGACCGATCACGTCGTGTACGGCATCGAGGATGCCCCGCTCCCGGTGCGGCCCGGCACCGTCCTCGCCGTCGTACGTCCAGATCACGCCCGGCCCGCCGGCCAGCGGTGGCACGGTGACCGGGCTCGGTGCCGGAGTACGCCGGTGCAGCGCGTACTCGGCACCGGGCAGCGCCGCCCAGGTGCAGCCGGCGAACCAGAGCCGGGTGAAGAACCGGGCCAGCCGGTCGACCTCGGCCGGGTCGCCGACCAGCACCCCGTTCTCCCCGGTCGCCCGCTTCCGCTCGGTGTCGACCAGGGCGCTGGTCTCCAGGTTGGCGCTGGAGACCAGCGCCACGCTGTCATCGACGACCAGGAACTTGGCGTGGCAGCCCTCGTGCCCGCGCAGCGCGATCCCGCGCCGGGTCAGCTCGTCGAACCGCTTCTTCTGGGCCTGCACGTCGACCTCGTCGACGTCCTCCAGACTGGACAGGTCGCGCTTGAGCGACTGCTCGGTCCAGGAGGTGACGACGTAGACCCCGCCGTGCAGCCGGTCCACGGCGGCGAAGAGCGCGTCCAGCAGTTCCCGGTCGCCGATCCGGAAACTGGCCAGGAAAATCTTGTGCCGGGCACCCTGGATCAACTCGATCGCCGCCCGCCGGATCGAGGTGACGGAACCCCGGTAGGTGAACCGGTGCCGGTATTCCCGGTCGGCGTCGGGCGCGTCGAGGAACGGCTGCCCGGGTGCGTTCCGGAGCAGGAAATATCCCTCCGGTGCGGTGACCGCGCCCAGATCCAGCTCCTCCGGCAGCACAGCACCGTCAGGCATAACGGAAGTCCTCCGCCTCGCGCAGCGCGTACACCAGACCGGGGAATCCCAGCCGCCAGGCCCGGTCGCGCAGCTCGGGGCTGCGGGGCAGGGCCGTGACGTCGGCACCCGGCTCGGCAGCGGCGGTGATCCGGCGATCCACCTCGATCAGCGCCTCGGCCGTCCGGTCGGCACCGACCAGGTCGATCGCCACCTCGACCACGGCGTCCTCGCTCCGGGCGGCCAACCCGAGCGGCAGCGCGAGATTCCGGCCCTGGTCGGCGAGGCGCCGGGCGATCGCCCCGGAGATCGAGCAGCGCCACCGGCCCGGTCCGGTCCGGTCCGTCCGGGGCGCCACCCGCTGCGTCCAACCGAGCAGCCCGTCCCAGGCCCGGGCCCGGGTTGCCGGGTCGTGCAGCGCGTCGACCAGCCCGAGCCAGTGTTCGGCGAGCCCGACCGCGCCGGGCAGGTCGAGGCTCACCGGATCGCGCTTGCCGTCCCCGGGCAGGGTGAGGACCGGGCGGTACCGGTCGCCGTCGACCCGCAGCTCGCCCCGGCACCGGTACACCGGGCACCAGCCGTTGCGGCTGATCACCGGCGACTGGGTCACGGGCTCTGCCACCTCGGTGGTCTCCTCGCCCACCCCGGCGACCGTGCCGGCGGCCAGCCGGGCGCGCAGTTCGTCGGTGAGCGTGCTGCTGGCCAGCCGGGGCGGCATCGGGGCGTTCCCGGCCGCCCGGGGGCGGAGCCGCTCGACCTCGCGCAGCCCGGAGGAGCGCGGGTCGAGCACGAGCAGGTCTCCGGTGCGCGGCAGGAGTACGACGTCCAGGCTGACCTGCCGCTTCCGGTACACCGTCCGGGTCCGGGCGGCCCGCTCGGCGCCGGGCGACAGTGGCCGGTACCCGTCGCCGTCCCGGCCCAGTGCCCCGGCGGCGACCAGCCGGCGCGCCGCCACCGGCAGCAGCGTCACCCCGGGCAGGTTGGTGATCTCGAAGAACTCCTCCGGGTCGGCCCGGCCGGTGGTCATCGCCAACTCCAGCACGAACCGCTCCAGCGGGGTCATCTGCACCGGCGCGGCGCGTTCGAACGACACCCCGCGCCACCAGCGGATCGGCACCAGCACCTCGGGCAGTACGGCGACGGTCCCGGGCGCCGGCTCGGCGGGCGGGTCGGCCGGGACGAACTCGATCATGCGACACCCCGCACCGTCACCCGACGCCCTTCGCGATCTCCATGTCGGACCGCTTGTCGAGCAGCCCGAACAGGTTGCGGTAGAACTCCTCCGCCGCCGGTACGCCGTTCAGCCCGCGCAGCGTCGGGGCGTGCCCGACCAGCACCAGCCCCCGGCGGGCCCGGGTGCAGGCGACGTTGAGCCGGCGGATGTCCTGCAACCAGCGACCGTACCGGGCCGACGGGGTGCCCCGGCCGACGAAGGCCCGGCAGAACGACAGGAAGACGAGGTCGCTCTCCTGGCCCTGGATCTTGTCGATCGCGTCGACCACCTGGAAGTCGAGGGCCCGGAAGTCGTCGAACGCCGGCCCGCCGAGCCGGCCCCTGATCTCGGCGGCCTGCCGGCGATAGAACGTCAGCACGCTGACCGTCACCCGGTCGCCGCCCGACCGTCGCAGCCGCGCCTCCCACGAGCGGCACATCCGGGCGACCAGGTCCGCCTCGAGTTCGTTGACGAAGCCACTGCCGACGGTGCGCTCCTTCGCCCGGCCGCCGTAGACCGAGGTGTCCACCAGTACCACCGGGGTGTTGGTGCCGCCGTACCGCAGCGGGGTCACGTCGGGCCGGTCCGGCGTCAGGTAGTCGCCGCCGTAGACCGGACCCGAGACCAGCGACGCGATCGGCTCGATCATCCGGCGCTGCACCCGCAACCGTTGCCGCAACGCTGGCGGCACACCGGCGACCGAGACCTCGAAGAGGCTGCGCACCAGGTGGTCGCGCATCGCGGTCAGCAGGGTACGTTCGGCGTCCGCACCGTCGGAGCCCAGCCGGCGCCACGCGGCCTCGAAGGTGCGCCGGTACCGCTGCCGCCAGCTCCCCGACTCCCGCAGCCGCTCCGCGGTCGCCAGTACGGTGTCGGTGCGGAACTGGTGCAGTTCCTCGTCCTCGGTCCAGATCGCGGCGAGCTGGTCGACCGCGGCCCGCAGGTCGGCGGCGGCGCCCCGGCCGACCATGTGCAGCGCGGCGAGCGCGTGCAGGTGGTGCTCGTCGGTCGGCTCCACGTACGGCGGGAGCTGGTGCTCGTCGCCGACCAGCACCCAGCGGCGGGCCCGGACCGCCCCGATCAGGAACTCGCTGTCCACCACCCGGCTCGCCTCGTCCACGATCAGCGTGTCGAAGTCGGCGTCGCCGAGATCGCGGTTCACCCCGGTGGTCGTGCAGCAGATCAGGTTCGCCGACCGGCGCAGGTCGGCGTCGACCTGGTCGGCCAGCGACTCCGGGGAGCCGCCGACCAGCCCGGAGAGCGCGAACCAGCGCTGCTCCAGGTGGATCCGCTGCTCGCGCCGGGTCAGCTCGGCGTCGAACCGGTCCCGCCAGCGCCGTACCTCCGGTTCGGGCCGGCCGACCGGGTCCTGGTCGGTCAGCGTCCGTACCCGGTCTCCGGCGCGCCCGGCCTCGGCGCGGGCCGCCTCGGTCTCGGCCTGCCGGCGCTGCACCTCGGCGCCGTGCCATCGCTCCCCGGTGACCCGCTCCGCCTCCAGCGCGGCGGCCCGGGCCCGGGCCGCCTCCCAGCGCCCGGACCAGGACCGCCGGTCGTGGTCGAGCCGGCGGCGTTCCGCCTCGCTCGCCCGGTAGGCCTCGCCCAGCCGGGCCACCTCGTCGGGAGCCTCGAAGAAGACCCGGACCCGGGACCAGAACCGCCGGCTCAGCGGCACCGCCGCGAGTTGCGCGCGCAGCGCCTCGGTCCGGGCTGCCACCGGGGGCAGCGCCGCCGCCAGCCGCTCCAGCGCCGCAGCCGCCTCGACCTCCCCGGCCCGGCTGCCGGCCAGGTCGGCCGCCAGCCGTTCCCGCCAGGCGCGGCGATCGTGCTCCGCCGACCGCAGCGCCTCGGCCCCCGCCCGCCGCCGGGCGTCGGCGGCCAGGAAGGCGTCCACCGCGTCGCGCCGGTCCCGCAGCCGGTCGGCCTCGGCCTGCCAGCGTCCGGCCTGCGAGTTCGCCGGCCGGCGGGCCTGCCGCAGGTACGTCCGGCTGACCTCCTTCGGCAGGTACCGGCGGAGTTCCTTGGCGACCCGGGACTCGTCCCAGGAGATCCGCAGCGCCAGGATCCCCGGCTGGTCGGCGAGCCGGCGCAGCACCTCGTCGACGGCCACGTGCATCGGGGCGAGCAGCAGCACCCGCTCGCCCCGGCCGACGAGTTGGCGCACGACCTCGGTGATCACCGTGGTCTTGCCGGTGCCGGGCGGGCCCTGCACGTGGTAGACGTGCGGGGTACGGACGGCACCGCTCACCGCGGCCCGCTGCTCCGGGTTGAGCCGGTCGTCGAAGTACGCCGGCAGTGGCGGCAACTCCACCGCCGGCAGCCGCTCCGGGGCGCCGAGCAGCAGCGCCAGGTGCTCCCAGTCGCCCTCGACCTGCTCGTCGAGGAACCGGCTCAGCGCGGCGCTGTGCTTGCCGAGCGCGAACCGGCCCTGCTGCTCCAGCCGGACCGGGGTCTGGGGCGCGATCGGCGTACGGGGTGCGGCCAGGGCGAGCATCGGGGCGGCGCCGTCCGGTTCGACCGAGAGCAGCCGCAGCTCCGCCGTTGCCTCCGGGGCGTTTGCCGGCACCGCGTCCCGGTCCGCTGTCGCGTCCGGAGCGCGCACCGTCACGGTACGCCCCTCGGCGAAGGTGGCCGGCTGGTCGAGCCGGAGCCAGAGCACCGGCTGCTCCGCCAGCCGACCCTCGCCGACCACGGTCGCGCTGCCGCGTACCGTGCCCTCGTGAATGCTGCGCTGCTCCAGCAGCTCCAGCATCTGCATCAGCGGCTGGTAGCGGCGCCGGATCCGGGCGTGCAGGTCGCCCCGGGGCCGGGATTGCGCGGCACCGCGGTGCAGCTCGCGGCCGGCCGAGTCCCGCAGCGACCGTCGCCGTTGGACGATCCGCAGCCCCTCGGTGAACGTCTCCAGCAGCTCCGGGAGGTAGCAGTACTCCTCGTCCCAGACCGGCACCAGGCGGACCTTTCCGGGCCGGACCGTCTCGGTGCGACCCAGTCCACGCGCCGGCTTCACCGAGGTGACGTACGCCTGCGGCACCCCGCTGTCCCGGGCGCCGCGGGACTGGGCGTAGACCTCGAACCGGGTACCGGTCAGCCGGTAGTACCGGCCGTCCTTCCCGGTCAACTCCTCGACCAGCAGACCCCCGGCGAGGTCCGCCCGGATCTCTTCGAGGCCGTGCTCGGCGAGCCAGCGGGCCCGTTGCGGGTACGACAGGCACACCTCGGTCTGCTCGGCCTCGCTCGGCGCGAACAGCTCGGGCTCGGTCGCCTGGCAGTACTCGTCGGCCCACGACTGCGGAATGCGGAGCGGTGCCATCCCGGGCACCGTCACCGGTCGTCGCGGAGGAAGCGGAGTTCGACGCAGAGCTCGTCGACGTCGTTCCCGTCCCCGTGCAGCGCCCAGTACGCGGTGAGCAGCCCGGACGCCTCCGCCCGGAGCGACTCGGTGTGCTCGGCCGCGATCGGCTGCGTGCCGTGCGCCAGCACCGACTTGTTCCGGGCCCAGGTCCGGTCGCGCAGCTCGCGCAGCCGCTCCGGGTCGACCAGCCCGGTACGCCGGGCCAGTTCGTCGTCGAGCGAGGCGAGCAGGATGGCGGCGGCGAACAGCGTCAGCTTGTTGGGCGGCCCGGCGGAGGCGGGCGGGGCGAGCGAGCGGGACACCTCGGCGTAGCCGGCCCGGACGGCGGCGGGGTCACCGAGGTGGGACCAGTCGCAGTCGTCCGGGTCGAATCCGGGATAACGGTGCCGCAGCCGCGTGGTCAGGCAGGCCTCGACGGTCCGGTAGAACAGCAGCGCCGCGAAGTCGTGCCGGCCGAGCTGCTGGTAGTGCAGCCCGAGCACGTAGAAGCAGACCACGAAGGCGGTGGCGTCGCCGGCCGCCAACCGGCGGGCGAAGGAGAGCTGCCGGTCGATGGTCGCCGAGGTGTCCGGCCGGAGGTGCCGGCGGCCCTGCCGCAGGCTCTGCTCCACCCCGGCGACCGCGGCCGGCAGCGCGGCCAGGTCGAGGTCGCACCAGGTCCGGTACAGCTCGGCGAGGGCACGCATCAGCCGGGCCCGGCCGGGCACCGCGATCCGTTCGGCGATCTCGTCGTAGCGGCGCCGGGCCGCCTCGAACGCGCCGGACCGGAACATCTCCAGCGCCCGGGCGAGTTCCTGCTCGCCGAAGAGCGTGGTCGGGTTCTCCAGGGAGATGAGCCGGACCTCGCCGTGCCGGAGCTGCCGGGTCACCGGGTCGAACTGGTTCTCGATGTAGGTCAGCCCGAGGTTGAGCTGCCAGGCGGCCAGCGCCGCGGCGGCACTCATCACCTTCCGGCCACCGGTGATGTCGATGACCGCGTGCCGCCCGTCGCGCCCGGCCAGCTCCCGGGCGATCTGCTGGTACATGTCGAGCGGGTCGCTGGCGTCCACCGGTACGTGCCGGAAGTCCTGGTGCCGCAGCCGGTCCGGGCCGACCAGCCGCTGGCCGATCAGGTCCACACTGTCCGGTGCGTCCCGGGAGGTGATCACGACGAGCCGGCTCGGGCGGAGCAACTCGTAGGTGAGCACCGTCGGGGTGGCCGCGAAGCCGCAGAGGCTGATCAGCACCTCGACCTTGCGCCGGGGCAGGTCGCTGGCGGCCCGGGCCCGGGCGACCGCGTCGGCGAGCAGATGGTCGAGATAGTACGCGGTGGCCTGGAGCGCGGGGCTGCCGTCGGCGTACCGCTGCTCGCCGCGTTCGATCCGGCGCATCGTCTCGACCCGTTCGGCGAAGGATCCCGCTTCGTCAGACGGCATGCCTGACCCTATCGAACGGGGTCGCTCACTGCGCGACGATGTGATCCGGCGTGCTGGCCGGTAGACCGCGAGTCGGTCTACCGAGCGCTGCTTGGCCGGCGTGAGGACCAGGGGCCGGGTCTGCTTCTGAAAGGGGTGACCCCGGGTTGGTCAGAAACGTGACAGCGTAGGCGATTCCCAATCGGGCGCCTGACGACAACGTGGTCCAGCTCCGTCCAGGCGACGGACCCGGCGACGGCACCACTTGACGCGTCATAGAGTCGTCCGCGCGCAGACAGAGAACTGCCAGGCGATCCGATCGGTGCTGAACGGCCCGGGCCGGCGCGGTGGACCGGTCAGCGTGGGGTCGACAGGTCCAGGAGCAACTCGTCGAGGACCAACTCCTCCTCGACCCGTACGCCGTGCCGGCGCATGGCCGTGGTCAGCCCGGTATCCCACGTCGCCTCGGCCGGAGTTCCGCGCAGCGACCCTGGCACGCCGGCGTGGACCGCACCCAGGTACGCGGAGGTGTCGTACCGCCACGGCTGCCACGGCACCCGGGCCCGGAGCAGGTTGGCGATCCGCACCCCGCCCCAGTCGAAGTCGCCGTGGTAGCGCAGCTCGCATCCGCCGACCGCCAGGGCGGCGAGCAGGCGCAGCGCCGCGGTCGTCGGCTGGCCGTTGACACAGACCAGCGGCGGGCACGCCCGGCCGAGCCGGTCCGCCGCGGCGGCGAGAACCGTCGGATTCTCACAGACGTGCACGCGGGCCGCGTGGAAGCCGGGTCGCGCGCGAGCGATCTGCCGCAGGGTGAGCACCACCGGTTCGCCGAGGTCGGCAGCGGACGCGGTGAGGGCGTGCAGCCGGCTGCCGGCCACGGCGGGCAGGTTGAGCGCGAGCACGGTCGAGGACAACTCGTCGACGAGTACGCCGACCGCGTCCCACAGCGCGCGCCGCTGCTCCGCGGCGGAGGCGGGCAGCGGTCCGGCCCGCCACCAGGTGGCCCGGACGGCGGAGAGCGCGAGCGTCGAAAGCGGACGGTCGGGGTCGAGCGCGTGCGCGTCGCCGGTGGCGTGCACCGCGAGCCGCGCCAGTGGTACGCCGCCAGCGGGCAGTTCGCCGAGCACGGCAACCAGGTCGGCGGTGAGCCGGGCCGCCGCCTCCGGGGTCCGGCCGAGCCGCCGGAGCAGCGGGAGCGTGCCCGGGTCGGCGTACCAGCCGGACAGCTCTGCCCTGCGCTCGCGCAACGCCGCCAGCGGCGCCTGTGCGGTACGCCAGGCGGCCGCCTCCGCGGCCCGGACGTCCGCGACTACCGCGACTGCTCCACCGAGCAACTCGACCGCGGCGGCCAGGCCCTCGCTGTGCATTCCGCTGCGCCGGACGACGCGGTCGAGTTCGTCGAGGTTGACGGTGAGCGAGGTGCCACGCCCGGGGCGCCGCCCCAGCAGCCGCTCCACCGCCCGTCGCTCATCCTCCGTGGCATGGTCGAGCGAGAGGACGCCGGTGAGGGCCCGGCCGTGGGCCAGCCGGTGACGCAGCCGTTGCACGAGCCGGGCCGTATCCGCCCCGCCGAGTTGGCGGCGCAGTCGCTCCGGGTCGGTCACTCGACAGCCCGCAGGCCCGGCGACTGTTCGTCGGGGCCGGCGGAGGTCGCCGGGTCGCCGGGCTCCGAATCACGCTGCCGGGGCGGCTGCGGTGTGGTACGGGGCAGCAGGTGCCGCTCACGGCCGTCCCACCGCCACGGCGTGACCAGTACGGCGTCGATGCCCTCGTGCCGGGCCAGCTGAGCGATGCCGAGGCCGGGGACCTGCGGGTAGCAGCCCCACTCGCGCTCGCTGGTCATCACCACGTCCAGGTCGAAGGTGGCGAGCAACCCGAGGCATTTGGCCCGGGAGTCGTCGTCGACCCCGGCGAACGCCTCGTCCAGGGCGATCAGCCTCGGGGCGTACGGGTTGCCGGCGGAGCCGTAGTACGACGAGGCCGCCGCGAACAGCGGGATGCTGGCGGCGAGCACCCGTTCGCCGCCGGAGGCGGGGCCGGTCGCCGGACGCCACTGCCCGTCCTGGCGGCGCTGCACGGCGAACTCGTGCCAGGCGCGGTAGTCCAGTGCCCGGGTGAGCTGTTCGGTCCAGGTGGCCGCCTCGTCGCGCAGGCGTTCCCGGTCGATCTGCTGTTGCAGGAACGCGCCGACGGTACGGCGGTCCTCCTCGTTCCACACGTCGGTGCTCTGCCGCAGTTGCCGGGCGCGCAACTCGGCGAGGCCGGCGGGCGCGTCCCGGGTCGGCCGCCACAGCAGGCGCAGCCGCATCCCGGTCGACGTCGGGCGCGCCTCCAGCTCGCTGTTCATGCTCTCGACCTGCCGTTCGGCGCCGGAGATGAGTTCCTGGAGGGCGCCGGCGACCTCGTTGACCAGGTGGGTCTCCAGCACCTCCCGCTCGTGGGCCGAGAGCACCCGTTGCCGTTCCTCGATCTCGCCGACGAGCGCTGCGGCGAGGTCCGCGACCGTACGGGTCTGCCCCTGGAAACCCACCTCCACGATCATCGTTTCTTCCCGTACGGCGGGCAGCACCTGGTGCCCGTGCCGGGAGAGATTGTCGGCGAGCAGCTTGATGTCGACGCTGACCTGCTGTTGCAGGCGTTCCCACCGGGCGTGGTCGGTGTCGACCTCGGCGAGTGACCGGTCGATGCCACGGGCGAGCGCCACCGCCGGGGTGGCGGCCCAGGGCTGCCGTGGATCGGGCACGTCCTGCCCGGGGCAGACCAGGCCGATCAGGCCGGTGCCGGCGAAGGCGCGCAGGGCCTCCACGGCCTCGTCCCGGCCGCGGCTGACCTCGTCGAGTTCCCGTTCGAGCCCGTCCCGCCGGCCGCTGGCGACACCACGCGCGTCACGGGCCGCGCCCTCCTGCTCGCGGGTGCTGCGCTGTGCCTCCGCACACCGGGCCAGTGCCCCGGTCACCTCGCCGATCTGCCGTTGCAGTTCGGCGACGGAGGCTCCGGCGGTCGCGTCGAGCGTATCGAACTCGATCTGGGCCGCGGCGGCCTGCCGCTGGGCCGAGGCGGCCTCCTCGGCGGCCGGTTCGAGCCGGGCCAGCCGCTCCTGGTACGCCCGCCGCGCCTCGCCGTACCGCCGCGCCGTCGTCCATGCGCCGCCCACCGTCGGCCACCACGCGGCGAGCGCCACCCGGTACGCCTGCAACCCCTCGCGTACGTCGGCGAGCTGCTCGGCGGCGTACGGCAGCCCGACGTCACCGGCGAAGTCGGTTGCCTCGGCCAGCGTGGCGGCGGCTACTGCGGCGGCCGCCTCCAGTTCCGTCCGCGCCTCGTCCCGCCGGGCGAGCGTCTCCCGGCGGTGGTCGTAGGCGGCCCGGACGAGGGTGTGCGCCTCGTGCACCGGTTGGTCGGTGGGAAGCGCCTCGGCCTCCTCGACGATCCGTCGGCGTCGCTCGTCGAGCGCGGCGCGCTGCTCGGTGAGGTCGTCCGCCAGCGCCGACAGCTCGGCGGCCTCGTGCCGCAGCCGGCTGACCCGGGCACGTCTCGCCGCCGCCCGGGCCCCGTCGCCGATGTGTTCCGCCGCCGGCTTCGTCCACCGCCCGGCGACGATGCCGGTGCCGTATCGGCCGTTCGGGTCGACCCACGTCACCGCCGACCCGGCGCCGTACCCGATCGCGGCCAGTACGTCGGCCACCTGCCGGTCGGTGAGCGCGGCGGCGCCGGGATCGGCGGCGTCGATGGCCGGCCGGAGCAGGCCGTCGAGGTTCACCGGACCGGAACCGGTCGGTCGCGGCACCGGGTCGCCGGAGACCGGGTCGGTCGGTCGCAGCACCGTGTCGCCGGAGACCGGGTCGCGCAGCGAGCCGTCCGGGTCGAGCCAGGCGTCGAGCACTCCGGCGGCCTCCAGGGCGGCCTCGATGCCGGCCCGGTCGGCGTCCGGCACGCTCTCCGCGAAGTCCACCACCCGCCACAGCGGCGCACCGGGCCGGTCCGCCCGTACCTCCGGCACCCGGGTGTGCGGCGTCGGCGGCGGCTGGTGTACGCCGTCGGCGAGCCGGCGCAACTCCGCGTCGATCTCGTCCAGCCGGTCCCGGGTACGGCGCTGCTCGGCCTCCAGCGCGGCGTCGCGCCGAGCGACCGCCTCGGTCGCCGAGGTGGCGGCCCGGGCGATCTCCCTGGTCGCCGGGTTGTCACCGGCCAGCCCGGAGACCCACTGCTCCAGTTGGGCGAGGACGGCCTCGGGGTCGGAGATCGGCAGCTCGACCAGGCCGGCGAGGTGTTCCCGGACCCGCCGGACCAGCAGGTCGCCCTGCTGTGTCGCGGACGTCTCCGCGTCGGCGATCCGCAGGTCGGCGGCGGCCAGCTCCCCGTCGAGCCGGTCGAGTTCCCGGCGCGCCCGGTCCGCCCGTACCTTCGCGGCGTCGGCCGCCTCGCGCAGCCGGTCGAGGGTACGCAGCGCGGTGGTCCAGGTGTCGACCAGCTCGGCGGCGGCGCGGCTCGCCTCGGTCAGTCCGCCGGTCGCGGTGTGGCCCGCCGTCCCAGGCTCGGCGGTCCCGGTGCGGTCCGCTTCGGCTGGCCCATCGGTGCCCGGACGGTCGGCGGCCTCGGTCGGCTCGCCGGTCGGCCCGGTCGGCAGTGCGGCGACCACCCGGTTACGGTGCCGATCCGCGATCATCGCCCGTTCCGCGCTCTCCGCCACCTCCTGCCGGGCAGCCGTCTCGGCTTCCTCGGCGTGCCGCAGCTCCTCGGTCATCTCGTCGAGGAGGCGGCGGTTGCGGGCGACGTCCGACTCGACGTCGTGCAGATGTTCCCGCTGGCGGCGGGCGAGCCGGGCCCGTTCCTGGGCGATCTCCCGCAGCCGGTGCAGGTGCTCCGCCGTCCGGGCCTCCGGGCTCTCCGCGAGCGCCTGCCGCCGTGCCGCCAAGTCGCGGTTCTGGTGCTCCAACTCGTCGAGGCGGGCCTGCGCCTGCCGGACCCGCTCGTCCGCCTCCGCGTACGCCCGCTGGGCCTCGACGAGGTCGCGGCCGAGGTGCTCGTAGCGGCTGTGCCGTTGGCGTAGCACGCCGGCCTTGCGTTTGGTCGCCACCTGCGCGTACCGCCGGTAGCGGGCCAGGAAGTCGTCGGCGGCACGTTTCGTCTCCGCCAGCTCCCGCAGCGTCTCCCGCTCGTCGTCGAGGCTGCGGAACGCCTCGGCCACCTGGGCGATCAGGTTCTCGTCCAGCGGTGGCAGGGCGTCGCCGAGCGCCCGGGACAGGCTCTTCTCGTCCGGCCGCTTCGACAGCTGTGGCTGGCGTAGCTTGATCAGCAGCGAGATCAGCGCCTCGTACCGGTTGCCGAGCCCGAACAGTGCCTCGTCGACGGCCCGCCGGTAGTCGCCGGCCCGGTCGTAGACCATGCCCGCGCCGCCGAGCGCGTCGCGGAGCCGTTCCCGGGCCAGTGCCGTGCCGGCCGGGGTGAGCAACCGCAGGTCCGGGCCGATCCGTTGACTGGTGACGAAGAACCAGTGCCGGGCGATGCCGCGCCCGGTGACCGCCTTCAGCCCGGCGCCGAGGGTCAGGAAGTGGTACCGGCCGTCGGCGTCCCGGCGGCCGAACTCCAGCCAGGTGTAGCCGAGCCGTTCGGGGTGCGGGTGCCGGCCGCCGAGCAGCAGGTTCCATTCCATCCGCTTGTTCGGGTCGCCGTCCGGCTCCACCCGGTACGGCGCGAGTTCCCCGTCGAGCAGGAACGGCAGGGTCAGCGCCAGCACCTTCGACTTGCCGGTGCCGTTGTTGCCGCGCAGCAGCAGGCTCCCGCCGTGGAAGTGGAACTCCTCCTGGTCGTAGTAGAAGATGTCCACCAGGCCGGCACGCAGCGGCTGCCAGCGCTCCCGCTCGGGCAGGGGCAGTGCCGGGGGCGTGGGCACCGTCACAGCGCGGGTTCCTTCCGTTCGCGGATGGTCGGGTCGGCCAGGGCGTACCGGGCGATCGCCGGACGGGCGACCACGAGCGGGTCGTCGGCCGGCTCGACGGTGATCAGCTTGAGCGCGCGCAGCGCCTCCAGCGCGGTCGCCACCAGGTCGAGCTCGGCGCCCGGGTCGGTCGCGTGCTTGCGCCAGTAGGACCGGTGTTCCCGGGCCAGCGTCCGGGTGTGCCGGTGCAGCTCGCTGACCCGTACGCCCCGGTCGGCCGTGGCGATCCGCTCGGCCAGCAGCAGGGTCAGGTGGCTCTGCATACCCTCCGCGGGCATCCGCACGTCGGTCAGTTCGTCGTCCGGGTCCACCATCGCGATCCCCTCGGCCCGCACCTCCGCGACCAGTCCGGTCAGCTGGGTGATCCGGTTGAGCAGCGCGAAACGCTGACTGGTCAGATAGGCCCGTTCGGGGTCGGAGAGTTCGTCGTAGTAGACCACGGGTTGTTCCAGCAGCAGCCGGGTCAGCCGGTGGCGTAGCGCGCGGTTCCGTGCGTCGTCGAGGTCGAGTACGACCTCCCGGGTCAGCGCGTCCAGCCGCCCGGTCGGGGTCGACTCGGAGATCATCGACGGGCCGCGTGCGGCGGCGAGCAGCCCGGAGACGACCCGGCGGTCCACGTCGTAGAGGACGTCTCCGCTGGCGCCCAGATACGCCTCCTCGTCGCCGGCCACCCGGCGCAGCACCCCCCAGCGCAGCAGCAGCCGGACCACGGCCACCATGTCGGCGCGGCGTTCCCGTCTGTCGAGGGTGAACGTGAACCCGGTGTCCGCCAGCGCCGGCTCGGCGGCGGCCAGCACGATCTCCTCGGCCAGCCGGCCGAGCGTGACCTGACCGTCGGCGCGCTCCAGCGCGGCCAGGGCCAGGCAGGTCAGTACGTACCGCTGCCGGGAGAACGGGGTCTTCGCGCGCGGGTCGCGGGCGGGATGGGTCTCGTCGTACGGGTCGGCGGTGAGCTTCATCAGCCGGATCGTCTGCGCGTCGGCGACGAGTCGCCAGCCGGTCTCGCGTTCGAACCACTCCCGCAGCTCCGAGGCGCACGCCCGGACCAGCCGGAACTCTTCGGTGTCGGTGATACCGGCGACCAGCAGTGGACGGGCGAGCAGGATCCGCGCCGCCTGCCGCAGCCGTACCGCCGGCTCGTCGCCGGCCGAGATCCTGGTTCTTCTCATCGGGCGGCCAGGGCCGGGGCGAGATCGGTGATCTCGATCAGGTGGTCGGGGCCGATGAGCACGCCGTCCCGGGTGACGACGCGTACCGGAGGAGCATGCTCCAGCCGGGCGAGCCGGACCAGCAGCGTGCCGTCGGACGTGGTGGTGACCACCTCGTCGGCGTCCGGTCGCCGCGCGGCGAGCGCGTCGCCGAGCAGTTGCAGGAAGAGCCGGAACTCGGCGCTGTCCAGCTCGCCGAGCTGCGAGAGCATGATCGGGCCGGGGGTGGCGAGCGCCGCCCGAGCCCTCGCCACCTGCGCGGACTGGAGCTCCATCCGCTCGGCGAGGAGCCGCCGCTGCTCGGAACGGTCGATCACCCGGTTCGGGGAGCCCCGCCGCTCGTACGACCCGGTCCGCCGCAGTCGGGGGCTGATCTCCAGCCGCGGTGCCTGGGCCCAGGGTGTCGAGGCGGAGACCGGCTGCTCCTCGGCCAGGGCGAGGCTCTCCGCGGTGGTGCTGAGATGACGTGCGGGGGAGAGCCCGAAGGCGGTGTGCCAGAGCCGGTGCGCGGACTCGTCGTCCGGGGCCTGGGCGAACCAGAGCGCCAGGGTCCGGAAGTCGGCCGAGCGGTCGGATCGGCCGGCCCGCCGTTCGTTGATCGCCGCGACCGTGCCCAGTAGCTGGCGGATCGCACCGATCGCCGCCGACCGCAGCAGCCTGGCCTGCGACTGCCGGCCGCTGTCGGCGCTGACGAACCAGTCGCGCAGGCCCTGCCAGCGCTGCTGCCACGCGGCCAGCGCCTCCCGGGTGGCTCTCTGCCGCGCCTGCTCGTCGGTGTTGTCGACCGGGGCGGCGTCGATCGCCTCGCGCCGCGCCGCCACCGCCAGGAGCGGATCTACGCCCGCCGCCTCGATCTGCCCGGCCAGCGCGGCGATCTCGGCACCACGGTTGGCGAGATCGGCGATGAACCGCTCGATGTACGAGATCAGTTGCTCCTTGTACGCGAGGAAGACCTCCACCTCCGCGTCGGCGAAGTCGACGGTACGGCGTAGCGAGGCCATGAACGCCTGCGCGTTGTCGGCCAGCCCGGTGAACCGGTCGACCAGACTCATCAACAGCAGGTGCGTCTTGGCCGCGTCCGGCGGATCGCCGGCCCCCGCCTCGGTGGCGACGACCAGCAGCGCGCGCAACTGACCCGCGATGTCCGACAGCGCGACCGACTGGAGCGCCCCGCGCCGCGCCACCGACTCCTCGTAGACGGCGATCGCCTGCTCGGCGGCGTGCCCGTGCGGACTGAGCTGGTAGAGGTAGCGGGCCCGGTGGAAGTCCTCGACGGTGGTGACCCGGCCGGTGTCGGGGTCGGCCCGCAGGTTTCCCCACTCGGCGAGCTGGGTCAGGGCGGCGGTGACGGCCTCGGCTGACGTACCGGCGCCGAGTTCGGCGAGTACGTCCTCCGGGCGCAGGTGCACCGTGAAGCGCTGCTTGGCGCGGACGAAGGTCGCCAGGACGGCCCGGTAGAGCGCGACGTTCTGGGCTTGCAGGTGTGCGAAGGGCTGCACGGAGGGCTCGGTCCGGGCGGACATCGAGCCATCATCGCATCGGCGAGGCCGGGCCGGTCGTACCGGCCGGCCCTGGCGTTTCGAGCTGGCCGGTGGCGCTGGCGCTGGTACCTCGTGATCTGTTCAGCCGAGCAGTGCCTCGGTCACGGGCGCGTTGTCGACGAGCAGACGACCTGGGGTATGGCAGGCTGCCCGGTGCCGTTGTAACCCCACCGGTAGCTCTGCTTCGGCGCGATGAACTCGCCGTACCGCTCCGGCACGATGATGTGCCTGCCGTTGGCGTATGTGGTGGTCACGCCCCACGCGGTGGAGAGTGTCCCGCCCTGCAACGTCAGCGTCGCTCGCCAGGTGATCGTCGCATCGCTGGTGTTCGTGATGGTGACGCTCACCGTGAAGCCGTTGCCCCACGAGTTCGTCGTCGTGGTGACCTCGCACAACAACGGATCCGCCGACCCGGTGGCCGGCGCCGCGCTCGCCGGTGCGGCGTGCAGCGCCACGGCGAACACGGTGAGTGCGGCCAGTGCTGCGATGCGTATCCGGAGGGCCATGGGGGCAATATACAGCTATCGATGTGGCGTGGGAATGCGTTCATCGACGCCGGGTGTGGCCCTTGTGTTGCGGGCACAGTTAGTTGTCCTTATAGTTCGACAGGAGTTGATGGCTCGCCGTGTGCCGGTCGGGTCGCCGCCGTCGAGCGCCGGGAGGAATCGTGAGGCGTACCCGCAGATTGCTGCTGTTGGTCGGGCTCGTCGCGGCGGTCGCGGCGGCACCGGTGGCGGTGGTCGCCCAGGCGGCGTCGACCCCGACCGCCTCGTTCGCCAAGGTCTCCGAGTGGGGGTCGGGCTGGGAGGGCCGCTACACCATCACCAACGGCGGTAGCACCGAGATCACCTCGTGGCGGGTGGAGTTCGACCTCCCGGCCGGGACCACCCTCGGCTCCCACTGGAACGCGACGCTGGCCAGCAGCGGCCAGCGGCACACGTTCGGCAACCTCTCCTGGAACGGCCGGATCGCCCCCGGTGCCTCGGTGACCTTCGGCTTCATCGGAAGCGGTACCGGCGCCCCGAACGGCTGCCAGCTCAACGGCCAGCCCTGCGGCGGCGGTACCGGGCCCACCCCGACCCCGACGGTGAGCCCGACCGGGGTACCACCGACGGTGCCGCCGGGCGGGCGCACGCCGGTGGCGGCGAACGGGCAGCTCCGGGTCTGCGGCCGGCAGCTCTGCAACGCCGCCGGCAAGGCGATCCAGTTGCGCGGGATGAGCACGCACGGTCTCCAGTGGTACGCCAACTGCGCCACCCCGGCCTCGCTGGACGTACTCGCCCGGGAGTGGCAGGCCGACGTACTGCGGATCTCGATGTACATCCAGGAGGGCGGCTACGAGACCGACCCGCGTCGCTTCACCGACCTGGTGCACAACTACATCGAGCTGGCCAGCGCCCGGGGCATGTACGCCATCGTGGACTGGCACATGCTCACCCCCGGCGACCCCAACCACAACCTGGAGCGGGCGCGTACCTTCTTCGCGGAGATCGCCGATCGACACCGGGCCAAGAACAACGTGATCTACGAGATCGCGAACGAGCCGAACGGGGTGGCCTGGAGCGCCATCAAGAGCTACGCCGACCAGATCATCCCGGTGATCCGTACCCGGGACGCCGACGCGGTGGTGCTGGTCGGTACCCCCGACTGGTCGTCGTTGGGCGCCTCCGGCGAGGGCGGCGGCGCGGACGTCATCGCCGCCAACCCGGTGAGCGCCGGCAACGTGATGTACGTCTTCCACTTCTACGCCGCCTCGCACGACGACTACTACCTCGACACGGTGACCCGGGCGGCGGACCTGTTGCCGCTCTTCGTCACGGAGTTCGGCACCCAGGACTACTCCGGGGACGGCCCCAACGACTTCACGATGGCCCAGCGCTACCTGGACCTCTTCGCCAGCCGGAAGATCAGTTGGGTGAACTGGAACTTCTCCGACGACTTCCGCTCGGGCGCGGTCTTCACCACCGGCACCTGCGCGGCCGGCGCGTTCGGCGGTACCACTCGGCTCAAGGAGGCGGGCGTCTGGGTCCGCAGCCGGATCAACACTCCCGACGACTTCTGACACGGTCGCCCGCATCGACTACGGTGGCGGTGTGTCCGAGCAGAGACGTGAGCCGACCGAGGCGGACGGCCCGCTGTTCCGGGCGGCGTACGAGCGGGCAGGTGAGATCGACGACGCGCCGGACTCCGGCGGGCGCCGCCGGGGGTGGGGCGGCTTCCTACGGGCCGCCGCGGTCGCGCTGGCCGAGGGATTTCTCCGGGAAACCTTCGTCTGGGGCGCGGTCCTCTTCTCTCTCCTGGCCGCCGTGTTCGGGGCGACCGGCGGGGACATCGCCTGGATGGTGCCGATGATCGGCTCCGGGGTCGCCGGTATCGCGCTGGTGTTCTGGTCGATCGCCCGGCGCTGGTCGTTCGGTCGCCAGTGGCTTGTCCTGCTGGGCGTCGTCGCCGTCCAGATCGTCCTGGTCGTGACGTTCTGGCGGACCCACTGACGCCTGCCGGCGAGGTCCGGTGACAGGTTGTAGCGCGGCGGACCCGATGGCACAATCCACCATGGCCGATCGCGGGGCGGATGGTACCCGGGGCGGACACGTGGAGTCGGGGGAGGTCTGTCGTGACGGCTGTCTCAGTTGAACTTTCCGACCTGCGGGGCTGGGCCCAGCAGGTCGGACGGGTGTCCACGGACATGGGCTCGGCCCGGGAATACGCCGCCGGGCAGATCGCCGACGCCGACTTCGGCCGGATCCTGGAGCTCATCACCGGCCCGTACGCCGCCATGATCCCGAAGTTTCACAATGTGCTGTCCGAGGACAGTCTCCGGCTCGGCAAGACGCGGGACGGGCTCAACTCCTCCGCCGCCGCGTACCGGGAGGCCGACGAGCGGTCGAGTGGCCGGCTGACCAGGCTGGCCGGTGGGCAGACCGGGCTCATCACCGACGACGGTGAGGCCAACGGGTTCAACGATCCCGGTTCGCCGGCCGGTGCTCTGGTCGCACCGGGAGGCGGTGGCGCCGGCATGCCGGACCTGCCGGAGGTCTCCTTCGGCTTCGTCTTCGACAAGGTCTGCGACCTCGTGGTCTGGGTCGGCGGTCCGGACCCGCGCGAGAAGGTCACCCGCTGGCTCGCCGGTGATATCGACAAGGCCGCCCGGCACGTCGAGGCGTGGCGGGCGGTAGCCCAGTGTCTCGATCTCGCGCAGGCGAACCTGGCCTCGGGTCGGCAGGCGATCACCAGGACCTGGAGCGGGGACGCGGCCAGCGCGGCGACCGCCCACGTGGACCGGTGGAGTTCCAGCCTGACCGAGCAGGCGGGTGCGATGCGGAAGATGGGCGACCACCTCTGGGACATGATCGACCATGCGGTGAAGATGGCCCAGGTGGTGGTCGACATCATCAGGACCCTGGTCAGCCTGGTCAGCGCGGCGCTGTCGAACGCCGCGATCCCCGCCTACGGGCAGTGGAAGCTGATCCAGACGGTCAAGGAGGGGATCACGATGGTCTGGAAGGCCATCAAGGTCGTCCAGGTCTTCCTGAACGCGCTGACCATGCTGATCAGCACCATCGAACTCTGCGTCGACTACTTCAGCGTCGCGAAGCTGCCGCCCGCCCCGGTGACCGGCCCGGTCCCGGCGATGGGTGCGGTATGACCTCGCCCGACTTCGCCTACATCGAGCAGCGGATGCGGGCCGCAACGGCCGAGCTGCGCGAGGCGATGGAGTCCGCGTTGCAGGAGATGCTCCGGTTCCAGCGGGAGAACCGGCCGACCGAGGAAGAACGCCGGGCCCTCCAGGAGGCCGCGCTGCGCGGTGATCTCGGCGACGACATGCGTACTCTGGCCCGGCTGGTGGAGGCCGGCGAGGAGGACTGGGACCGGATCTACTCCGGCGAGTCACCCAACGCCGGGTTGCTGCGCGGGCATCTCGACCGGATGGTCGCGGAACACCGGGACGACATCGTCCGGGCGATCGAGGAGGACGAGGAGTTCGACCCGATGGACCCGGAGAGCCGGCCCAGCAGGTAGCCCGCCGGCCCGGCCCGGCCCGACCCGAATTGATCGACCCGTACGGATCGGGAGCGGCGCGGCGCCGTGCCCCCGGAAAGCCCTTCCCTCCCTGGCTTCCGGAAGTCTTGACAGCTCAGCGAGGCGGCGGCTAGCTTCGGAGAAGCGGCGATCTTGAAACGATTCACCCATGTCCGGCGCCGTCCCGTCGACGCTGTCGTCCGCCTCCGTACCCCTCGCCGCCGTACCGCTCGCCGCACCATCCGATTCGCCGACACCACCCCGGGGGCCCGTCCCTGGCCACCCCCTGGCGGAAGGAACGCACCGATGCGTCGTACCGCACCATCCGATATCCCACCCCGCCGCCGGTCGCCCCGCCGCGCCGTCGCGCTGCTCGCCGCCGTACCGCTGGTGATGGCGGGGCCGCTGCCTCCGGCGGCCGCCCAGGCGAAGGCCCCGAAGGGCAAGCCCATGCTGCGCCAGCTCGAACACCTCGACCGGGGACTGGTCGCGGTGAAGGTGCCCGAGGGGGTCTACCTGAGCTGGCGTTTTCTCGGTGACGAGCCGGACGACGTCCGGTACCGGATCTATCGGGACGGCACGGTGCTGACCACTGTCTCCGGGGCCAGCAACTACACCGACACCGACGGCACCGCCAGCTCCGCCTACCGGGTGGCGGCGATCGTGCACGGGGTGACCCGGCCACTGTCGCCGGCCACCACCCCGCTGGCCCAGCAGTACCGGGACATCCCGCTGCAACGGCCGGCGGCCGCGCCGTACCCGCTGGTCCAGACCTATCCGACCAGCACCACCGGCAAGCAGTTCGAGCCGGTCGACATGGAGTTGCTGCGCCGGATCCGGACCGCGCACGCCAACCGGCACGGCATCACCGAGGCCGAGTTCGCCGCGCTGATCAGCCCGTTCCGGACCTACTTCGCCGATCCGGAGTGGGCCCCGCGCAACCCGTTCGGCACCCGGGCCACGCACGTCTCGGGGGACCGCTACCGGATCAGCGACAGGCTCTTCGCCGAGCTGGATCGGGCCTTCACCCGGTACGTCGACGAACTCGACCGGGGCAAGAAGCTGCCCTGGCAGCGCAACGCCGACGGGTCGATCCGGACCACCATGGCCGAGTACACCCCCGGGGACGCCACCGTCGGCGACCTGGACGGCGACGGCGGCTACGAGCTGATCCTCAAGTGGGACCCGGCCGGGGCCAAGGACTCCTCGCAATCCGGCTTCACCGCACCGGCGATCGTGGACGCCTACAAGCTGGACGGCACGCTGCTCTGGCGGATCAACGTCGGCTACAACATCCGGGCCGGCGCACACGACACCCAGCTCACCGTGGCCGACTTCGACGGCGACGGGCGGGCGGAACTGATCATGAAGACCGCCGACGGCACCACCAGCGGCACCGTCGCGGCGGACGGAAGCTATCGGGTCCGGGACACCATCGGCCGCGAGCAGGCCACCGCCGAGAAGTTCGCCGGCTACTTCGCCACCGGCGACGAGGCCGCGCTCGACCGGTACTACGACGCGATGAACGGCTACAACGTGAGCTGGATCCTGCCCGGGGGCAACACGCCGCCGGAGCAGAACGTCCGGCAGTGGGGCAAGGTCTACACCTACGGGCCGATCGGCACCAGCGACGAGTACCTGACCGCCTTCGACGGGCGTACCGGCCGGGTCGTCGACACCGTCGACTACGCCTTCCCGTACGGGGCGCCGAACTGGGGTGCCGCGCCGGTCGACCACCGGGGCGCGAACTTCCAGGGCGCGGTACGCGACGGCTCCGGCCCGGGTGAGCAGGTACCGGTGGACCCGAGCGAGATCCCGGACCCGTACTGGACCGACCCGGACACCCGGTGGGGCTACTACCCGTGGGGCGACCACCAGGGCAACCGGGCCAACCGGTTCCTGACCGCCGTCGCCTACCTGGACGGCAAGCGGCCGAGCGCGATCATGGCGCGCGGCTACTACGCCCGGACCACGGTGGCCGCGTACACGCTGCGCAACGGCGAGCTGGTGCTCGGCCGGACCTTCGACTCGGCCACGCTGCCCGACCCGCACCTCGGTGAGGACCGGGGCATGCACTCGCTGATGACCTCCGACGTCGACAACGACGGCCGGGACGAGATCGTCTACGGCGCGATGATCCTGGACGAGAACCTGCGGCTGAGCACCGTGGCGGGGACCTGGTTCCCGTACCCGGTGCCGCCGGTCAACGTCGACCTGACCCCGCAGATCACGGCACCGGACGCCGACGACCGGTTCATCCACCTGGCGCACGGCGACGCGTACCACGTCGGCGACTTCGACCCGGCGCGGCCCGGCACCGAGGTCTTCCTGGTCCAGGAGCAGGCGGCCGGGCTTGACTCGGTCGGGCGGGACGGCAAGACCGGCCTCGGCTACCGGCCCGGCGCCGCCGTCTACGACCCGGAGACCGGCGAGGTGACCGCCGCGATGTACGGCGGCGGCGACAACGAGCGCGGTGCCGCCGGCAACATCGACCCGAACAACCCCGGTGCGGAGTACTGGAGCGGCGGCCGGGTCTACAGCGCGGTCACCGGTGAGCAGCTCTACGGCTCCGGCAACCTGCCGGCGAACTTCCTCGTCTACTGGGACGGCGACCTGACCCGGGAACTGCTGACCGACAACGTCATCTCCAAGGCGAACACCGACTACGGCAGCCGGCCGGCGACGGTGAACAAGACCGACCTGCTGGTCGCCCCGGGCGCCTCGGCGGTCCGGGACGGCGGCAAGGGCAGTCCGATCGTCTCCGCCGACCTGTACGGCGACTGGCGCGAGGAGGTCGTCTGGCGGGTGGGCACCTCGGCCCTGCGGATCTACACCACGGTCATCCCGACCGAGCACAAGATCCGCACCCTGATGCACGACCCGCAGTACCGCAACCAGGTCGCCTCGGAGAACGTGGTCTACAACCAGCCACCGCACCCGAGCTTCTTCCTCGACCCCGCCGCACCGCTCCCGCCCCGCCGCACCGACATCGACGTCACGGCGAAGCACTAGCCCGACTGTGTGGTCTGTTACTACCCCCGGCGAGGTGGTAACAGACCACACTCGTCTGGTCGATACTCGCGGTAGCGAGCCGAGGAGGAGACCAGTGCCGAGGAGCCACGACTACCGGTTGACCGTCACCTGGACCGGAGCCGGCGAGGCCGGCACGGTCAACTACCGCGACTACGGCCGGGACCACCGGGTCACCGCCGACGGTCCGGCACCGCTGCTCGGCTCCGCCGACCCGACGTTCCGGGGCGACCCGGCCCGGTGGAACCCGGAGCAGTTGCTGGTCGCCGCGCTGGCCCAGTGCCACATGCTGTCGTACCTGAGCCTCTGTGCCCGGGGCCGGGTGGTGGTCACCGGGTACGTCGACGAGGCGGTCGGCACGATGGCCGAGAGCGGGGACGGCGGCGGCGCGTTCACCGAGGTCGTCCTCCGGCCCCGGGTGACCGTTGCCGCGCCGGAGATGGTGGACCGGGCGACCGAGCTGCACGAGCAGGCACACAAGCTCTGCTTCATCGCCAGCTCGGTCAACTTCCCGGTACGCCACGAACCGGTCGTCGAGGTCGCGCCGCCCACCTGAGCATCGCCACCAGCTTCGGCTGGCGGGGACGAGAGCGCGGGCCGGGTCGGCCAGGGTCAGGCCGGCACCCGGTCCGCGCCGACCACCGCCAGCCGGCGGGAATTCTGCACCGCCATCGTCTGGACGTCCC
>NZ_JBDJAV010000219.1:0-285 GCF_039649625.1 Plantactinospora sp. ZYX-F-223 | reverse complement strand
CGAGGGAGATGCTCTTCTGTACCTCTTCGTTGGTCTCGATGGTGGTGATCAGGATCGATCCGGGTTGCAGGCCGGACAGTTCAGGGAGCCGGAAGGTCACCGAGTGGGAGGTGAACCTGTTGTTGCTGGTGACTCCGCGTATTTGGAAGGCTGCGTGCGGGTCAGGGGTCGGTTCGGGTGGGAAGCCCGTCAGGTGCACGGTGGCCGGTGAGGTCGCGTCGCGCTGCACGTCGTACCGCCACTCCGGCCAGTTCGCGGACGGCGTCGGCCCGGACGGGGAGGGCG
>NZ_JBDJAV010000218.1:0-285 GCF_039649625.1 Plantactinospora sp. ZYX-F-223 | reverse complement strand
ACCCGGATCGTGGTCGGGTCGGCCACCGGTGGAGGGGATGCGTCGCGGTTCGGAGGGCGTTGCGACCGGCCTTGATGGGGCCGGTGTTCGTTGTAGTGCCTGACGTACTCGTCCAACACGACATGCAGGTGCCGCGGGTTGTCGATAAGCATCCGGTCCAGGCACTCCCGGCGTACCGTGCGTACCCACCGTTCGGCGTGGGCGTTGGCCCTGGCCGCGCCGGGCGGGCTACGCAGGACTTCGATCCCTTCAGTAGTGAACACGTGGTCGAACACGGCGGTGTAC
>NZ_JBDJAV010000217.1:0-287 GCF_039649625.1 Plantactinospora sp. ZYX-F-223 | reverse complement strand
GTCACGTCATCCATCCCGCTCTGCTCGACGCCGCCCTGCACCCCCTCCTCCTCCAAACCCCCACCACCGGCCGGCCACCCCAGGTCCCGTTCACCTGGACCGGTATCACCATCCACACCACCGGCGCGACCCACGCCCGAGTCACCCTCACCCAACCCACCCCCGACACCGCCACCATCACCCTCCACCACACCGACGGCACCCCCCTGGCCACCATCAACCACCTCCAACTCCGCCCCCTACCCACCCACCCCAACACCACCCCCCACACCATCGAATGGCAACCA
>NZ_JBDJAV010000216.1:0-293 GCF_039649625.1 Plantactinospora sp. ZYX-F-223 | reverse complement strand
ACACCGGGACGCCAGTCTCGACCGTGAAGCGTGCGTGCGCAGACAACTCCTTGCCGCGGTCCCGGGTCAGCGACCGGCATAGCTGCTCGGGCAGTGTCGTGATCGTCTCGGCGAGGGCTTTGCTCATCGTGATCGCCCCGTAGCCGGCGAGAGCGGGGCCGTTCTTCGTCCGCGGGATCACACCCCAGCCGGCCTCACGAGGCAGGTGGATCAACATCGTGAACCTCGTCGTCCGCTCGACCAGTGTCCCGATCGCGGAGCGCCGCAACCCGATGATCAGGTCCCCTTCCCAG
>NZ_JBDJAV010000215.1:0-298 GCF_039649625.1 Plantactinospora sp. ZYX-F-223 | reverse complement strand
CCCTGGAAGATCGGGCCCAGCCCGGTCTGACCGGTGATCACGGGGAAGAGCGTCACCTGGACGCGGTCGACCAGACCGGCGGCCATCAGCGCCCGGTTCAACGACAGGCTGCCGTGCGAGCGCAACGGCACCTCGGACTCCTCCTTCAGCCGAGCGACGACCTCGACCGCGTCCCCGCGCACCACGGTCGCGTCCGGCCAGTCGAGGGATCCGTCCATCGTGCTCGACACCACCGTCGCCGGCAGGTTCCTCATCCGGGTCACCCATGGGTCACGCACCTCGGACTCCTCGGTGCTCG
>NZ_JBDJAV010000214.1:0-302 GCF_039649625.1 Plantactinospora sp. ZYX-F-223 | reverse complement strand
GCGTGGTGAAGCAGCGTTCCAGCAGGGCGCCGGCCTCGGCGAGTTCCCGCTGCTGGGCGACGGGCAGTCGTTGCGAGGTGAACTCGGGGTGGGTGACGACGATCCGGCGTACTCCCTCCTCGCCGGCGGCGTGGACCACGGCCAGGATCTCCGGGCCGGACAGGTGCCCGGTGGCGAGCACGAGGTCGTGCCGGGCGATGACCCGGAGTACCTGGCGGACCGGTTCCCGTACCTGTCCGTCGGGGTCGACCACCTCGACGACGTCCGGGACGATGCCCTGGGCGTGCAGGTCGGCCTGGAGC
>NZ_JBDJAV010000213.1:0-302 GCF_039649625.1 Plantactinospora sp. ZYX-F-223 | reverse complement strand
ACTCCAGGCCGACCTGCACGCCCAGGGCATCGTCCCGGACGTCGTCGAGGTGGTCGACCCCGACGGACAGGTGCGGGAACCGGTCCGCCAGGTACTCCGGGTCATCGCCCGGCACGACCTCGTGCTCGCCACCGGACACCTCGACGGCCCGGAGATCCTGGCCGTGGTCCACGCCGCCGGCGAGGAGGGAGTACGCCGGATCGTCGTCACCCACCCCGAGTTCACCTCGCAACGGCTGCCCGTCGCCCAGCAGCGGGAACTCGCCGAGGCCGGCGCCCTGCTGGAACGCTGCTTCACCACCG
>NZ_JBDJAV010000212.1:0-313 GCF_039649625.1 Plantactinospora sp. ZYX-F-223 | reverse complement strand
GTGGTGTCGGTGCCGGGTGAGTGGGTGCTGCTCGCCTACCGGGTGCCGCGCGAGCCGTCCACGCCGCGGATCGCGATCTGGCGCCGGCTCAAGCAGCTCGGCGTGGCGCAGATCGGTGACGGCCTGGTCGGGTTACCGGCCGACGCGCGGACGCGGGAACAGTTGGAGTGGGTCGCCGACGACGTGGTCGCGGCCCGCGGAACGGCGAGTGTGTGGCTGGCCCGGCCGGCATCGGCCGCGGCGGAGCGCGAACTGGCCGGGCAGATGGCGGCAGCCCGCGCGGTCGAGTACGCGAAGATCGCCGCCGAGGCCG
>NZ_JBDJAV010000211.1:0-325 GCF_039649625.1 Plantactinospora sp. ZYX-F-223 | reverse complement strand
TCGCACCCGACGTCATGGAGCGGCGGATCGACGACCTCGACCTGGCCGGCCGGTTCGCCGAGGTCGGGCTCGCCGGCTTCGTACTGAAGTCCCACTACGTGCCGACCGCCGAGCGCGCGGCCGTGGTGCGCAAGGTACGCCCCGACGTCGACGTGCTCGGCGCGCTCACCCTGAACGGCTCGGTGGGCGGGATGAACCCGGCCGCGGTCGAGATCGCCGGCCGGCAGGGCGCCCGGATCGTCTGGATGCCCACCGTCGACTCCGGCAACCAGCGCCGCAGTACCGCCACCGACCTGCCCGGCGCCAAACCGGCGATGTGGGGAGC
>NZ_JBDJAV010000210.1:0-326 GCF_039649625.1 Plantactinospora sp. ZYX-F-223 | reverse complement strand
GCCGGCAGCGTGTCGCCGACCACAAGACCGAGGCGGTTGCGCAGCTCGACGGAGGTCAGGGAGTCGAAGCCGAGCTCCTTGAACGGCCGGTCGACGTCAACGCTGTCGCCGTTGGCGAAGCCCAGAACGGTGGCGACGTTCGATCGGACCAGGCCCAGAAGGATACGGTGTCGATCTGCGGGATCGAGCCCGGCCAGCTCGTCGGTCGGGGTTGTCGGAGTGCCGCCCGCAGCAGTGTGCTCGGCGCGGCGGCGTGCACTGCCGGTGCCGACGGCCTCGGGAGTCAGTCCACGCAGGATGGCGGGGACAGGCGTCCCGTTCTGGTT
>NZ_JBDJAV010000021.1:0-163641 GCF_039649625.1 Plantactinospora sp. ZYX-F-223 | reverse complement strand
CGGCTGGTGCCGTCCGGCCGGTGACGCCGACGGCAGGTGCCGCCCGGCCGGTCACCCCGCCGGCAGGTGGCTCGGGTCTGGCGCGTCGACGTGCGGCGGAGTCACCTCCGCACGTCGGCCGGGTCGTCGGCACAGGGCAGCCCGGCTCGCCGCCAGGCCTCGAAGCCGCCGATCAGGTCCGTCGCCCGCCACAGTCCGAGGGACCGGAGGCTGGCCGCCGCCAGGCTGGAGCTGTAGCCCTGCCGGCAGACCACCACGATCTCGATGTCGTAGCCGGCCGCTTCCGGGATCCGCGTCCCGCTCGCCGGATCGAGTCGCCACTCCAGCACGGTGCGGTCGATCACCAGCGCCCCCGGCAGCTCGCCCTGCTCCGCCCGTTGCGGATCGGTACGGGTGTCCACCAGCAGCGCCCCGCGCCGGGCCGCCGCGAGCGTCTCCAGCGGCGTCAGGCGGCGTACCCCGGCACGGGCGCGAGCCAGCAGCGCGGCGACGCCCCGATCTTGATCCGACACTGGATCATTGTCTCCCGACCCAGCTCAGCCGGGAGTAGGGTCGGCCGGATGTCACCCGTGGTCGAGTCGTACGCCGAGTTGGCGGCGCGGATCCTGCGCCAGCCGGCCCGGCTGGGGCGGACCCGACTGGTCGCGGTCGACGGGCCGAGCGGAGCCGGTAAGACCGTCTTCGCCAGCCGGCTGGCGGGTGCGCTCGACGCCGCCACACCGGTGCTGCACACCGACGACCTGCTCGACGGCTGGGCGGACCAGTTCACCTTCTGGCCACGCCTGGAGGAGTGGGTACTCGCCCCGCTCCGCGCCGGCCGGCCGGCGCGGTACCGCCGGTACGACTGGGCCCGGGGCAGCTTCGGGCCGGGCTGGACGGTGCTGCCGCCCGCCCCGGTGGTGATCGTCGAGGGAGTCTCCAGCGCCCGCGCGGTGATCGCCGCCGAGCTGAGCCTGGCGGTCTTCGTGACCGCACCGGCAGAGCTGTGCCGGGACCGTACCCTGGCCCGGGACGGCGCCGCGCTGGCAGCTCAGCTCACGGTATGGCGTCGCGGTGAGCGGGCGCACTTCGCCGCGGACCGTACCGCCGAGCGGGCCGACCTGGTGGTGGACGGTGCCGCCGGCTCGGCGCTGGAGGGCGCCGCCTTCGTCCGGCTCCGGTGACGGACCGACCTCCGGCTCCGGTGACGGACTGACCCTGGTCCGCTTATGGACGTATCCGGATCGCTGCGGCACGATCGGCAGGACAGGCCGACGCAGGGGGACACCATGACGGCAGGCGGTACGAGTGGCACTCCCGCCCGACGGCGGGTGGTACTCGGCGGAATCAGCTCCCGGGCCTGGGAACATCCGGCCGACCGCGGCGCACTGACCGCGCTGCGCGAGTTGCGCGGCTTCGACGACGTGGTCAAGGCGTTCTTCGGGATGTGGAACGAACGCGGCTTCCGGCTCTCCTATCTGGCCGCCGCGATCCGGGTCGACCACCGGCAGTACTCGCGGGTCTACCGGCTCTACGCCGAGGCCGGCGCCGCGCTGGACGTGGCCGAGCTGCCGGAACTCTTCGTGACCCAGTCGCCCTGGCTGACCGGTGAGGCGATCGGTCTCGACCGGCCGTTCATCGTGATCACCTCGGCCTGTGTCAACCAGCTCGACGACGACGAGCTCCGCTTCCTGCTCGGCCACGAGCTGGGGCACGTGGGGAGCGGGCACGCCGTCTACAAGACCATCCTGACCATCCTGACCCGGTGGGCGGCCAACCTGAGCTGGCTGCCGGTCGGTGCGCTCGCCCTCCGGGCGATCATCGCCGCGATGCTGGAGTGGTGGCGCAAGGCGGAGCTGTCGGGTGACCGGGCCGGGCTGCTCGCCGGCCAGGACCCGGCGGCGGCGCTGCGGGTGCTGATGAAGCTGGCCGGCGGCGGCGACCTGAGCCAGATCGACACGGCCGCCTTCCTGGAGCAGGCCTCCGAGTACGACGGCGGTGGCGACCTCCGGGACAGCCTGCACAAGATCCGGATGACCGCCTGGAGTACCCACCCGGTGCCGGTGGCCCGGGCGGCGGACCTGCGCAGGTGGGTCGACTCCGGCGAGTACGCCCGACTGCTCGGTGGCGACTATCCGCGCCGGGAGGACGACGACCTGACCTCGGTGTCCGCCGAGATCAAGGCGGCGGCGGAGTCGTACCGGGAGGCTTTCGGACGCTCCCAGGACCCGCTGGTCGGTCTGCTGCGCCGGCTCGGCGACGGCGCCAGTGACCTCGGTGAGTGGGCCGGCGGCAGCGCGGGCCGGGCCCGCTCCTGGATGAACGCGGCGGGTGAGGCCGCTGCCCGGGCCGCCGGCCGTACCCGCCGGAGCGGCAAGCCGGGCCCGACCGGTCCCGCCGGCCCGGACGCCGACGGCGACGCACCGGAACCTCCGGCCGGGGAAGCCCGGTAGCACCCGGGACTCGGCCGATCACGCCTGCTCGACGCCGCCTACGATCTTTTCCATGACCACGACTATCCGCACCGAGTCCGAACTGCGTGCCGCGATCGAGCGCGAGCTGCCCGGCGTACGGGCCGACCTGGAGCGGCTGGTCCGGATCCCCGGCATCGCCTTCGACGGCTTCGACCACTCCCAGGTCGAGCGTTCCGCCGAGGCGGTCGCCGAGCTGCTGCGCGGCTGCTCCCTCGACGTGCGGGTGGTCCGGTCCGGCGGCCAGCCGGCGGTGATCGGCCGGCGTCCCGCGCCGCCCGGGGCACCGACCGTGATGCTGTACGCGCACCACGACGTGCAGCCGGTCGGCGACCTGAGCCTCTGGCAGAGCGACCCGTTCGAGCCGGTGGAGCGCGACGGCCGGCTCTACGGACGGGGCGCCGCCGACGACAAGGCCGGGGTGCTGGCCCACGTCGCCGCGTTGCGGGCCTTCGGCGACGCGCTGCCGGTCGGCGTGGTGCTCTTCGTCGAGGGTGAGGAGGAGTACGGCTCCGACTCGCTGGAGCGGCTCCTCACCGAGCACCGGGACGAGATCGCCGCCGACGTGATCGTGATCGCCGACTCCGGTAACTGGGACATCGGGGTACCCGCGCTGACGACCTCGCTGCGCGGCATCGTCAACTGCTTCGTGGAGGTCCGTACCCTCTCCCAGGCCGTGCACAGCGGCATGTTCGGCGGGGGCGTACCGGACGCGCTGACCACGCTCTGCCAGCTCCTCGCCACCCTGCACGACCCGGCCGGCGACGTGGCGGTGGAGGGGCTGGTCAGCACGGCGGGGGCCGCCGTCGACTATCCGGAGGAGCGGCTGCGCACCGAGGCCGGGATGCTGGACGGGGTCTCGTTCATCGGCACCGGCCGGCTGACCGACCGGTTCTGGAACAAGCCGGCGATCTCGGTGATCGGGCTGGACGCACCGCCGACCGCGGAGGCGCCGAACGCGCTGGTCCCGTCGGCGAAGGCCAAGCTGAGCGTCCGGTTGGCCCCGGGCGACCAGGCGGCGAAGGCGTACGCCGCCCTGACCGAGCACCTGCGCCGGTACGCCCCGCACGGGGCGAGCGTCACCGTGACCCTGGAACACGACGGCGAGCCCTGCGTGATCGACGCCTCGGGCCCGATGTACGACGCGGCCCGGGCCGCCTTCCGGACCGCCTGGGACGGCGTCGAGCCGGTGGACATGGGTGTCGGCGGTTCCATTCCGTTCATCGAGACGTTCCGCCGGATGTTTCCGGACGCCGCGATCCTGGTGACCGGCGTCGAGGACCCGTACGCGCGGGCGCACGGGCCGAACGAGAGCCTGCACCTGGGGGAGTTCGCCCGGGTCTGCCTGGCCGAGGCGCTGCTGCTGGCCAAGGTCGCCGAGGCCGCCGCCGGCTGACCTGACCTGAGCTGCCCGGCCCGACCGCGCGGGTTTCCCCGTCGGGACCGGGCGTGCCGGACCCCGGAGTCGGACGGTCGGGGTCGGACGGTCAAGGGGGTCGGACGGTCAAGGGGGCCGGACCGGATTCGCCGGTCACGACCCCCTGACGCGTCGACACGCCTGCGTGGCGCCCGTACGGGTTACTCGGCGGGCGGGGATGTCGTCGACCGGCGCCGCCGGCCGAGTAGCAGCAGCACCGCACCGAGCAGCAGGGCGCTGCCGCCGACGGCGGCGATGGGACCGGTCCGGACCCCGGTGATCGGGAGCCCGTCGTCGTCCGCGCCGCCACCACCGCCCGGCTCGTTGATCAGGAGCTGGGCGGTGTTGCTTTTCGGACCCGTCTCCGTCGACGGGCCGAGGCTGCGGATCGTGATCGTGCCGTTCGTGCCCGGCGCGGACTTGATCTTCACCCGTGCGACCGACGACACCACGCCCTCGCCGGAGGCGGTCGCCGGCCACTGGCTCTCGGTGCCGCAGTCGACCTCGGTCAGTTCAGCGACCGGCTCACCCTGCTCGTCCCGGAAGGTGCACCACGGGCTGGGCAGCAGCACGGTGCCGCTCGGCGCGACGATCCGCCAGGCGGCGCCGCCGTCCGACGGCCCGTGGTTGGTGATGGTGTACGGCAGTTCCACGGTGTCACCGACCGAGCCGGTGACCGAGGTGGCGCGTACCTCAAGATCGTGGTTGTTGGGTTTGGTCCAGATGCTGAACTCGGCGACGTTGGGCCCGGCCCCGGCGGCCACCCGGGCCGGGCCGGCGTCGCCGGTCGTGGCCTGCCGGCCCGGCGTGGTCCGCTGCTCGCTCCCGCCGGCCTGTTCCGGGGTGCGAGGCTTGACCGGGGACTGTTGCCCGGTCCCGGCCCGCTGCTCCGTCCTGGTTCGCAACTCGGCGAGCTTGCCGGCCAGCGACGTGCCGTCCCGCGCTCCGGCCCGGCGCTGGGCCTCGGGGAGCGGCTCGGTCAACTCGCCGGCCTCGAACCGGCCGGTCTCCTCGGCGGGCCCCGGCAGGTTCTTGCCGAAGACGACGTTGAACGCCGCGTCGCCGGATGCCGGATCGGAGAAGGCGACCCCGGCACCGGGTTCCAGGATCAGGTGCATCTGGCAGGTCACCTGCTGCGGGCCGTATACGTAGCCGGTCGGTGGATCGCCGGGAAGGTCGTCGCCGTAGACGCAGTCTCCGTAGCGCTCGGCGAAGGTCGCCCCGAGCGGGAGGGTGATCGTCAGCCGAAAGCCGGGCAGCGTGCTGTTTCCGAAGTTGAACACGGTGGCGTGCAGCGGACTGCGGTCGCCGCCGCCGACCCGCTGCTGCGCGGAACCGAGGTCGTCGACCTCGGCCACCAGGCCCGAGCCGGTGGCCCGGACGCTCACCGGAAGCTCGTACGTCGTCGAGACCGTGCCGTCCGGGCCCTGGGCCGAGACGCTGACCCGGACGATCCCCGCCGGGCCCGGCCGGGCGTCCTCGGTGCTGCGCAGCATGATCGGCCGGACGAGCCGCTCCTGGCCCGGCGCCAGGTCGCCGTGCTGGCAGTCCACCGCCTTGCCGGACTGGCGGCAGTCCTCGTCGCCGGACGGGACCGAGAAGATGATGTCGCCGGTGGTGGAGCGGGCGTCGTAGATCGCGCTGACCGCGGTGGCCGGTGCGTCCCCGGTGTTGCGGAGGTGGAAGCCGATGGCGGCGCCGGCGGTGTCGATCGTCGCGTCGGCGGTGCTGGAGATCTGCAACTGTGGCTGCGCCGCGGCGTGCGCCGGGCTGGGCGCTGCGGTGAGGGCGAGCGTCGCGAGCACTGCGGCGGCAGCCGCGCCGACCCGGCTGCCTGGGCGGAGGAAGGCGTTCGTCATGACTCTCCGGGGTTCTCGCCGGAGCCCGGGTCCGGGAACGGACCGCGTCTGGCCGGAGGGGAGTGTGGACAGAGGACGGATGTCCGTAGTCGAAAGATAGCCCACTCGTCCCGCCAGCGGAGGTCCGCCGGAAGAAAGCGGAGAAAGCGCCCGGCGGGATCGTCGGGGCGGTAAGATTTCGAACATGAGTACGAACGAGGCCATCGCGCGGCTCGATGCCGCGGTCAGTGCGCTGCGGGACGTCGACGTCTCCGCGTGGTCCGAGGATGCGCTCCGGGACCAGCTCGGCGAGCTTTCCACCGTTCTCTGCGCGCTCGACGCCGCCCTCGCCCGGGTGGCAGACGGTGTGCGTGCCCGTGGCCTGCGCATCGAGGAGCCTGCCCCGGCCTGACCGTCCCCGCCCAGCTCAGCCGGGGGACGAGGGCGGGCCGGCCGAAATATGTCGGCGGTGGCTGCCAGGATGGAGCCGTGCGCTTCGTTGATCTGGCAGCCACCTCCGCCGCCGTCGCCGCCACCTCCGGGCGGCGGGCCAAGGTCGAGCTGCTCGCCGAGGCGCTGCGCAAGCTCGCCCCGGAGGAACTCGTCGCCGGCTCGGGCTACCTGGCCGGAGAGCTGCGCCAGCGGCAGACCGGAGTCGGCTACGCCAGCCTCCGCGAGCTGCCACCGGCGGCCGAGCAGCCGATCCTGACGGTGGCCGGTGTCGACGCGGCGATAGCCGAGCTCGCCGAGGTGCGCGGAGCGGGCTCGCAGCAGCGCCGTCGCGAGCTGTTGGCCGCCCTCTTCGGCGCCGCCACCGTCGAGGAGCGGCGGTTGCTGCTCGGCCTGTTCAGCGGGGAGCTGCGGCAGGGCGCCCAGGCCGGCCTGCTGGCCGAGGCAGTCGCCCGGGCGGCCGAGGTGCCGCTGCCGGCGGTCCGCCGGGCCCTGTTGCTCGCCGGTGACCTGAAGACGGTCGCGGCGGCCGCGCTCACCGGCGGCTCGGCCGCGCTGACCGGGTTCGCGTTGCAGGTCGGCCGTCCGCTCGCGCCGATGCTGGCGCAGAGTGCGGCATCGGTCGAGGAGGCGCTGACCGCCGTCGGGCTGCCGGCGGTGGTCGACGTGAAGCTCGACGGCATCCGCATCCAGGTGCACCGCTCCGGCGACGACATCGCGGTCTTCACCCGCAGCCTCGACGAGATCACCTCGCGGGTTCCCGAGGTGGTGGCGGCGGTCCGCTCGCTGCCGGCCCGCGAGCTGGTGCTGGACGGCGAGGCGATCGCGCTCGACGCCTCCGGCCGGCCACGGCCGTTCCAGGAGACCGCGAGTCGGGCGGCCACCAGGGGAGCCCGCCGGGCCGTCCGCGACGAGGTCGGCCGCGCGCCGGGCGACACCGGGGCCACCGAGGCCGACCGCACCGGGCGCGAGGCGGCGGAACTCGTTGACCACGCGCCAGGCGTGGCGGGAGCGGTCGACGGCGTGTCGGGCGAGTGGAGAGCTGCCACCGGTGCGGGCGGCGGCGCCGACGCCGACGGGGGCGGCACCCGGAGTTTCGGCGCGGCGCCGGTCGCGCCGTCGACGGCCGGGTCGGTGCGGTCGGTGGGGCCGGTGGACATCTCCGAGGTGCCCCGGATCGGCACCTCCGGATCGGCGCCCGCCGAGATCCCCGGGCCGGAGCGTCCGGCGACGGTCGCCCCGTCGGTGGTCGCGGCGGCGAACACCAGCGGCGGGGTTGTGCTGACGCCGTACTTCTTCGACATCCTGCACTTGGACGGCGTCGACCTGCTCGACGCGCCGGGCCACGAGCGCTGGGCCGCGCTGGCCCGCACCGTCTCGCCAGCGCAGCTCGTCGAGCGGATCACCGTCGACACCGTCGAGCAGGCCTCGGCGGCGTTCGCCGCCGCAGTCGACGCGGGGCACGAGGGCATCGTGGTCAAGGCGCCGGAGGCGGCGTACGACGCGGGCCGGCGGGGCGCCGCCTGGGTCAAGGTGAAGCCGAGGCACACCCTCGACCTCGTGGTGCTCGCCGTCGAGTGGGGCAGTGGCCGGCGCAAGGGCTGGCTGTCGAACCTGCACCTCGGGGCCCGCGACCCCGAGACCGGCGGCTTCGTGATGCTCGGCAAGACCTTCAAGGGGCTGACCGACGAGTTGCTGCGCTGGCAGACCGAGCGGTTCCAGGAGTTGGCGGTGGAGCGCGGCGACTGGGTGGTCCAGGTGCGGCCCGAGCAGGTCGTGGAGATCGCCTTCGACGGGGTGCAGAGCAGTCCGCGCTATCCGGGCGGCGTGGCGCTGCGCTTTGCCCGGGTGCTGCGATACCGCGACGACAAGACCGCGGCGGAGGCGGACACCATCGATACGGTACGGGCCATCCACGCAGGTCGGCGCCCCGACTGACGCCGTCGCGGGTCCCACTCCGCCTGGTCACCGGTTGCTACGGTTCGGCAATGATCTTCCGGAACGCGCTCTACCGGCTCTACGCCCGCCACCTGCGGGCGCAACTGGTCACCGGGTCGCTGCCCCGGCACGTGGCGATGGTGATGGACGGCAACCGGCGGTGGGCCCGGAAACAGGGCTTCGAGAACCCGAGCGTTGGCCACCGGTACGGCGCGGAGCACGTCGACGAGGTGCTCGGCTGGTGCGCCGACCTCGGCATCGAACACGTGACGATCTTCGTCGCCTCCACCGACAACCTGCGCAAGCGGCCGTCGGAGGAGGTCCGGTACCTGATGGAGGTGGTCGAGCGGATCGTCGCCGCCCGGCTCGCCGAACGTCCCGGCCGGTGGCGGCTGCACCTGGCCGGGCGGCTCGACACGCTGCCCGACTCGACCCGGCACGCGCTGAAGCTGGCCCGGGACGCGACCGCCGACCGCGGGGCGCGGTTCCACCTGACCATCGCGGTCGGCTACGACGGCCGGGCAGAGGTCGTCGACGCGATCCGCTCCCTGCTGGACCAGGCGGCGCGGGCGGGTACGACCCCGGCGGAACTGGCCCAGCGGCTCAGCGCCGAGGACATCGCGGCACACCTCTACACCCAGGGGAGGCCCGACCCCGACCTGATCATCCGGACCAGTGGTGAGCAGCGGATGTCCGGTTTCCTGCTCTGGCAGGCGGCCTACTCGGAGCTGTACTTCTGCGACGCGTACTGGCCCGGCTTCCGGTACGTCGACTTCCTGCGCGCCCTGCGGTCGTACGCCGGCCGGCAGCGCCGGTACGGCGCCTGACCGCCGCATTCGACCGGCGGTCAGATCGCGGCCAGCGACCGCGCGTAGTTGACCTGCTGGTGGATCTGCTGGACCTGGAACTGGTCGGTGACCGGGATCCGGGCGACGTACTGCCGCAGGCCGTTGGTCACCGTCACCTGCACCGTTCCACGGTGGACGGTCTCCTTGATCAGCAGGAACAGCAGGCTGAACACGGTCAGCACGCAGAAGCCGACCACCGCCACCACGATTGCCCAGGTGGGCGTCTTCTGCTCGCTCTGCCAGTAGTCCGCCACGTGCCACTGGGAGCCGGCCAGCGGAAGGTCGCCACTCGGGGTGCGTACCGTCGACGAGGTGACCGCGATCTCGCCGATCTGCGCGACCACCGGCTCCGGCGGTACCGGGGGTGACCACGGCGTACCCCCGCCCGGCTGGCCCCCGCCCGGGTACGGCGACGCCGGCACAGGATAGGGCTGTGGCGCACCCGGATAGGGCTGCCCGCTGACCGGATAGGGCTGCCCGGGATAGCCCGGAGTCGGGGTCGGCGGGTCCTCCGGGGTGGACGGTGGCGGATAGCCAGGCGAGACCGAGGCGTCGGTCGGCCACGGATCGGTCGGTGGTGGCGGAGGTACGTCCGGCGCTCCGCTCGGGTTCACGCTCATGCCGGCTCCTCCCCAGTGCCACACCGGCCGTTCCGCAGACCTTAACCCGGACCGTGACCGCCGCCACCCCGAGGTGCGCCCGGTACGGCGATGCCGGCACGGTGGTCGGCCGGGACGGGCGCGGGCGGGAACGACGGGATCGCCGGCGGCGCTCAGGGGCTCAGGCGCTCAGGGGCTCAGGCGCTCAGGGGCTCGGGCGCTCAAGGGCTCGGGCGCTCAGGGGCTCGGGGTGGCCGGGGCCGGCTGGTCCAGCCGGTCCTGACCGGCCCGGTCCCGGCTGCCGTCGCCGTCCGGCGTGTCGCCGCGCGCCTCCCGGCGGGCCGCCCAGCCGAAGCCGACCAGGGTCAGCAGCGCGAAGAGCCACCACTGGACGACGTACCCGCCGTTCTGCCAGTCGTTCTCGTGCCGGATCGGTATCGCGGAGAAGGCCGGGTCGGCGGCCGGGGTCTGCTCGTCCAGCAGCAGGTACGCCGAGTAGATCGGATACGGCAGATCCCGGGCCAGCGCCGGTACGGCGATCCGCCGGGTCTCGATCCGGCCGTCCCGCCGGGTGACGGCGTCCGGCTTGCTCTCCGACAGGTGCACCCGGCCCACCACGGTCACCTCACCGGACGGTACGGCGGGGATCTCGGGTCGGGCGAGCGCGCTGCCGCCGGCGGCCGGCGGAATCCAGCCCCGGTCCACCAGGACGGCGCTGCCGTCGGCCAGCCGCAGCGGGGTGAGCACCTCGAAGCCGACCCTGCTCTCGACGGTACGGCTGCGGATCAGGATCACGTTCGTGCTGTCGTACCGCCCGGTCACGGTGACCCGGGTCCAGGCCGCGCCGGCCGGCGGCGCCTGCCCGACCGTGCCGGCCGCGCCATCCGGCCGGGGCAGCACCTGGTCCACCGGTACCGGCGCCAGGGTCGCGGTCTCGTCGATCCGCTCGTTGATCGCGGCCCGCTCCTGATAGCGGCTCAACTGCCAGTTGCCGAGCAGCACCATCACCGTGGCCGCGGCCAGGGTCAGCGCGAGGATGCCCAGCCAGCGGGGCGTGAGCAGGAACCGGTACACAGCACGAGGCTACCCGGGCGGTCCCGCCGGTTTGCCAGGTGGCCGGCTCGGCGGGCCGGCGCGGCGCGCGGTGCCGGGTATCCTCACGCGCGTCGGTTCGATCGACGGGTCGGGCCGGGCCGTCCCTCGCACCACCACCGTCCGCACCAGAACCTCCGCACCGCCCGCACGGGGGCGGTGACCGCGCCCCGAGGAGCCGACCATGATCGACGCGCCGCGCGTAGTGGTGAGCGCACCGTCGTCCGGACACGGCAAGACCGCCATCGCGGTCGGCCTGCTCGCCGCGCTCGCCGCCCGGGGGCTGGACGCCGCCGGGTTCAAGGTCGGCCCCGACCACACCGACGCCGCCTATCTCGGCCTCGCCGCCGGACGGCCCGGCCGCAACCTCGACCCCCGGCTGGTCGGCTCGCAGCGGATCGCCCCGCTCTTCGCGCACGGCTCCGCCGACGCCGAGATCGCGGTGGTGGAGGGCACGATGGGGCTCTTCGACAGCCTGGCCGGCCGGCCCGAGGTCGACTCGACCGCCGCGATCGCCACCACCCTGCGGGCCCCGGTGGTGCTGGTCGTCGACGTGGGCTCGATGGGCCAGTCGGTCGCCGCGCTCGCGCACGGCTTCCGGGCGTACGACGAGATGCTCTGGCTCGGCGGAGTGATCCTGAACCGGGTCGCCTCGGACCGACACGAGCAACTGCTCCGCGACGCGCTGGACGACATCGGCGTACCGGTCTTCGGGGCGCTGCGCCGACGCGACCTGCCCGCCGTCCTGCCGTCCCGGCAGCACGGTGTGGTGCCGGTGATGCAGCGCGGCGTGGAGGCGTACCGGGGGGTGCGCCGGCTCGGCGAGGCGATCGCCGGAGCCGTCGACCTCGACCGGCTGCTGGCGCTGGCCCGCTCGGCGCCCCGGGTGCCGGTGACCGCCTGGTCGGCCGCGGAGGCGCTCGCCGAGCTGGGCCCGGTCGGCGAGGCGCCGGTCACCCGTACGGTGGTGGCGGTGGCCGGCGGGCCCGCCCTGTCGTACTCGTACGCCGAGACCGCTGAACTGCTGGCGGCGGCCGGTGCCGAGGTGGTCGCCTTCGACCCGCTCCGCGACGAGGTGCTGCCGGCGGGTACCGGTGCCCTGGTTATCGGCGGTGCGCTGCCCGAGACGTACGCCGAGGAGCTGTCGGCGAACCGCCGGCTCTGCATCGCGGTCGCGGAACTGGCCCGTACGGGTCGACCGGTGATCGCCGAGGGGGCCGGGCTGCTCTGGCTGGCCCGGGAGTTCGACGGGCGCCCGATGTGCGGGGTGCTGGACGCCGTCGGGGCGAGCCTGGACCGCACCGTGGTCGGTTACCGCGAGGCGACGGCACGGGCGGACACTCCGGTGGCCCGGCTCGGCGCCCGGGTGGTCGGCTACAAGCAGCATCGCGGGGTACTGACCCCACGCGCCGGGCAGACCCCGGCGTGGAGCTGGGGCGGTGGCCCGCCGGAGGGCTTCGTCTGGCGCCGGGTGCACGCCTCCCAGTTGACGCTGCACTGGGCTAGTAGCCCGGTGATCGCCAGCCGCCTGGTCGCCGCCGCCGCATCGGCCGGTACGCCCGCCCCGGCCGGTACGCCCGCCCCGGCCGGTACGCCCGCCCCGGCCGGTACGCCTGCCCCGGCCGGTCCGGCTGCCGTGCCACCGGCCGTCCCGGTTGCGCCGGCCGCCGCGGCGCCGTCAGCGGGTCCGGTCTCGCCGTCCGCTCCGGTCTCGCCAGCGGGCCTGGTCAATCCCACCGCACCGGTGTCACCAGGCATGGTCGGATCGCCGGCCTCCGTCTCCCCGCCGGCCTCCGTCTCCCCGCCGGCCTCCGTCTCCCCGTCGGGCCTGGTCGGACCGGCTGCTCCGGTGGCACCTCCGGCACCGGCCGGTCCGTCCGCTCCGGTCTCGCCGTCCGCTGCTGGCCGACCTGCCGTTCCGGTCGGTCCGGATGCGGTCACGCCCCGGCAATCGGAGTCCGGCACCGCGTCCGGTGGTGCCGCGCCACCCGGTGGTCGTGCTCCGGCTAGCAGTCCTGCTGCGGCTGGTGGTCGTGCTCCGGCTAGCAGTCCTGCTCCGGCTGGTGGCTCTGGTCCTGCTGGTGGCTCTGGTCCCGCTGGTGGTCGTGCTCCGGCTGGCGGTCCTGCTTCGGCCGGTGGCGCCGCGCCGTCTGGCGGCGCTGCCCAGCCCGCTCCGATCCGGCCGGGCGCGGTTCCGCCGGGCGCCCCGGCGCCGAGGGCCGCCGGCCCCGGCCCGGCGACTGGCGCACCGGTTCGACCGCGACCTGCCGGGCCACCCTCAGCCGCGCCGGCATCGCCGGCCGGACCGTCTGCCGGCCAACGGGCCTCCGGCCCGGCCGGCGGTCCACCCCAGGGAGCGACCAGCCCTCCGCCGTCCGGTGCGCCGAGGTCGGCCACCGGCATGCCCGGGGCAGGACCGGCACCGCAGGCCCGGCCGAGGCCGACTGGCGGGGGCGAGGCTCCCGGACCGGTGGCCGCGCCCGCGCCACGTCCGAGGCCGGTACCCGTCGACGAGCAACCGGTGCCGGAAGGTACCGCCGACCGGCCAGTGCCGGTCAGGGCCGGTGACGGCTCGGGTGTGGCGCCCGGGGCGAGCCGGACGGATACCGTGGCGGCGGCGGAGGTCGCCGCACCGGGCGAGGCGGCTGGGTCCGAGCCGGTGGCCGGTGCCGTGCCGAGCAGCCCGGCCGGTGGACCGGTGCCGTGATCCGGTCGACGACCCGGCCGGCGGCGTGCCCGCGGACCGGGGCCGGCGTTTGTGCGGAGCGTCCAGGCCGGCGTCCATGGGGAGCATCCGGGGCGAGCGGCGTGCGCGGGCGTCGCGGATGATGTCGGGCCGGTGGCGGGCATGAGCCGAGATGAGGTGGCGGTTGTGACCGGATGGGCGGTTCGGCACGGCCGGATCGGCAGCGAGCCGGGCCGGAGGAGCACGGTCGGGAGGCGGTCCGGCGGCGAGCGGGGAGAGTCGGCGGCATGAGCGGAGAGGTGGCGGTGCGCCGCTTTCCGACCCTGACCGTGTCGACGCCACGGGTGCACGTACGACCGCTGCGGGGGTCGGACGCGAAGGCGGTCTCGGTGATCTTCGCCGACAAGCAGACCCAGCGCTGGCTGCCGTTCCAGCGCGAACTGGGACAGATCGACGCCGACGCCTGGTGCACCGAGATGGCCCAGGAACGGCGGGACAGCGGTAACGGCGACCACTACGGCGTGATCCGGCGCGAGGACGAGCGGCTGGTGGGCTGCCTGTGGACCAAGCGTACCGACTGGGGAGGCCGGGTCACCGAGGTGTCGTACGCGATCGCGCCGGAGGCGCGCGGGTTCGGCATGGCGGCGGAGGCGGTCGACGCGATTGCCGTCGCGTTGATCCTGGAGCACGGTTTCCAGCGCCTCGAGCTGCGGGTGGCACCCGGCAACACCGCGTCTCGACGGGTCGCCGAGAAGGCCGGGTTCACCTACGAGGGGCTGCTGCGCAACGCCGGGTACGTGCACAGCGGCCGGGTCGACCTGGAGGTCTGGTCCCTGGTCGCCGCCGATCTGCACTCACCCGGCCACTGAGGCTGTGCGCCCTCGCCCGGTCAACCGGTCATCTCCGCGGAGGGCGGATTGAACTGGCGTACCGGCTGATCCTTCAGCGCGCCCTTCAGGAATCCGGCGACCGCGTCGATCGGCTTGTTCGCCGGGCCCGAACCGACCGGGTTCATCGGGCTGTCCGGGTCGGAGAGGAAGCTCGCGGCGGCCAGTTCAGGGGTGAAGCCGACGAACCAGGCGGCCCGGTCGCTGTCGGTGGTACCCGTCTTGCCGGCCACCGGCCGACCGACGATGCCCCGGACCCGGTCGGCGGTGGACCAGCCGCCGCAGGAGCCCCGGGCCGGGGTGTCCCCGGTCGGGCACCGGGCGGCGTCGGTGGCGGCCCGGGCCGCGTCGGCGCCGACCTCCTGGCTGCACCGGGGGAGCGCGATCTCCAGATCCATCCCGGCCCCGGTCCGGTACGTCGCCGGGGTGCCGTCCGGCCCGACGATCGAGGTGACCGGCAGCGCCTCGCAGAACCGTCCCTCGGCGGCGACCGTGGCGTACGCGTTGGCCATCTCCAGCGGGGTGACGTCGGAGACCCCGAGGGTGAACGAGCCCCACTTGTTCGCCTGGCTCGGCGACGCCTGCCGCTTGTCGATGTCGGTACGCCACTGTAGGCCCAACCGTTCGGCCAGCCGGACCACGTTCTCGGCGCCGACCTTCTGCTCCAGCCAGACGAAGTACGTGTTGACCGACTTGCCGAAGCCGGACCACATGGTCTGGTGGCCACTCATCGCCCCGCTGGCGTTCGACGGGCACCAGTAGCCGCCGCAGTCAGTCGGGCCACCGCTGCCGTCCGGGTAGATCGAGACGAACCGGTGCGGTGAGTTGAACGCCGTGCTGAGCGGCAGCCCGGCGTCCAGCGCGGCGAGCATGGTGAACATCTTGAACGTCGATCCGGCCTGGTAGCCGGGGAGGTCGCCGCCACCGAGCAGCGGGACCACGGTGTTCGGGTAGTTGCCCTTCATCCGGGTGCGCTTGCTCGGGTCGGAGTGCGGGCCGTTCTCGTCCTGGTCCAGCGAGTAGGTCCGGTTCACCGCCATCGACTTGACGTACCCGGTGCCGGGTTCGACCGCGACCAGGCCGTGTCCGTACGGGCTGCCGTTGGACTCTCCGGCCTGTACCTGCTCGTCGGCGACCTCCTGAATCTTCGGGTCCAGGCTGGTGACGATGGTGTAGCCGCCCCGGCGCAGCTTGTCGAGGCGCTCCAGGGAGTTGCTGCCGAACGCCGGCTGTGCGGCCCACCAGGCCTTCAGGTAGTCGCAGAAGAAGCCCCAGCTGTTGTGCTCCTCCGGCACCGACATGCAGTCGTTCGGCGGGTTGCTGAGGCGGAGCTGGATCGGTTCGGCCTTCGCCGCCGCCGTGGCCTGCGGGGACAGGTAGCCCATCGCCTGCATCCGGTCGAGTACGTAGTTGCGCCGGTCGGTGGCGGCCTTCCGGTCCGAGCTGGCCGGGTCGTACGTGGTCGGCGCCTTCACCAGCCCGGCGAGGGTGGCCGCCTCGACCGGGGTGAGGTCCTTCGGCAACTTGGAGAAAAAGATCTCCGACGCCGAGTAGATGCCGTACGCCCGGTGGCCGAAGTAGGCCGAGTTGAGGTAGCGCTCCAGGATCTGCGACTTTGTCGTCTCCTTCTCCAGGTCGAGGGCGAGTCGCATCTCGCGGAGCTTGCGCAGCGGCGTCTGCTCGGTGGCCTGCCGCGCCTCAATCGGGGTCTTGGCGCTGTCCCGCAGGGCCATCCGGACGTACTGCATGGTCAGCGTGGAGGCGCCCTGGGACACCCCGCCGGCCTGCTGGTTGGCGACGAACGCCCGGAGCACGCCCTTGGGGTCGACCCCGTTGTGCTCGTAGAACCGGGAGTCCTCCGAGGCCACGATCGCCTGCTGGATGTACGGCGACATCTGGGAGAGCGGCACGTACCGCCGGTGTTCCTCGTAGAAGGTGGTAATCAGGGTCGTCCCGTCGGCCGCGTAGACGTAGCTGGTCTGTGCCGGCGCCGAGGCGAGCAGATCGGCCGGGGTCTTCTCCACCAGGTCGGCGCCGGCCTTGGCGGCCAGCCCACCGACCGCGACGAACGGGAACAGCGCCGCCGCGACGACCACGCCGGCGATCAGGCCGGCACGGAGCAGGGGTACGAGTCGACCAGGGGCAGGGCGGGTGGTGGGGTTGGTCACGTTTCCAAGCTAGGATAAATCTCGGTAAAACATGATAAAGATTCGCGAATGTGCGAGCCTTCGGACCGCCGGTTCGACCATTCCCGATCCGTTCCGGGGCGCCCGCTGGCCGCCGCCGCCGGCCGCCCGGCAGGATCATGCCCATGCCTCGGCCCGCAGCCGCACCGCCATCCGTCGGGCCCGATCCCGGCCCGCGAGGGCCCGACGAGCTCGACCAGCACCGGCCCGATCAGCTCGGCCGGCACGGGCCCGATCAGCTCGGCCGGCACGGGCCCGATCAGCTCGGCCGGCACGGGCCCGATCAGCTCGGCCGGCACGGGCCCGACCAGCTCGGCCGGCACGGGCCCGACCAGCTCGGCCGGCACGAGCCTGACCAGCTCGGCCGGCACGAGCCCGATCTCGGCCACCACGGCGACGTCGAACTCGCTCCCGGTCTGGTGGATCTCGCGGTCAACGTCCAGCGGCACCCGATGCCGGCCTGGTTGCGGGAACCGATCGTCGCCTCGCTGGAGACGCTGACCGCCTATCCCGACCCGGCCCCGGCCCGGGCCGCCGTCGCCGCCCGGCACCGCCGGGCGGTCGACGAGGTGCTGCTGACCGCCGGGGCCGCCGAGGGGTTCGTGCTGCTCGCCCAGGCACTGCGCGGCGCGCGCCGACCGGTGGTCGTGCATCCCCAGTTCACCGAGCCGGAGGCGGCGCTGCGGGCGGCAGGACACCGGGTCGAGCGGGTGCTGCTGCCGGCGGAGACCGGCTTCCGGCTGGACCCCGACCGGGTACCGGCCGACGCCGACCTGGTCTTCGTGGGCAACCCGACCAACCCCACCTCGGTACTCCACCCGGCTGACGTCCTGGCCGGCCTGGCCCGCCCCGGCCGGGTACTGGTCGTCGACGAGGCGTTCGCCGACTCCACCATCGGCATCGACACCGGGCCCGCCGGGGCCGGACGTGTCGGGATCGGCTCCGGAGGAGCGGCCGGGGGAGCAGCCGAACCCGAGTCCCTGGCGAGCCGGCGCGACCTGCCGGGGCTGGTCGTCGTGCGGAGCCTCACCAAGACCTGGGGGCTGGCCGGACTCCGCATCGGCTACCTGCTCGCTCCGGCCGAGCTGGTCGGGCGGTTGGCGGCGGTACAACCGCTCTGGGCGGTCTCGACCCCCGCGCTCGCTGCGGCGGCGGCCTGCGCCACGCCCGGTGCGGTCGAGGCGGAGCGCCGGATCGCCGCGCGGCTCGCCGTCGAGCGGGCGTACCTGGTCCGGCGGCTCGGCGAGCTGCCCGGGGTACGCGTCGCGGGCACCCCGGCCAGCGCGTTCGTCCTGGTGCACCTGCCCGGGGCGGCGCGGGTACGGCTGGCCCTGCGCGACCGGGGTTTCGCGGTACGCCGGGGAGACACCTTTCCGGGGCTGGGCCCCGACTGGCTGCGCCTCGCGGTACGGGACACTGCCACCACCGACCTGTTCGTGGCCGCGCTGGCCGGAATCCTGGAGGAATAATGTTGGACGCCACCCTCGCCGAGATCGGTCCCCTCGACGAGGCGGCCATGGCCGCGGCTCACGACCTGCACGCCAGGCTGACCAAGCCGGCCGGTTCGCTGGGCGCCCTGGAGGAACTCTCGATCCGGCTGGCCGGGCTGGCCGGCGCCTGTCCACCGCCGCTGCCCGAGCCCGCCGCGGTGGCGATCTTCGCGGCCGACCACGGGGTGCACGCCCAGGGGGTGACCCCGTGGCCGCAGGAGGTCACCGCGCAGATGGTGGCCAACTTCCTGGCCGGTGGCGCGGTGGTGAACGCGTTCGCCGGGCAGACCGGCGCCACGGTGACCGTGGTCGACGTCGGGGTGGCCACCCCGCTGGCTCGGCCGGTGGTGCCGGCGCAGCGGTCGGCGCGGCCGGCTCCCCGGCTGGTCAGCGCGAAGGTCCGGGCCGGCAGCCGGGACATGAGCGTGCAACCCGCCCTGACCCGGGACGAGGCACGCAGCGCGGTCGAGACCGGCGTTCGGGTGGCACACGAACTGCTCGACTCCGGCGCCGGGATCCTGGTCACCGGGGACATGGGGATCGGCAACACCACGGCAGCCGCCGCGCTGATCGCCGCCTTCACCGGAATCGACCCGGCCGAGGCGACCGGACGGGGCACCGGGATCGACGACGCCACGTACTCCCGGAAGGTGGCTGTGGTGCGGGCGGCGCTGGCCCGGCACGTACCCGATCCGGCCGATCCGCTCGGGGTGCTGGCCGCGGTCGGCGGGCTGGAGCACGCGGCGCTGGCCGGCTTCGTCCTGGGCGGTGCCGCACGGCGTGTCCCGGTGCTGCTGGACGGGGTGAGTGCGGTCGCCGCCGCGCTCGCGGCGGCCGCCTTCGCCCCGGACGCGGTCGGCGCGATGGTCGCCGGGCACCGCTCGGCCGAGCCGGGCGCGACCGCCGGGTTGGACCGGCTCGGCCTGCTGCCGATAATCGATCTGGGCCTACGGCTCGGCGAGGGCACCGGCGCCCTGCTTGCCTATCCGGTGGTCGCCAGCGCGGTGCGGGTACTGCACGAGGTGGCCACGTTCGACGCGGCGGGAGTGTCGGAGAAATGATCATGTATCCGCTTGCGCTGCGGCTCGCCGGCCGGCGGGTGCTGGTGGTCGGTGGCGGGGCGGTGGCGACCCGGCGGGTGCCGGCGCTGCTGGACGCGGAGGCCCGGGTGGTGGTGGTCGCCCCCGAGCTGACCCCGGCGCTGCGGGCACACGTCGACGCGGGCCGGGTGGAGTGGGTCGCCCGGGAGTTCGCGCCGGGCGACCTCGACGGGGCCTGGCTGGTGCAGGTGGCCGTGGACGATCCGGCCGCCGCCGAGGCGGTCAGCGCCGCCGCGCTCGACCGGCAGATCTTCTGCGTACGCGCCGACGACCGCGACGCCGCGACCGCCTGGACCCCGGCGGTCACCCGGTACGGCCCGCTCACCGTCGCCGTGCTCGGCGGGGGTGACCCGCGTCGGGCCGTGGCGGTCAGGGACGCGATCCGGGAGCAGTTGATCGCCGGATCGCTCTCCGGTGTCGCGGCGGAGCCGCCGCTGCTGCCCCCACCGGACGGGTCCGCGCCCGACGGCGCCGCACCGGTGGAGGGGAGCACGCTGAACGGCAGTGTGCGGGACGGTGACGGCGGCGGGCCGGGCGGCACGGTTGCCGGCGTCCCCGGCACCGGCGCCCCCGGCGCCCCCGGCACCGCCGGTCACAGTGGCGACAGTGATGACAGCGGCCACAGTGGCGGCACCGGCGTGCCGCCGGAGCGGACCGGCGCCGACGGCCTGGCGGCGGACACGGCGGTCTCCACCGGTCGGCCGGAACGGCCTGTCGGGCGGGTCGCGCTGGTCGGCGCGGGTCCCGGCGACCCCGAACTGATCACGGTCCGCGGCCGGCGGCTGCTCGCCGAGGCCGACGTGGTGGTCGCCGACCGGCTGGTCCCCGGGCTGCTCCTCGACGAGTTGCGGCCCGAGGTCGAGCTGGTGGATGCCACCAAGATCCCGCACGGGCCGGCCGCCGCGCAGGAGGAGATCAACCGGGTACTGGTGGACCGGGCCCTGGCCGGCGCCCGGGTGGTCCGCCTCAAGGGCGGCGACCCGTACGTCTTCGGTCGAGGTGGCGAGGAGGCGCTGGCCTGTGCGGCCGCCGGGATACCGGTGACCGTGGTCCCCGGGGTGACCAGTTCGGTCGCGGCTCCGGCGGCGGCCGGCATCCCGGTGACCCACCGGGGCGTGGCGCACGAGTTCACGGTGGTCTCCGGGCACCTCCCGCCGGAGCATCCCGACTCCCTGGTCGACTGGTCGGTGCTGGCCCGGCTGCGCGGCACCCTGGTCGTGCTGATGGGGCTGAACAACCTGCCGGCGATCGCCGCCGCGCTGCGGGCACACGGACGGTCGGCGAGCACTCCTGCCGCAGTCGTGCAGGAGGGTACGACCGACGGTCAGCGGGTGCTCCGGTCGACCCTGGACGCGGTCGCGGCGGAGGCGCTCGCGGCCGGTTTCCGCCCCCCGGCGGTGGTGGTCTTCGGCGACGTGGCAACCACGCTGGCCGGAGTTCCGGCCAGCACCGGCAGCTCCGCCACCCCGAACGATTGAAGTATCGTCACGCGTCGATCAGACTGACCGAACGTACCACTCGGTCGGACAACTGCTGCCCAATCACGAGAGCACCCCGGCCACGGTGAGCCTGCCGTCCTGACCCTCCCAGGCTCGCGGATCCGCCCTGCCCCGCCCCGGCCCGAAGCGCCGAAGGGGGGCGGGCCGGCGACTGTCGTCGTCTCCGTCGTACGTAGTGGTTAGCATCGCTGCGTGCCTGAAGATCAGATTCTGTTGACCTTTCCTGATCCGGTGAAGCGCAAATACTGCCGGTTGGGGCGTGTCGGATCGCGGCTGACCAGGGCGAGTTGGGCCGGCAGCGGCAAGGCCCGGGAGAGCGCCGTTGATTTCTACACCGAGGATGGCGCCCGGGACGCCCTGGCGGCTGAGGTCGACAAGCGGCTGGGGCGCGGGTTCGTGATCGTCCGTGAACGGGACGCCGTGGCGCCGGGTGAGGCGGTGCTGGAGTGCCTGGTCGGCCCGAACCGTTATCTGCACGGCGTCGATCTGCATCCGGATGGCGGCACCCTGCTTGCCGTCATCGGGCTCCGGGACGAATCCGCGACCGAGATCTGTCTGATCGATGTCGCGACCGGCCTCCGGCGCCTGGTGCATTCCATCCCCGGAAGCGGGGTGCGGCACCGTTCCAAGGTGCACGCCACGTACTTCGAACATGACGGCTCGGGTGTCGTCTACCTGTTGGAAAAGGAGGTTTGGCGGCTGGACCTGGCCACCGGCGCAAGTCGGCTCCTGGTCAGTTGCCAGGACGGATTCGCCGTGGGTTCCGCCCGGCACGGTTTCGACGGGTCCCACCGGCGCCTGCTGCTGATGGAGTACACCGGCTGGCTGAGCAATACCGGCTCCTTGAGCGGTCGTGCCCGGGTGGTCGATGCCGGGGGTGCGACCCTGTTCGAGGTGTCGACCGAATCACCGACCCACTACGGGGCCGGCGCACTTTCATCCTCTGGACGCCGACTGGCGCTGTTCCGAGTCGATCGCGGGACGCTGGACAAGCCGCACGAGCTAGAGATCTGGGACGTTGACCGGCGGCGGCTGGTACAGCGGATTCCCGTCTCCGACCACTTCGGCAATATTGACTTTGATCCATCCGAGACGCTGCTGATCGGGGACGTCTCAGCGGGGCTGCGCGCTATTTCCCTGGAGTCGGGAGACCTGGCCTGGACATTTCCCGATGAGGATCGGTCCGAATGGTCCCCGCTCCATCTCTGGCGCTATTCTGCCGACGGCAGGTTCCTGGCAACCGGCTGTGAGACCGTCGACCTGTTCACGGCCGCCGACCGGGAGCCGAGCGGAGTACGGCTGCGGGGCAATGGCGGATGGCGGAATCAGTGGTTCCACGATCTCGCCTTTTCCGACGACGGGAGCCTGGTGGCCGCGGGCTCCGATGGCCGCCGCATCACCGTCCACAAACTCTGAGCCGTTCCACAAACTCTGAGCCGTTTCACGAAAACCGAGCGGTCGGCCGGCGCTCGCCGGACGACCACGCCGCCGCTGCCGTGGACGCGACTCCGCGCGGTCCACGGCAGCGGCGTACCGGTCAGGACTTGACCATGTCGTCCAGCAGGAGGGCGCAGCGGATCAGGCCGAGGTGGCTGTATGCCTGCGGGTGGTTGCCCAGGCCGCGCTCGGAGATCGGGTCGTACTGCTCCGGAAGCAGGCCGGTCGGGCCGGCCGTGTCCACCATCTGGGTGAACAGTTCCTCGGCGTCGGACCGCCGACCGGTACGCAGGTACGCCTCGATCAGCCAGGCCGTGCAGATGTGGAAGCCGCCCTCCCGGCCCGGCAGCCCGTCGTCCCACCGGTAGCGGTAGACCACCGGACCGCTGCGCAGGTCGGCCTCGACCTTCAGCACGGTGGCCAGGAACCGGGGGTCGTCGTCGGGCAGCAGCCCCGACAGGCCGATCCAGAGCGAGGAGGCGTCCATCTCCTCGTCCCCGTACGCCACCGTGTAGGCGCCGGCCCCGGAGTGCCAGCCGAACTCCAGCACGTTGTGCCCGATCCGGTCACGCAGCTCGACCCACTCCGGCCGGTCGCCGTCGCCGTGCCGCCGCACCACGTGCAGCGCCCGGTCCACGGTCATCCAGCACATCACCTTGGAGTAGACGTGGTGCCGGGGTGGCAGCCGGGCCTCCCAGAGCCCGTGGTCGGGCTCGTGCCAGCGCCGGGCGACCGCCTCGACCATGTTCTCCAGCACCCGCCACTCGGTGTCGCGTACCTCGCCGCGCAGGTCGGCGACGGCCGCCAGCAGGTCGGCGATCGGCCCGAAGACGTCGAGCTGGAGCTGGTGGTTGGCGAGGTTGCCGACCCGGACCGGCCGGGAGCCGGCGTACCCGGGCAGGGTGTCGATGACCGCCTCGGCGCCGAGTTCGTAGCCGTCGACCGTGTAGAGCGGGTGCAGCCGCTCCGGATGCCCGCCGGTGCGTTCGACACAGCCGTCGACCCAGCGCAGGAAGCCCTCGGCCTCGCTCAGCGAGCCGAGGTCGACCAGCGCCCGCGCGGTCATCGCGGCGTCCCGCAGCCAGCAGTACCGGTAGTCCCAGTTGCGTACCCCGCCCAGCTCCTCCGGCAGCGAGGTGGTGGCGGCGGCCAGGATCGAGCCGCTGGCCTCGTGCACCAGGCCGCGCAGGGTCAGCGCGCTCCGCCCGACCAGGTCGCGGGCGGAGGTGGGCAGCCGCAGCCCGGCGACCCAGTCCCGCCACGGCTGCTCGGCCATCGCCTGCCGCTCGTGCACCGGCACCCGGTGGTGGTCCAGGCTGTGCGAGCCGAACCGCAGTTCGCAGGTGATCTGGCCACCGGCGGCGGCCAGGTCGACCACCGCCCGGGCGGTCTCGTATCCGCCGTCGTTCACGATCTCCCACTCGACGCCGGGGGAGTAGAGCGCGATCGGCTCGTTGGAACCGAGCACCAGCAGCCCGTCGCCGAGCGGCTGGAGCTGCACCGCGACCTGGCCGAACTCGGGGCGGGGTGCGAAGTCCAGCCGGACCCGGCCGGCGCCGCTGAGCACCCGGATCAGGGTGGAGTCGCCGCTGATCACCGCCGAGCCGCTCGGCACGCCGTCGGTGGACGGCCGGTCCAGCCAGTCGGTGACGGTCAGCCCGGGCCAACGGGTCTCCACGGTCATCGTGCCGGGCCGGTAGCGCTGGCCGAGCGGCAGGCCGCCGCGTTCCGGGGCGATGCTGAAGTAGCCGGCCGGGTTGCCGCCGACCAGGTCGGCGAAGATGGCCGGCGAGTCGGGCTTGGGGTGGCAGAGCCAGCTCAGGCTCGCCTCCGGGGTGACGAGGGCGACGGTACGCCCGTTGGCCAGCATCGAGTGTCGCTCGATCGGTACCGCCCGCTCGCCGAAGAGCCAGTTCCGGCGTACCTCCAGCAGCAGTCCGAGCACCCGGGCGGCGTCGACCGGCTCGTCGATCCGGAACGCGGCCCGGGTCTCGCCCGGACCGATCTTGATGCCGACGTCCGGCCCGTGCAGCTTGGCGAAGGCGTTCTCGTCGGTGACGTCGTCGCCGAGGAAGAGCGCCGCGCTCGCCGAGAGCTGGGTACGGAGCTGTTCGAGCGCGGTGCCCTTGTTGGTCGGGATCACCGACAGCTCGATCACCTCCTTGCCCCGGGTCACGGTGACGTCCGGCCAGACGGCGGGGCCGGCGTCCACCGCCGCGATCACCTCGGCGGCCAGCTCCGGGTCGGCGCCCCGGGTGTGTACCGCGATGCTGGCCGGCTTGGTCTCCAGGCGCACCCGGGCCCGGCCGGCGACGATCTGGCGCAGCTCGTTGCGGAGCCGGGTGCGTACCTCGATCAGCTCGGGGGAGAGCCGCTCCACGAAACCGATATCGAACTCGGAACCGTGGCTGCCCACCAGGTGCACCTCGCTGGGCAGCCGGGAGAGGGTGGCCAGGTCGCGCAGGGCCCGCCCGGAGACCACGGCGACGGTGGTCTGCGGCAGGGCGGCCAGCGCGCGTACGGCGGCGACCGACTCGGGCAGCGGCACCGCCCTGGTCGGGTCCTCCACGATCGGCGCGAGCGTGCCGTCGTAGTCGCAGGCGACCAGAAGCTGTGGTACCCGGGCGATCCGGCCGATCGCGGCCCGCAGTTCGGGGTCGATCGAGTCGAGGGTGCGGGGACCCCCGTCGAGCAGGGAGCCGGACTTCACTCGTCCTCCGTCTCGGGTACACCCAACTCGTTGAGGAAGGACCGGGCCCAGTGTCCGACGTCGTGGGTACGCAGGTGGCGCTGCATGATGCGCATGCGGCGCCGGGCCTCGACCTTGTCCACGTGGACCGCGCGCAGCAGCGCGTCCTTGACTCCGTCCGGATCGTGCGGGTTACAGAGGAATGCCTGGCGCAGCTCGGTGGCGGCGCCGGCAAACTCACTGAGCACGAGGGCGCCGCCCGAGTCGGCGCGCGTTGCTACGTACTCCTTGGCCACCAGATTCATTCCGTCTCGCAGCGGGGTCACCATCATCACGTCGGCCGCGCAGTAGAGCGCGGCCAGTTCACTGCGACTGTACGACTGATGGAGGTAGTGGACGGCCGGTACACCGACCCGGCCGAATTCGCCATTAATTCGACCAACTTCGCGTTCCACCTTGACCCGGAGTGCCTGGTAGTGCTCCACCCGTTCCCGACTTGGCGTAGCAACCTGCACCATAACCGCGTCCGGAACTGTCAACTTTCCGTCAGACAGCAACTCGCGGAACGCCTTGAGTCGAAGCTCGATCCCCTTGGTGTAGTCGAGCCGGTCCACCCCGAGGATCACCGTCTTCGGGTCGCCGAGCTCGGTGCGGATCTGCTTGGCTCGGGCCTGCACCGCCGGGTCGACGGCCATCCGCTCCATCTCGGCGACGTCGATCGAGATGGGGAACGCGCCGGCCTTGACCTGCCGGCCGTCCACCTGGATCATCTGGCCCTCGTAGCGCAGGCCGAGCAGGTGCCGGGCCAGCCGGACGAAGTTCTGCGCCGCCAACCGCTGCTGGAAGCCGACCAGGTCGGCGCCGAGCAGCCCGCGCAGCACCTCGGCGCGCAGCGGCATCTGCATGAAGAGTTCGATCGGCGGGAACGGGATGTGCAGGAAGAAGCCGATCCGCAGGTCGGGCCGGAGTTCGCGGAGCATCGCCGGCACGAGCTGAAGCTGGTAGTCCTGTACCCAGACCGTCGCCCCCTCGGCGGCCACCTCGGCCGCGGCCTCGGCGAACCGGGCGTTCACCAGCCGGTACGCCTCGCGCCAGCGGCGCTTGTAGGCCGGAGTCTCCACCGCGTCGTGGTAGAGCGGCCAGATCGTGGCGTTGGACTGGCCCTCGTAGTAGCGTTCGAGTTCCTCGGCGCTCAGTGGCACCGGGTGCAGCCGGATCCCCTCCAGGTCGAACGGCTCCGGCGCGGCGCCCACTCCGCCGGCCCAGCCGACCCAGGTGCCCTGGTGTTGGGCGAGCACCGGATGCAGGGCGGTGACCAGTCCCCCCGGGCTACGCCGCCACTGGCGTCCCTCGGGGGTGGTCACCTCGTCGACCGGCAGGCGATTCGCAACGACCACGAACGAGCTACGTACGGTCACAATCAGTGCACCTCCGGTGATGACGGGTGTCCACCGCTGAGCGTACTGAGCGTAGCTGCGGTGCCTAACCCCCAGTGCCACAAGTACTGCCCTCCGGGACGCGACGGAGAAACCCAAAGGTGATCATGGCCACCCGACCTGCCCGGCGGAGGCTCCGGTGGAGGGTGATGTGGGCGGGGCGGGCCGGACCTGTCAGGATTGACGATGGCGTTTCCGCCGCACCGCGTGGCCGGCGTGACCCGACACCGCGGTCCACAGCAAGCCCGACGTCGTGGTCGGTCGTATACACGGCATCCGGGGACATCACATCCGTGGGAGGTAGGCCGCACCGTGGCCCAGTACATCTACGTCCTGGAGAAGGCGCGCAAGGCGCACGGCGACAAGGTCGTGCTGGACAACGTGACGCTGAGCTTCCTGCCGGGGGCCAAGATCGGTGTGGTCGGTCCGAACGGCGCCGGCAAGTCCAGCCTGCTCAAGATCATGGCGGGCCTGGACCGGCCGAGCAACGGCGAGGCCCGGCTGATGCCCGGCTACACCGTCGGGCTGCTCGCCCAGGAGCCGCCGCTCAACGACGCCAAGACCGTGCTCGGCAACATCGAGGAGGCGGTGGCGGAGACCAAGGCCAAGCTGGAGCGGTTCAACAAGATCGCCGAGCAGATGGCCACCGACTACTCCGACGAGCTGATGGCCGAGATGGGGCAGCTCCAGGAGGAGTTGGACCACGCCGACGCCTGGGACGTCGACTCCAAGCTCGAACTGGCGATGGACGCGCTGCGCTGCCCGCCGCCGGACGCCGACGTCACCCAGCTCTCCGGCGGTGAGCGGCGCCGGGTCGCGCTCTGCAAGCTGCTGCTGGAAGCGCCCGACCTGCTGCTGCTGGACGAGCCGACCAACCACCTGGACGCGGAGAGCGTGCAGTGGCTGGAGCAGCACCTCGCCAAGTACGCCGGCACGGTCATGGCGATCACCCACGACCGGTACTTCCTCGACAACGTGGCCGGCTGGATCCTCGAACTCGACCGCGGCCGGGCCGTCGGCTACGAGGGCAACTACTCCACCTACCTGGAGAAGAAGGCCGCCCGGCTGGCCGTCGAGGGCCGCCGCGACGCCAAGATGAAGAAGCGGCTCAGCGAGGAACTGGAGTGGGTCCGGTCCAACGCCAAGGCCCGGCAGACCAAGTCCAAGGCCCGGCTGGACCGCTACGAGGAGATGGCCAACGAGGCCGAGAAGACCCGGAAGCTGGACTTCGAGGAGATCCAGATCCCGCCGGGCCCGCGGCTGGGCAGCACGGTGATCGAGGCGCACGGGCTGCGCAAGGCATTCGGGGAGCGGGTGCTGATCGAGGACCTGAGCTTCTCGCTGCCCCGCAACGGCATCGTCGGCATCATCGGTCCGAACGGCGTCGGCAAGACCACGCTGTTCAAGACGATCGTCGGGTTGGAGCAGCCGACCGCCGGCTCGGTCAAGGTCGGTGAGACGGTCAAGCTGTCGTACGTCGACCAGAACCGGCAGGGGTTGGCCGGCGACAAGACCGTCTGGGAGGTCGTCTCGGACGGGCTGGACCACCTGATGGTGGGCAAGGTCGAGATGCCCTCCCGGGCGTACGTGGCGGCCTTCGGGTTCAAGGGTCCGGACCAGCAGAAGCCGACCAAGGTGCTCTCCGGCGGCGAGCGCAACCGGCTCAACCTGGCGCTGACCCTCAAGATCGGCGGCAACGTCATCCTGCTCGACGAGCCCACCAACGACCTGGACGTGGAGACCCTCTCCTCGCTGGAGAACGCGCTGCTGGAGTTCCCCGGCTGCGCCGTGGTCATCTCGCACGACCGGATGTTCCTGGACCGGGTGGCGACGCACATCCTGGCCTGGGAGGGCGACGACGAGGACCCGTCGAAGTGGTTCTGGTTCGAGGGCAACTTCGAGGCGTACGAGAAGAACAAGATCGACCGGCTCGGCGCCGAGGCGGCCCGGCCACACCGGGTCACCTACCGCAAGCTCACCCGTGACTAGTCCGGTGCAGGCCCGGCCGGCGCAGGCGGAGCAGCTCGACAGCCGGCGGTTCGGCTACGACTGCACGCTGCGCTGGTCCGACCTGGACGCGTACGGGCACGTCAACAATGCCCGCTTCCTCACCCTCTACGAGGAGGCCCGGGTGGCGCTGATGTTCGCCGGCGGTCGGGCCTGGGGAGTCGGCTCGTTCGCCGACGGCGTGGTGATCTACCGGCACGAGATCGACTACCTGCGCCCGGTCGAGTACACGCTCGATCCGGCCACCGCCGAGAGCGCCCCGACGGTGCACATCGAGATGTGGGTCGAGGATCTGCGGCAGTCCCGGTTCACCATCGGCTACGAGCTGTTCGACCGTACGGTGCTGGCCAGCCGGGCCCGGTCGGTACTGGTGCCGTTCGACCTGGAGCGGCAGCGGCCCCGCCGGCTGACCGACGAGGAGCAGGAGTTCCTCCGGCGCTATCTGGTCGAGCCGGCGGCCCGGGACAAGCCGGCGTAGGGAGCGACACGGTGCCCGGTGCGGGGAAGGTTACCGGTGGTGCGGGAGTGGCGCCCGGGAACGGGAACGGGCACGGGCTCTCCGGCCGGCCGGACGCCGGTGCCTTTCTGGCCCGGCTGACCCGGCTCGACCCGGGTGCGGTGGTCCGGCTCCGCTCCGGGGCTCCCGGCGCGGCGGCCGGCGGCCCGGACCGGACCGTGCTCTGGGCCCGGCTGCCCTGGGGCGTGCTGGTCGGCCGGGTGGTCGCCGGGGCCGGTCCCGGCGATGCCACGGTCTCCGCCGCCGAGCTGCTGGCCGAACTCGGCCGAGGTGGTGCGGCGCTGCCGCGGCGCCGGGACGCCGACTGGCGGTGGCCGGTGCCCGGTGGGCCCGGCACGGTGCTGGAGACGATCGCCGGTGCCGAGCTGCGCCGGATCGCGGCCGCGGCGGCGGACACCCTGCGGGGCGCGGCCAGTGGGGGCGTCGCCGGCCGGGCGGTGGGCCAGCGCGCGGTCCGGGACGCCCTGCTCGACCACGTCGCGGTGGTGGTGACCGGGCCCCCGTCGAGCACCGATCCGGTACCCGACCGCGGTGCCGCCGGCACCGACCCGATACGTGACGCCGGCCGAATCGAGGTCTCTCAACGGCTGGTCCAGGCCATCGTCCGGATGGGCTTTCTCGGTTCCTCCGGCCCGCCCGGGCAGGATGCCGTACAGGTGCGGATCATGGGTCGTTGGGTCGGATTGGCTGCACCATTCGGAGTGGCATGGTCACAGAAAGTCAGCCAGCTTGCGATAAAACCGGCGCGTGATCACCCGAACGGTTGATGAGGCATGGTCCATCCGTCCTGGGGCTGCAGTTGGGGGGGTGCTTCGAGCCGGCTGTACGGGTACCGTCGGGCCTCGGATCCAACGCAACGTAGGCATGTGGATCCGCTGGGGAGTGAGGTGCTCAAGCGATGCCGTGGTGGTCATGGCGCCCCGGCCACGCCGGTGGCGGCGAGCCGGAAACTCGAAGCAGGATCCCGTCGGACGGTGCCGTCCGGGTCGGGCCGCCGGCGCCCCGGGAGCCGGAACACGACTCCCGGCCGGAACCCGAGACCAGGGCCGGCGACCGGGACTCCCGGCCCGGGGATCGGGCTTCGATCAGGGAGATCCCCCCGGTGATCGCGCCGGTGACGCTCCGTCGGGTCGGCGACGCGCTGGACCTGCTCGACGTGCGTTATCTCGCCGACGGCGACGGCAGCCTGCTGGCCATGTGGGAGCGGCACGCCGTGCTGTTCGCCCTGGAGGGGCCGGACGACGAGATCCTCGTCATGCGGGCGCGTCCACACTCCACGGTCCCGCCGGACTGGGCCGACCGGGCCTACCGGGTGGTCAACGAGTGGAACCACACCCGCCGGTTCTGCAAGGCGTACGTCGGTGACCCCACCGAACGCGGCCAGCTACCCATCTACGCCGAGTTGCAGGTGCCGTTGAGCGCCGGCGCGCACGACGCCCTGCTCGTCGAGATGCTGGACTGTGGAGCCGCGGTGGCGACCACCTTCGTCGACTGGCTGCACGACGAGGGCGCGCTGCTCTAGGGAGCGTCCCCGCCAGGGCCACCGCTCACTGCGCCGGCCCGGGTGTCTCGTCCATGGTGTTGACCATGAAGTACGCGGCCCGTTCGAGGTACTGCCACAGGGTCTCGTGCTGCTCCGGCGACAGCTCCAGCCGGTCCACGGCCCGCCGCATGTGCCGCAGCCAGGCGTCCCGCTCGACCGGCCCGACCCGGAACGGCGCGTGCCGCATCCGGAGCCTGGGATGGCCGCGCTGCGCCGAGTAGGTGTTCGGGCCGCCCCAGTACTGGATCAGGAAGAGCGTGAGCCGTTCCGCCGCCGGGCCGAGGTCCGCCTCCGGGTACATCGGGCGGAGCACCGGATCGGTGGCGACGCCCGCGTAGAACTCGTCGACCAGTCTCCGGAAGGTCGGTTCGCCGCCGATCTCGGAGTAGAAGGTCGGCGACGGGCGGGTCTGCTCTCGCTCACCTGCGGGATTCACCGCTCCATCCTGCCATCCGGCTCGGCTATCGACCGCAGCCGGAGCCGTGCCCCCGGTGCGGGCTCGCTCACACCGCAGCCGGTGCGGCGGCTCAGACGGCGCCGATGCCGGCCTCGGAGGAGGGCGGCCGGGGGTTGGGCGGGGAGGTACGCGCCGGCCGCTGCCCCGGCCTGGTCGGCCCGACCGCCGCCTCCCGGTCGGCGGATCGGCGCCGGGCCTCCGCGATCGCCGCGTCGAACCGCTCGGCCTGCGGCCAGCGCAGGGCCAGCAACAGCATCAGCAGCACTCCGGCGGCGCTCCACAGCCCCACCACTCGGGGGATGGTGAACCGCTCGGCCAGCAGGCCGGTGGCGAGTACCGCCACGCCTTGCATCACCTGTACGCCGGTGTTCATCACGCCGTTCGCCCGGGCCCGATAGCCGTGCGGCAGGGCGAGTACGAACAGCCCGTTCGTCACCGGCATCAGCCCGGCGACCGCGAAGCCGGCGACCGCCGCCAGCAGCGCGACCACCACCGGCGGTGGGTCGAACAGGGCGGGCACCAGGGCCAGCGGGGCGAGCACCGCGAACGGCCGCACCAGGGATCGGCGCAGGTCCGGCCGGAGGCCCCGGCCGACCAGCAGGCCACCGAGGATGAAACCGGCCGGTGCGGCGACCATGATCAGTGCCTGGGTGGCGCTCCGGTCGGCGCCCGCACCCGCGAACTTGGTGGCCCAGGCCGCGGCCAGCCCCTCGGGCACGATCGCGAACAGCATCGCGCAGAACACCATGATCGCGATGGCTCGCAGCACCGGAGTGCCGAACACCAGGGCGAAGCCGGCGCCGGTCTCCCGGAGCAGGTTCCGCCGGCCCTGCTCGGGCGGCACGGCGGGCCGGTGCTGGACGCCGAACCAGATGATCAACGCGGAGAGGCCGAAGGCGGCGGCGTTGAGCAGCAGGGCCAGGGCCGGGCTGTAGAGGGCGATGCCGGCCCCGGCCGCGTAGCCGAAGACCTGTGCCGCCTGTGCCGTGCTGCCGTGCAGGGAGAGCGCGACGACCAGCCGGTCCCCGGTGAGCAGCAGGGGAAGCATCGCGGACCGGGCCGCCTGGCTGGGCGGATTCGCCAGGGTCGCCGCGAAGAGCAGCGCCAGGATGACCGGCGTCTCCAGCCCGTCGATCGCGATGGCCGCGTACAGCGGCAGCCGGACGAGATCGCAGATCACCATGACCGTCCGGTACGGGTACCGGTCGGCGAGGGTGGTGAGCAGCGGACCGCCGATCAGCCACGGCAGGTAGCTGGTGGCGAAGGCGGCCGCCGAGAGGGCGACGGACTCGCTCTGCTGGTAGACCAACAGCGTGACGGCGGCCTTGGCGAGATAGTCGCCGGTCCAGGTCAGTACGGTGGCCGCGAAGACCGCCCGGTATTCACGCTGGGCGAACACTTCCCGAAAGGTTGCCGGCCGCTCGGGAGTGTGTGTCTCTTCGGACACCGGTGGGCCTCCATCGTTCTCGACCGCTGACCAAATGTGATGGGGCTGCCGGGAACGTCAGACGTTCGGATCAGCAAGGTCTTCGTCACGCTCCGGGAGGGAGCTAGTTCTGGATTCTGCCCGATCGTATGACGACTGGCTAGGGCGAACGGATAGATCGTCGCATCTCCGACTGGTCGAACGGACGATACCCGACCGCCCGCTCGGTACGCGACCCCTGACAGCCGGCCCCCCACCGGGGCCGTCCGGTACGTCTACGGCACCGTCCGGCGTACCCGGCGCCGACCCGTACGGCGGTGGCTCCGCCGCTCGGCGGGGCGCCGGGTCGCGCTCCGCCGACCGGCCGATCGCGCTGGGTGGCGAAACATCCGGCGGCTCAGGTCGCTCCACCCTGGCCGGTCTCCCCGTCGGCCGGCGGGGTCGACGGCCGGGGGAACATCCTGGTGGCCGCGATGCCGGCGGTGATGCCGGAGTTGTCCAGCGCCTCGGCCAGCCGGCGGCGCAGCTCCCGGGAGACCGGGAGTTGCCCCTCGGCGGTGGTCTTGGCGATCGTCCGGATCACCGACCCGTCCACGGTGATCTGCTCGACCCCGACCACCTCGGGCGGCTCCACCAGCTCCGGCGCCAGCTCCGGGTCGACCGCGACCGAGGCGGCGGCGGTCCGCAGCACCGCGGTGGCCTCCTCGGTGCGGGCGAAGCCGATCGGCATGTCCACCACGACCATCGCCCAGCCCTGGCTCTTGTTGCCGACCCGGATGATCTCGCCGTTGCGGATGTACCACACCACCCCCCGGGCGTCCCGGACGGTGGTGATCCGCAGGCCGACCGCCTCGACCACCCCGGTCGCCTCGCCGAGGTCCACCGTGTCACCGACCCCGTACTGGTCCTCCAGCAGCATGAAGAGCCCGGCCAGCAGGTCCTTGACCAGCGTCTGGGCGCCGAACCCGAGGGCCAGGCCGGCGATGCCGGCACTGGCCAGCAGCGGGGCCAGGTCGAAGCTGAGCTCGCTGAGGATCTGTAGCACGGCGATCGCGAAGACCACCGCCGTGGTCATGCTGCGCAGCACCGAGCCGATCGCCTCGGCCCGCTGCCGGCGCCGTTCCGGTACGACCGCCTGCGGGTCGGGCGCGGCGCTGGGGATCCGCTCGCGCAGCGGCCGGAGCACCGCGGGGATCCGGCTCTCCGAGGTGCTCCGCACCAGCCGGTTGATGGTCCGGTGCAGCAGGAAGCGGAGCAGGATCGCCACCAGCAGGATCAGCACGATCGTGGCCGGCTTGATCAGGAAGAGGTTGCTCCCCTCGGCGAACCACGCCGACTTGGTCACCCGCCAGACCTGGTCGCAGACGGGGTTGTCCAGGCAACTCGGCTTGGGCTCCGGCGTCTCCGGCTGCGGCATTCCGAGCACGGCGGCAGTGATCAGCGTCGCGGGGTTCACGACTGCCTTCGTACCGTACCGGTGTCCGGCGGTCTCGGCCGACCCGCCGGCAGGTGGCGGACGCCCCCTCCCGCGGCTGGCGTCCGCGGCGCCGTCGGACGGGGTGACGGGACGGAACCGGTCATCTTGCCACGGGACGTGAGAGCTTTCTGCGGGACCCCGGATTAGTACGTGCAATCGCGCCAGCTATCGGGGACTATTGGCGCACGGACGCCGGTGATCTGCCGGCGTCGGCCGTGGTCTTGGCGGCGGTCGGTGCCTGCTGCCGACCGGCACCGGGGGTGGGGCCGGCACCGGGCGGGCGAGGGAGCGGACGAGAAACAACCGAGAGGGTGAGCGCGATGCCTGACATACGACCCACGGTGGGCTCCGGAGCGTTGGTGCTCAATGCGACCTATGAGCCGCTGTGTGTCGTTTCAGTGCGTCGAGCCGCCATCCTGGTTCTCTCCGCCAAGGCCGTCTGCGTGGCGGACGGGGAGGGGATCCTGCACAGCGCCCGCAACTCCCTGCCGGTGCCGTCGGTGGTCCGGCTGACCCGGTTCGTCCGGGTGCCGTACCGGACACACGTGGGGCTCTCCCGCCGGGCCATCTTCGCCCGGGACAACTGGCGCTGCGTCTACTGCCGGGGCCCGGCCGAGACCATCGACCACGTCTTCCCGCGCAGTCGGGGTGGCCGGCACGCCTGGGAGAACGTCGTCGCGGCCTGCGCCAAGTGCAACCACACCAAGGGCGACAAGACCCCGGCGGAACTGGGCTGGCGGCTGCACTCGCTGCCGGCCGCGCCGAAGGGCATCGCGTGGCGGGTGCTCGGCCACCGGGCGCCGGACCCGCGCTGGGCGGACTGGCTGGACCTGCGCGAGGCCGAGGCGGCCTGAGTCGGCGAACGTTGCCGCTGGCGGACGACCGCCGCGACGACGCCGGCCGACGGTGCGGCAGGGTGGCGACGTGCGACGGGGCTGGCCGCCGGTGCGGCAGGTGCGGCGCGGGGCTCAGGTGTGCCGGGCCGAGACCAGGGACGCGAAGACGATGACGTTGTCGGCGTACCCGGTGGAGCCGCCGACCCAGCGGCCGCCGCAGGTGATCAGCCGGAGCGACGGCCGGCTGAAGTCGCCGTAGACCCGGTCGACCGGCAGCTCCGACTTGTTGAACCGCTTGACGGAGTTGACCTCGAAGACCGCCACCGACTCGTCCTCCCGGTCGACCTCGATCTTGGCGCCGGGGCGCAGCCCGGCCAGGTCGTGGAAGACGGCCGGCCCGGTCCGGGTGTCGACGTGACCGACGATCACCGACGGTCCGTACTGGCCCGGGGTCGGGCTCTGGCTGTACCAGCCGGCCTCGTCGCGCCGGTCCGACGCCGGTACCTCGATGGTGCCGTCCGGAGCGACGCCGACCGGATGGACCGGTGCGGTCAGGTCGAGCGACCGGATGCCGATCCCGACCGGCGGGCTCGACTCCAGCACCGGAAACTTCCGGGGCGGCGCCGGAGCGCCGAACGGCATTCCGCTGGGCAGCAGGGTGATCCCGGTGACGCTCTGCACCCCGAACAGGGTGACGAGCAGGCCCAGCAGCAGGGTGATCACGGGTACCGGCCCGGGGCGGCGGGCCCACCGGCGCCGGCTCGTCCGCCGGGCCGGCCGGGGCGGTGCGGCGTCCAGGGTGCCTGGCGGGGTGCCGTCGGCCGGATCCGGGCTGGTGATACTCGCCGCGGTGGCCTGCCGGGCGAGCCGGGCCGTGCGGCGCCGCCACCGGCCGGTACGCGCCCACCACCGGCCGGTCCGACCCCGCCACGTGCCATCGCCCGCGGGGAAGCGGAACATGCCCGGTCCGCAGGTCAGCTACTCGGTTCGGTACGCCGCCGCCGGCCGGCCACCCCGAACCCGATCGCGAGCACGACGATGCCGAGACCACCGGCGATCATCAGCACCCCGCCCGGGCCGCCGGCCGTACCGCCGCCACCAGCGGCCGGCCCCTGGCTGCCCTGACTCATGTTCACCACGGTCAGCGTGGTGGTCGCGTTGTTGCCGTTCTGCTGGCAGCTCAGGTTGACCGCGTACGCCCCCGGCGCCTTGCTGCCCGGAATCGTCACCGACGCGGTGAGGAAGCCGTTGTCGGGGCGTACGATCACCCGACCGAACGCGTCCGAGTGCACCGTCGCCTGCTGGTTGTTCGCGCCGTCGCAGCTCGCCCGGATGTTGACCCGGCTACCCGCCTGGGCGGTGTTCGGGGTGACCTCCACGAAGGTGTTCGGCCCGGCCTGTACCGCGCTCACGTTCCCGAGCAGCGGCCCGGGGACCAGGGCGGCGACGGTGACGCCAGCGGCGATCGTACGGCCGACGACCTTGGCAGTGAGCATGACTTCCCTCCCCGGCGGTGCATCCGTCGGCCGGGCACCCGTCGCGTCCGCCGCGCGGTCGGGTGCCCGACCCGTCCCGTCGGGGAACGTGTTCCCACCGACCCGCCGCGCACACGCTCCCGGGTGGGCCGACAACCGGACGAACGCCCTGGTCAGCCGCTTGACGCCGGTGGAATCGGGAGCACCGGGTGCCAGTCCAGCGGGCTGGAGAGCACCATCGTGCTCGACGGCTGCCCGTACGGGGCGAGACGGTCGATGACCTGCTCGAACGCCTCGATCGACTCGGCCGCGACCTTGAGCATGCTGCAGGCGTCCCCGGTGATCCGGTGTATCTCCAGGATCTCCGGCCAGTCCGGCACCTCCGGGTCCCGGAGGATGCACCGTGCCCCGTAACAGGACATCCGGATCATCGCGACCACGTTCCGGCCGGCGCGGGCCAGGTCGACGTGCGCGTGGTACCCGGTCACCACGCCGGATTCCTCCAGCCGGCGGACCCGTTCGGCGACGGCCGGCGGGGAGAGGTGGACCCGGCGGGAGAGTTCGCTGAACGAGAGCCGGGCGTCGGCCTGGAGCTCCCGCAGCAGTGCCCAGTCCATCTCGTCCATAACCGCTCACTCTCCGTGACATGATCGCGAATCCCGGATCGACCTTTCAAACGTTAAGCCACTCCGGCGCCGAACCACACAACCGCCGGATCTGGCCTGGTACCGCCGTTGGTCCGGCATTCCGTTCGGCGGCGGGGCGGAGAGATCATGACGGTAGCGCGTAACGGAACGGAGGCGACGGTGGAGAGGACCCAGCGGCAGCGGCGACCCGGCCGACCCCGGGTACGCCCGGCGAACGCCGCGCAGCGGGCCGCCCGGGCGGCGGCCAACGGTGGCGAGCCCACCCTGGAACCGGTCGAGCGGACGCCGTACGACGCGTACGTGCACGCGAGTACGCTGCACCGCCTCCAGCAGCCGCTGAGCCGGGATCCCGGTGAGATGTCGTTCCTGATGGTCAGCCAGATCATGGAGCTGTACTTCGGGCTGACCTGCTTCGAGCTGCGCGAGGCGCGGCAGCGGCTGCGCGCCGACGACCTCTGGGCCGCGCTGGCCCCGCTGCACCGGGCCGCCCTGCACCTGGAGGGGCTGAACGCGGCCTGGCGGGGGCTGCGCTGGATGACCCCGGCGGACTTCAACCGGTTCCGCAACCTGCTCGGTGAGGGCTCCGGGTTCCAGTCCGCGATGTACCGGCAGTTGGAGTTCCTGCTCGGGCTGAAGTCCGCCACCCTGGTCCGGCCGTTCCACCGGCAGCCGAGGGTCTACGCCGACCTGGTCGAGACGCTCCGGGCGCCGAGCCTCTGGGACGAGGTGACCGCCCTGCTGGCCCGCCGGGGCTTCGCGCTGCCGGAGGCGCTGCTGCACCGGGACTTCTCCGCCGAGGCCGAGCCGAGCGCCGAGCTGACCGCCGCCTGGGTGGAGATCTACGCCGACACCGGGCCGGACAACCACCTGCGACAACTGGGTGAGACTCTGGTGGAGATCGCCGAGCAGTTCGACGACTGGCGCCACCAGCACCTCAAGGCGGTACGCCGGACCATGGGCGCGAAGGTCGGCACCGGGGGGTCGGCCGGCGCGGCCTGGCTGCGCCGGAGCATGGCTCGGGAGGTCTTCCCCGAGCTGTGGGCCGCCCGGACGGACATGTAGCGCGGGCCGTTACCGTTACCGCCCCCGGGGCGTGCGGGAGCGAGCGACCGAGGAGTACCGCCCCGGGTGCCGAGGGCGAGCGACAGAGGAGTGATGAGCGGATGACCACCCCGGAGCAGGAGGAGGCGGCCCGGCGCCGCGACGAGGCCGACCCCGGTCACCGGCACCTGTTCCACGTGCCACCGGCCGAGGGCGGCCGGTACGCCGAGACTGCCTACCTGGTCGGCAACTCCCTCGGACTGCAACCCCGGGCCGCCCGGGCCGATCTCGACGCCGAGCTGGAGACCTGGGCCCGGCTCGGGGTCTCCGGCCACTTCGCGGGTGACCGGCCCTGGGTACCGTCCTACCGCTCACTCACCGGGCCGAGCGCGTCGGTGGTCGGTGCGCTGCCGGCCGAGACCGTGGTGATGAACTCGCTGACGGTCAACCTGCACCTGCTGATGGTGTCGTTCTACCGACCGACGCCGGGGCGCGACCGGATCCTGATCGAGGACGCCGCCTTCCCGTCGGACAGCTACGCGGTGCGCAGCCAGGCCCGGCACCACGGGTTGGACCCGGACGAGACCGTCGTCCGGCTGCGTCCCCGCCCGGGCGAGGAGACCCTGCGTACCGAGGACGTGGTCGACTACCTCGACCGGGAGGGGCAGCGGGTGGCGCTGGTCCTGCTCGGCGGGGTCAACTACCTGACCGGCGAGCTGATGGACATCCCGGAGATCACCCGGGCGGGGCACCGGGCCGGCGCCCTGGTCGGCTGGGACCTCGCGCACGCGGCCGGCAACGTGCCGCTGGCGCTGCACGACTGGGACGTGGACTTCGCCGCCTGGTGCACCTACAAATACCTGAACTCCGGTCCGGGGGCGTTGGCCGGGGCGTTCGTGCACGAGCGGCACCTCGGCGACCCGGCGGTCGACCGGTTCGAGGGCTGGTGGGGCACTGACGAGGCGACCCGGTTCGAGATGGCCCCGGTCTCCCGGCCACCGGCCACCGTGGAGGCCTGGCTGATCTCCAACCCGCCGGTGCTGGCGATGGCGCCGATGCGCAGCGCCCTGGCCATCTTCGAGCAGGTCGGAATGCCCGCGCTGCGGGCCCGCAGCGAGCGGTTGACCGGCTACCTCGAAGGACTGCTCGACCAGCTCACCCCGAGCCGGCCGCTCACCGTGCTCACCCCGCGCGAGCCGACCCGGCGCGGCTGTCAGCTCTCCGTGCGGATCGGCCGGGGCGGGGCCGCCGCGCTGACCAAGCGGCTGTCCCAGGAGTACGGGGTACTCGTCGACGACCGGGAGCCGGACGTGATCCGGCTGGCCCCGGTCCCGCTCTACTCGACGTACCACGACTGCTGGCGCGCGGCCGAGGCGCTGGCTCGGCTCGTTGACGAGGCGTGATCCCGACCGTCCGCCAGCCCGCCCGGCCAGGCCCCGGGCGACCGCGAGCGGGCCGGATCGGCACCCCGAGAACTGGTGGGCGTCGGTTTCCGATACCGTGAACGGCGACCGGGTCGGTCGGGTGGACAAGGTCGTCTCCTGCGCCGACCGGCACGATGATCCCGTTTTCGCCTGGGGGCGTTGAGGTTGTCTGTTTCCGACACGTTGCTGGTCTTCGTTGCCATCCCGGCCGCTGCGGTGCTCGTGATCACCGTGCTGGCCCGGGCCGGCAAGAGCGGCCGTAACGCCCGGCGGTACCGCCCGGGGCGGCCCTTCGAGTTCACGCCGGTCTGGTTCCTCTCCTCGCCCGAGCACCTGACCGAGTCCGCCCGGACCGCGCTGCCGGCCGGCGCGGAGGCCCGGGCGCTGACCAGCGGCGAGATCGAGACCATCAGCGCGCCGAAGCGCGCTGGCGTGACAGGGGGCGCAAGTGACCGCTGGTAAGAGCGTGGCGACGGCCGAACGGCCCGAGGCCGAGGTCGGGCCGAGCGCCACCCCCCGGCCGAACGTGCTCGACGGGCCGTTCACCACCCGCCAGCTCCTCCGGATCGACGAGGCGCTGCGGATCGCCGACGAGTCCACCGGCCTGGTCTTCACCGTCTACGTCGGTCCGCTGACCGAACCGGTACGCGAACACGCGCAGCGGCTGCTCCTGGAGCTGGCCGACCCGGCCCGCGCCGTCCTGGTCGCGCTCTCGCCGAACCAGCGGGTGCTGGAGATCGTGACCGGTGCCGAGGCCCGCAAGCGGATTCCGGACCGGGACGCCAAGCTGGCCGCGCTCTCCATGGTGGCCGCCTTCGGCGGCGGCGACCTCACCGGCGGCATCGTCAGCGGCCTGGACCAGCTCGCCACCCGGGCTGGCCGCTCGGCCTGACGGCGCGCTCGTCCGGGCTGCCGCTCGGCTCGTGGGCCGGTCAGGCCAGCCAGGTGCCGGGGGTGACCCGGACCGGAAACGGCAGCTCGACCAGCTCCGTGCCGGTAGGCGGAACGGACCGGTGCAGCTCGTAGTGGCCGGCGGGAGCGCGCAGATAGAGGTGGGCGATCGGGCCCCGCTCGGCACGTTCGATCCGCCAGTACGACTCGATGCCGGCCTCGGCGTACAGGCCCAGCTTGGTGAACCGGTCGTGCCGGCGGCTGCTCGGCGACTCCACCTCGACCACCAGCGCCACGTCTTCCGGATCAGCCCACATCGCGTCCTGCGGCGCGCTCGGTCGCAGCACCGTGATGTCCGGGATCGCGTTGCCGCCCGGTACCCGTAGACCGATCTCGCGGATCACCCGCCACTTCGACGGGGCGGCGGCGCGTAGGGCGGCGCGGATCTCGTCAGCCAGCTCGTGATGCTGAAAGTCGGCTGGAGGGGTCACGTGGAGGCTCCCGTCGATGATCTCGTACCGGTGCCCGTCCGCAGGCAGGGTGCGCAGATCGTCCTCGGTCCACCCCTGCTCGGGCGGATGCCACTCGTAGCGTGGTTGGGCCATCGAATCCACCTCCATCGGGAAGCCTAACGGCCCGGACCAGCCGGCGGTCGTCCCGCACCGCCCGGCCCGAGCCGGCGGCCGGTACCCGAATCGTTTCCGGGCGTGACGACGGCGCCGGGCGCCGGATCGGATCCGGCGCCCGGCGGCGGTCAGTTCGGCGGTGAGGTCAGGACGGTGACGCGGCGTCCTTGGCCCGGGCCTTCAGCGCCCGCACTACTCCGTCCCGGCCCTCGGCGACCAGCCGGCGCAGCGGCGCGGGATGTCCCGGCTCGGCCAGCCAGGCGTCGGTCAGCCGGATGGTCTCCTCGGTGATCTGGTATGCCGGGTAGGCCAGCATGACGAACTCCTGCGCCGGCTCGCTGTCCCGCTTCTTCCAGATCTGGGCGACGACCTGGAAGAACCGCTCGGCGTACGGTGCGGTCAGCTCGACCTGCGCCGGATGCTGGAAGCCCTGGAGCAGCGCCCGGTGCCGCCAGTTCGGCAGCGCCTCGTCCCCGGTCAGGGTGCGCCACACCGTCTCCTTGTTCTCGGCGGTGGGCAGCAGCGCGTGCGCGAGCGCGGCCTCCCGCTCGCCGCTCGACGTGCGGTCCGTGGCCAGCTCGGAGTCGATCTCGGCTCGCCCCGCCACGCCTCCCGCGACCAGGGCACGCAGCACCGTCCAGCGCAGCTCGGTGTCGATGGTCAGCCCGTCCGGCACCTCGGCACCGTCCAGCCAGCCCCGGAGCACGGCCAGTTCCTCGTCGCTGCGGGCCGCCGAGGCGTAGGTCCGGGCCCAGGCCAGTTGCAGGCCGCTACCCGGCTCGGCGGCGCGCAGCGCGGTCGCTGCCGTACCGGCGAAGTGCGCCCAACCGGTCGGCGCCCACTCCGGCGCAGCGTACGAGGTGAGCGTGGCGGAGACCTGCCGCAGCGTCGCGGTGACCAGGTTGATGTCGGTCTCGGCGGGCAGCCCGGCCAGCGCCAGCGCCACGTAGTCGCGGGCGGAGAGTTCGGCGTCCCGGACCATGTCCCAGGCGGCGGCCCAGCACAGGCCCCGGGCCAGCGACGACTCGAACCCGGCGATGTGCCGCACCACCGTTGCCATCGACCGCTCGTCCAGCCGCAGCTTGGCATAGGTCAGGTCGTCGTCGTTGAGCAGCAGCACGTCCGGCGCCGCCACGCCGGTGAGCGGGGACAGCTCGGTACGCTCGCCGGCGACGTCGACCTCGATCCGGTCCCGCCGGACCAGCCGGTTGTCCCGCAGGTCGTAGAGGCCCACCCCGATCCGGTGCGTACGCAGCGTCGGGTGCTCGCTCGGCGCCTCCTGCCGGACCACCACCGACTCGTACGTCCCGTCCGGGCCGATCGACACCTCCGGGCGGAGCGTGTTGACCTGGGAGGTCTCCAGCCACTCGGCGGCGAACTTGCGCAGTTCCCGGCCGGAGGCCGCCTCCAGCTCGCTGAGCAGGTCGTCGAAGGTGGCGTTGCTCCAGGCGTACTTGCCGAAGTAGCTGCGCAGGCCCTCCAGGAACGGCGCCTCACCGACGTACGCCACGAGCTGCTTGAGCACGCTGGCGCCCTTGGCGTACGTGATGCCGTCGAAGTTGACCTCGACGGCCTCCAGGTCCGGCATCTCGCAGTAGACCGGGTGGGTGGAGGAGAGCTGGTCCTGCCGGTAGCCCCAGTTCTTGCGGATGGAGAGGAAGGTCGTCCAGGCGTCGGCGAACCGGGTGGCGTTGGTGTTGGCCCAGTGGCTGGCCCACTCGGCGAACGACTCGTTCAGCCACAGGTCGTTCCACCAGCGCATGGTGACCAGGTCGCCGAACCACATGTGGGCCAGCTCGTGCAGGATCGTGTTGGCCCGCTGCTCGTACTCGAAGTCGGTCTCCTGGGACCGGAACAGGTAGTGCGCCTCGGCGTGCGTGACGCAGCCGAAGTTCTCCATCGCGCCGGCGTTGAAGTCCGGCACCCACACCTGGTCGTATTTCGGCAGCGGATAGCGGACCCCGAACTGCTGGTGGAAGAAGTCGAAGCCCTGGGTGGTGATCAGGTTCAGGTCCGCCGAGTCGAGGTACGGGGCCATGCTGGTCCGGCAGAAGTAGCCGAGGTCGACACCGTCGTGGGTGTACCGCACCTCGTGGTAGGGGCCGGCGCAGAGCGCGGTGATGTAGGTGCTCATCCGGACCGACTCGGCGAAGTGGACCGTCTTGGTCTCGGCGCCGGCCGGCTCCTCGGCGCGCAGCGGCATGTTGGAGATGACCCGCCAGTGTGCCGGCACGGTCGCGTGCCAGGTGAAGACGCTCTTCAGGTCCGGCTGGTCGAAACAGGCGAAGACCCGCTGCGCGTCGGCGGTCTCGAACTGGCTGTAGAGATAGGTCTCGCCGTCCACCGGGTCGACGCTGCGGTGCAGCCCCTGACCGCTGGAGGAGTAGAGGAAGTCGGCGTCGACGACCAGGGTGTTCTCGGCGGCCAGACCGGTCAGGGTGAGACCGTCCTCGGCCGACCAGCCGGAGAGGTCGACCGGGGCGCCGTTCAGCGTCGCGGCGCGTACCGAATCGGCGGCCACCTCGATGAAGGTAGCGGCGCCCGGCTCGGCGCACCGGAACCGGACCTCGGTCGTCGAACGGAAGGTGCGGCCGTCCGCGCCCTGCCCGGCGGACGACAGGTCCAGGCGGATGTCATAGCCGGTGACGTCGAGCAGACGACCCCGCTCCGTCGCCTCGACCTGGGTCAGGTTACGCACTCCTGGCACGTGAATCTCCATCCGGTCTTCCCGCTGGCTATCTCCGTTGACAGCGTCGAGCCATCCCCACGGCTCGACGTCGAGTGTTTCATGCCGGCGGGATTGCCACTGGTGCTCCAGGTCACGGTCTCATCCCGCTGTCGGTGGCGGGTCCCTGGGGTGAAGATCTGTAACGGTGTCGCCGATTCCGGCCTCCCCGACGACGAAGGGAGTCGCGCCGTGTCCGAGCGCGCGTCCGTAGACATGTTCTTCGACCCGATCTGCCCGTGGGCCTGGATCACCTCCCGTTGGCTGCTGGAGGTGGAGAAGGTCCGGGCGGTCGACATCCGGTTCCGGGTGATGAGCCTCTCGGTGCTCAACGAGGGCCGGGAGGACCTTCCCGAGCAGTACCGGGAGGGGCTGAAGACCGCCTGGGGCCCGGTGCGGATCTGCATCGCGGTCGAGCAGCGGCACGGTTCCGAGGCGGTCGCCAAGCTCTACACCGCGCTCGGCAACCGGATCCACCTCGCCAAGGAGGACCGGGGGCCGGAGCTGTACCGGGCGGCGCTGGCCGACGTCGGGCTGGACCCGGCGCTGGCCGACGCCGCCGACTCGACCGAGTACGACGAGGCACTGCGGGCCAGCCACAACGCCGGGATGAAGCCGGTCGGCCAGGACGTCGGCACGCCGGTGATCCACGCTCCCGGCCCGGTGCCGGGGGAGACCGTCGCGTTCTTCGGCCCGGTGATCACCCCGGCCCCGAAGGGCGAGGCGGCCGGCCGGCTCTGGGACGGGGTACTCCTGGTCGCCGGCACCCCGGGCTTCTACGAGCTGAAGCGGACCCGTACCGAGGCACCGAGCTTCGACTGAGCGCACCCCGGGCGGCCCGGCCGGTACGCCACCGGGCCGGGCCGCCCACGGGGTGGAAACGGTCGGGGTATCCGTACGCCGGGTCCGACACCGCCGGTAGCGTTCCCGCACATGACGGTCGTGCATCCGATCACCCGCGCCTGGGTCACCACTGGCGGCACCGGCGCCCAGAACTACGACGAGTTCGCCGACGACGCCGAGATCACGGCGATCATCCGGGACAACCCAGCCAGCGCACTCGCGATCGAGATGCCGCACCGGGCGCCGGAGAGCCTCGGGCGGTCCTTCACCGATGCGCTGCCCGACGCGATCGCCCGGTTGGCCCAGGCCCGGGCCGACGGCAGCTACACCCCGGCCGAGCAGGTCGTGGTGCTCTACCGGATCACCGCGCCCGGCGACGAGCCCGGTTACGGGATATTTGCCATGGTCGACACCGACCAGATCTCCACCAGCGCGGACGAGCCCGGGCTGGTGATCCGGAACGAGGACGTCTTCATCGCCAAGGTGCGCGAGCGGGTGGCGCTGGCCGAGGCGACCGGCCATCTCCTCTCGCCGGTGCTGCTGCTCCAGACCGGCAACCGGGCCGGCGGCGGCGAGACCGGCGGCGAGGACGGTCCGGGACGGAACGCCGGCGAGGCACTGCACCGGGCGCTGGCCGAGGCCACCGAGGCGGCCGGTCCGCCGGCCGCGACCGACACCGACCAGGCGGGGCGTACCCACGCCATCTGGCTGCTCGGGCCGGGGCCCGGCCAGGACGAGCTGCTGGCGCTGGCCGGCGCCGGTGAGCTGGTCGTCGCGGACGGCAACCACCGCAGCCTGGCCGCGCAGATCGGTGAGCTGCCCCGGTTCCTCGCGGTGATCACCACACCCGCCTCGGTGGCGATCCAGCCGTACAACCGGCTGGTCAGCGAGCTGACCAGTACCCCGGACGAACTGCTCGACCGGCTGCGCGCGGCCGGCGCCCAGGTCGAGCCGGTGCCCGGTCCGGCGGCGGTGCCGGACTCCGGCGGCACGATCCAGCTCTACGCGGCCGGCACGACCTATGCCGTCACGCTTCCCGCCGGCTCCGGTGGCGGAGTGGAGAATCTGGACCACGCACTCGTCGAGCGGGTGCTGCTGCGGGACGCGCTCGGACTCGACCCCGGCGACAAGCGGATCACGTACGTCGGTGGGGACTATCCGGCGCGCTGGCTGGTCGGCGAGGTCGACGCGGGCCGGGCGGAGCTGGCGGTCCTGATCGCTCCGGTGACCGTGCAGGACTTCGTCGCGGTCAACCTGGCCCGGCAGAAGATGCCCAGGAAGAGCACCTGGTTCACCCCGAAGGCCCGGGCCGGGCTGGTCCTGGCCGAACTCGGCCGGGACGCGGCGGAGGCGCCACACGGCTGACGGCGGGCGGGCTGACGGCGGCCGGGCTGACGGCGTAGGGCTTCGGGCCGTGCGGCGGGCGCCTGGAGGCTGTGTCGGGCGCCCGGGTGGCCTCTGCTCCGGCCGGATCACGCTGTGATCTGTCCGGCTCTCGCCGTGCCTGCCGGCGGGTGGCCGTGGCGGGCTGACAGACTGCGCGGTATGCGCGTCTACTTGGGATCCGACCACGCCGGCTACGAACTGAAGGTGCACCTGGCCAACCATCTGGCCAAGCAGGGCTACGAACTGGTGGACGTCGGGCCGTTCCTCTTCGACCCGGACGACGACTACCCGGTGTTCTGCCTGCACAGTGGCGCCCGGGTGGTGGCCGACCCGGGCAGCCTGGGCGTGGTGATCGGCGGTTCGGGCAACGGCGAGCAGATCGCCGCCAACAAGGTGGCCGGGGTACGCGCGGCTCTCGCCTGGAATGTCGAGACCGCCCAGCTCGCCCGGGAGCACAACGACGCGAACGTGGTCGCGATCGGTGCTCGCCAGCACACCCTGGACGAGGCGACCGCAATCGTGGAGGCGTTCCTCACCACGCCGTTCTCCGGCAACGAGCGGCACGCGCGGCGGATCGGGCAGGTCGCCGAGTACGAGCGCTCCGGCGCGCTGCCGGCGCTGCCGGCGTCGTAGCGGGGCCGAGCCGCCCGCCCCGCTGGCCGGCGGCGGGCGCTCAGCGGCCGCCGCGCGGCAGCTCGTCCCGGGGCACCCAGTTGCGCCGGACCAGCACCAGCCGTTCGGCCGCCTCGGCGAGGTCGGCCTCGGTCGGCCGGGCCGCGTCCCGGGCCCGCATCGCCGCCCCGACACTCACCTGGGAGGCGCCCGAGCCGATCAGCCCGCGCAGGCCGCGTTCCGCGTCCCGGTCGTCCCCGGCTCCCGGCCCGATGCCCGGGTCTCCGCCGCGACGGCCCTCCCCGGGCTGGCCGCCGCCACCGCTCGACGGGTCGTGGCGCAGCCTCCGCCGCCGACGTTCCGGATCGGTCATGCCCCCTCCTCGCTCCGCTCGTCGGCGTCATGACCTGCGAGCCTGGGCTGGCTGATGCCCTCGCTCCGCTCGGTCATGTCCCCTCCTCGCTCCGCTCGTCGGCGTCCTCAGCGGCAGGTTCGAGCCGGCCGAGGACCTCGCGCGGATCGGTCACGTGCTGACCCTACCGGCCGGTGCCATGCCGGTCGCGGGATCGGAAGCTCGCCGGGCGGGCGGTATGGGGTGCCGGCCGAAGGCGGCGGCACCGGTCGATGCTGGCTCGGCGCGCTGTGTACCGGCTGGCTACCCTCGGAACTGGGACGGGTTCCGGGCCCGAGCCGATGGGGAGGACAGGACAGATGGCAGACCAGACGCAGCCCTGGGCCGAGCGGACCGTCGAGATGCCGCCCGGTGCGGAGGGACCGGGGATGCCGCCGGGGCCCGAGGGCTTCCGGCGGGGTGTGGCGCAGGTCGGGGTGCCGCGGCCGCGTACCGAGCCCGAGGCGCCGCACGAGCCGACCGGCACCGGGTGGCCGGTGGCGGAGCAGGAGCGGCAGCAGCTCCCGCCGGGTTACCACTGGCGGCAGCTGCGCATCGGACGGCACTGGAGCATGCTGGGTGGCCTCTTCGCCTTCGTCTGCTGGGGGATCTGGGCGATCTCGGCCCGGGGCGACCTGACCAGTCCGGTGGTCACCTTCGTGCTGACCCTCTTCGTCGCGGTCGGCCTCTTCGCGCTGGCCCGGCTGGTCGGCCGGGTGGTCTGGGAGCGCCAGCTCGGCCGGGTACGCCGCAGTGCCCGGGGCGCGCACCTGGTCACCGGGCTCTTCCTGGCCGGGGTCGGGGTGGCGTACCTGCGCCAGACCGAGTGGGTCGTCGACCTGTGGAACTGGGTGGCGGGGCTCTGAGCGGGGCCGTGCGGGTGACCGGCCGGGGCCGCCGGTCCGGTCCACCGGCCGATCCGGACAGGTGTTGATCGAAGCGACAAATCACAATTTGGTCACTCGATAGTTACTGAGCGCGTGGCGGTCGATTACTCGGCGCTACTATTCGGTCTCCGTCCTCCACCGGAGGTTGCCACGGTGACCCTGCTCAGCGTGATAGTCCCGGTCTACCAGGTGCGGGAGTACCTGGCCGACTGCCTGGACTCCATTCTCGACACGTCCTTCCGCGACCTTGAGCTGGTGGCGGTGGACGACGGTTCCAGCGACGGCAGCGCGGCGATCCTGGCCCGGTACGCCGAACGCGACTCCCGGCTGGTGGTGGTCACCCTCGGCCGCAACCAGGGGCTCGGGGCGGCCCGCAACGCCGGCCTGTCCCGGGCCACCGGCGAGTACGTCTGGTTCGTCGACGGCGACGACTGGCTGCCCGAGGGAAGCCTCAGTGCCGTCGCCGAGCGGCTGACCCGGACCCGGCCCGACCTGCTGGTCACCGCGTACACCCGGTACTACCCGAACGGCGGGACCCGGCACCTGTCGCTCTCCCAGGTCGGCGCCGGGAGTCCGGTGCCGGAGACGTTCACGCTGGGGGAGCGACCGGCCCTGCTGTCGGTGCTGCACATCACCTGCAACAAGGTGATCCGGCGCCGGTTCCTCCTCGACCTGGGTCTCACCTTCGGCCCCGGCTGGTACGAGGACGTCTCGTTCAGCTTCCCGCTGATGCTCGCCGCGCGGCGGATCACCCTGCTGGACCGGTGCTGTTACGCCTATCGGCAGCGCCCGGAGGGGGCGATCACCGCTACGGTCAGCGAGCGGCACTTCGAGGTCTTCGCGCACTGGGACCGTGTCCTGGCCGGCCTGGACGCCGACCCGGCGGTGCCTGCCGAGCTGCGACACCGGATCTTCCAGCGGATGATCTGGCACCTGTTGCAGGTGCTCGGCCATCCCCGGCGGGTGCCGCCGAGCCGCCGCCGCGAGTTCTTCGCCGAGATCGTCACCCGGTACCGGGCCCACCTGCCACCGGCCGGCTACCAGCCGCCGGGCGGCGCGGCTGGGCTCAAGCACCGGCTGGTGGGTCGCGGGGCGTACGGGCTCTTCACCGCGCTCCAGGCGGCGCGGCGGGCGCACGCCGGCGTGGTGACCCGGGCCCGGCACCCGCTCGCCGGCGCGCGGCGGGCGGCCAGCACCGCCGTACCGGCCGTACCGGCCCTACCGGGCAGCCGCGCCGAGGCGGTGCCCGGTGAGGTGACCGACCGGGTGGGCTGAGCACGCTCCCGGGGCGCGTCGCACTCGGCGCGCCGGTCGGGGCCGCCCTGTCCCGGAGGCGATCGCGGGCGGCGGATCAGCCGTGTTCGCCGAGCGGGCCGACCCGCCAGCCCCGGCGGAGGCACTCCTCCAGCAGGTACGGCAGCGCGGCGAGGCTGGCCCGCCACGCACCCGGCGCGGAGGTGCAGTCGGAGTCGTGCAGCAGCACCGTGCCGCCACCGGCCAGCCCGCCGCGCAGCGTGTCGAGTACCGAGGAGCGGGTCGCCGACCGGGTCCAGTCCCGCCCCCAGCAGGTCCAGAGCACCGGGGTCAGGTCCAGCCGGCGCGCGGCCATCAGGGCGGCGGCGCTGAACACCCCGTACGGCGGGCGGAAGAACCGGGGTACCCGGCCGGTCACCGCACCGATCAGCTCGCGGGTCCGGGCCAGGTCGCGGTAGGTCGCGTGCGGGCCGCGGAGCAGCAGGTTCTGGTGCGCCCAGCCGTGCACCGCCACCTCGTGCCCGGCGGCGGCGAGGTCCAGGCCGAGCTCCGGTGCCCGGGCCAGCATCGACCCGAGCAGGAAGAACGTTGCGCGGGTCCGGTGCGCGGCCAGGGTCTCGACGAAGAGCGGGGTGGAGGCCGGGTCGGGGCCGTCGTCGAAGGTGAGCGCGACGTGCCCGGGGGAGCCGCGCCCGCTCAGCCGGGGGAAGAACCGCAGCCGTACCCCGGGCAGCACCGTCACTGCCGGCACCACCTGGGCGGCCAGCGCGGCACCGACGGTCGTCGCCGGTACCGCGCGTCCGCGCACTCGTTCCTCCACCCGCCGCACCATCGCGGACGCGGTTACCCGCGCGGCCGGTGTTCATCCTCACCCGGACGGGTGGCCTGCCCCGGTTGCTCCGGTCTCCGGCGCCTTCCGCGTTCCGTGCCGCCCTGCCCGATCGGCGGAGTTTGCCGGAGCTTCGGCCGGGTAGCCGGCGCCCGGCGATCCGGGGAGGTTCGGGACGGGGGAGCGGGATGCGCGGGCGACCTGCGGCGCGGGTAGCGGTGATCACCGGAGCGAGTGCCGGGGTCGGCCGGGCGACGGCCCGGCTGCTGGCCCGCCGGGGGATGCGGCTCGCCCTGCTGGCCCGGGGCGGGAGCGGCTTGCGGGGCGCGGCCGAGGACGTCCGCGCGGCCGGGGGTGTGGCGCTGCCGATCGAGACCGACGTGGCGGACCACCGCCAGATCGAGGCGGCGGCGGACCGGGCGACCAGCGAACTCGGGCCGATCGACCTGTGGGTCAACAACGCCATGGCCTCGGTGTTCGCGCCCTTCACGGAGATCGGGCCGGAGGAGTTCCGGCGGGTGACCGAGGTCTGCTATCTCGGGTACGTCCACGGCACCCGGGCCGCGCTCGACCGGATGTTGCCGCGCGGGACCGGCACGATCGTGCAGGTCGGGTCGGCACTGGCCTACCGGTCGATCCCGCTGCAGTCCGCGTACTGCGGCGCGAAGCACGCCATCGTCGGGTTCACCGAGTCGCTGCGCTGTGAACTGCTGCACGACCGGAGCCCGGTCCGGCTCACCATGGTGCACCTGCCGGCGCTGAACACCCCGCAGTTCGACTGGGTGCTGTCCCGGCTGCGCAACCGGGCCCGACCGGTACCACCGATCTACCAGCCCGAGTTGGCGGCCCGGGCCGTCATGTACGCGGCCGACCGGCCGGGCCGGCGGGAGTACTGGGTGGGCGCCTCGACCGTCGGCACCATCCTCGGCAACCGGTGCCTGCCCGGGCTGCTCGACCGGTACCTGGCCCGGACCGGGTACTCCGGCCAGCAGACGGAGCAGCCAGCCGACCGGAGCCGACCGGCCAACCTCTGGCACCCGGTCGACGACGGCACCGGGGCGGACCCGGGCGCACACGGCGCGTTCGACACGCCGTACCGGGCGCGGAGTCCGCAACTCTGGCTGTCCCAGCACCGGGGCGCGGTGACAGCGGGTCTCCTCTCGGCCGGTACCGTGGCCGGTGTGCTGTTCGGCACAACGCCCTGGCGCAGGCGGTGACCGGAGAATCACCCACCGACCAACCTGGACGTGTTTCCGCACGTCGGACGGGTGGGAACGCGCTTGGTAAATAGCCGACAGCAGCTAGTCGATAATGGCGGGCAAAGCACGTCCTTCGATGCGTCCGACACGCGGTGATTACTGATAGTCGTTGTCTCGCAACGCCTTTAGCCGCGAACGGGTCTTGCCATTCCGGAAGTGAAACCGGGTATGCTGTCTGCCGTTCATAGCCGCCGGATACCGCGTGGTCCGGCGCTGATCGCCGCCTAATCGCCACACGGCGAGCCGGGGACCCACGCACCCCTGGGGTGAATCCGCGACAGCGGTAGGGACCACTTCCATCCCGAACCCGTCAGCTAACCCGGTCGGCGGCCGACGGAAGGGATACATGTGAGGGCACCCCTACGCCGAAGGCTGGCGACTGCCCTGGCACTGCTCACCGCCGCAGCTCTGGTCGTGGTTCCGTCGGAGGCGTCGGCGGCGCCCGCGCCGAAACCGGCCCCTCAGGAAGAGGCCGACTCGCCGGTGCTCGGGGACGTGCTCGCCAGCGCAGGTAAGCGGCTCGCCGAAGCGAAGGCCGAACGCACCAAGTCCCAGCGGCGGCAGCAGCAGCTCGGCAACCAGTTGAAGCAGGCGGAGGCCCGGCTGGCGGCACTCACTCCGGAGGCGAGCGAGATCGCGGCCGAGTCCTACCGCAGCGGCAAGCTCAGCGCCATCGCGATGCTGCTGAGCAACGGCTCTGCCGACTCGTCCGATTCGTTCATGGAGCGGGCTTCGGCGCTCAACGAGCTGAACCTGTTCAACAACAGCAAGCTCCGGGCGCTCAACGCGGCGCGGGACGAGGTCGGCGCGGCCAAGAAGGCGATCGACGAGGAGGTCGCCAAGCAGGCCGCGCAAGAGAAGATCATCAAGAAGCAGCAGTCGGACGCGAAGAAGGCGCTCGCCCTGGTGGGCGGCAACTCGCGCCCCGACAAGGGTCTGGTGGCGGCAACCTCGCCGGTCGCCCGGCCCGGGCCGGGGATGGCGGACGGCTTCCCGGGGCTGCCCTGCAACCGGGACGACCCGACCACCGGCGGCTGCATCACCGCCCGGACGCTGCACATGTACAACGAGGTGCGCCGGGCGGGCTTCAAGAGGTTCGTCGGCTGCTTCCGGCCCGGTGGTCCGTTCGAGCATCCGAAGGGCCGCGCCTGCGACTGGTCGCTGCGCAATTCCGGCTTCAGCCGGGCCGCCAACGACGACCAGATGAAGTACGGCAACGACCTGGCCGCGTTCCTGATCCGCAACGCGGACCGGCTCGGCATCCTCTACGTGATCTGGTACAAGGAGATCTGGTTCCCGGACGAGGGCTGGAGTTCCTACAGCGGTCCGAGTGACCACACCGACCACGTGCACGTCTCCATGCTGTAGGCCCGAGCCACCCCGACCGCCCCGTCACCTGCCCGCCAGGTGACGGGGCGGTCGCGTTGGGCGGACATGTCGCGCGCCGGCTGGCATCATCGGCGGATGGCCGTCATCGAAGTCGTCCGGGGCGACATCACCCGGGAGCGCGTGGACGCGATCGTCACCGCGGCCAACGAGTCGCTGCTCGGCGGCGGTGGCGTGGACGGTGCCATCCACCGGGCGGCCGGGCCCCGACTGGCCGAGGCGGGCGGGGCGATCGGCCCCTGCGCGCCCGGCGAGGCGGTGGCGACCCCGGCGTTCGACCTCGACCCGCCGGTCCGGCACGTCATCCACACCGTCGGCCCGGTCTGGGAGGGCGGCGGGTACGGCGAGGCCGAGGTGCTCGCCTCCTGCTACCGCCGCTGTCTGGCGGTCGCCGACGAGGTGGGCGCGCGCAGCGTGGCCTTTCCGGCCATCGCCACCGGGGTCTACGGGTTTCCGGCCGACCAGGCGGCGCGGATAGCGGTCGACACGCTCCGGTCCACACCCTCGGCGGTCGAGACGATCCGGCTGGTCGCGTTCGACGAGCAGACCGGCACGCTGCTGCGGGCGGCCCTCGACCGGTCGAACCCGGCCGCACCGCCGGGCTGACTGCCCCCGTCCGGCGGCCGGCGACGGCCGGGGAGTCTGGCTCACCCTCAGCACGCAGGGCTGCCGCGCGGCCGACCGGCTCGCCGCCGCCCGGGAGGCCCGGTTCACCGCGCTGCTCGACCGGATTCCACCCGACGAACGGCCGGCGATCCTGGCCGCCGTGCGACGACTCGCGGAGGCTGCCGATGACCACTGACAAGCCGATGACCAGCACGGACCCACTTCGTACCGTCCGGGACGCCGCCGGGTCGTGCTGGGCTGCACCGCCGGGCTGGCTGCCCTCGCGGTGGCCGCCGCCGTACTGTTCGTCGTCGACCGGGGGCGTGACGAGGGCGCTCCCGCCGACGCCCGGCGACAGGCGGAGGTCGCCGAACGCGGTCGCGAGGTCATGCCGTTCGACCTCGAACGCACCACCCACCGGTTCACCCCCACCGCCGACGGCGGCCATCAGACGGTCACCGCGGACGAGCCGGTGGAGCGGCGGCAGGTGGCTCTGGTCCGCAAACACCTACGGGCGGAAGCCGAGCGGTTCCGCCGGGGTGACTTCACCGACCCGGCCCGGATCCACGGGACCGAGATGCCGGGGCTGGCGGAGTTGCGGGCCGGCGCCGGCCGGATCGGGATCGAGTATTCCGAGCTGCCCGCCGGGGCACGACTGGACTACCGGACGACCGAGCCGGAGCTGTTGCGTGCTCTGCACGCGTGGTTCGACGCCCAGGTCGCCGACCACGGACCGCACGCCGAGCACGGGCTACCGTCCGGTCCGGACGGCGGTCAGGTGTCGGGGTAATTGGCGTATCGATCGGCCACTGCCGTCGATCTTCCGGTAGTACGTCAAGGGAACGGTCGTCGTCCGCTTCTCTCGGCGGCCGCCAAGGTGACCCTGGCCACCCCTCGTCGCGTACTCCGCTGACCTGGGCGGGCCGTCGGGCAGCGGGTCCGCGACTCGTCCTGCGACATTGACCAGCCTCGCTACCCTTCGATCATGTCATCCGGCGTGCTCCGGGCCGCTGCCCTGGCGCTCGGCATCCTTGCCTTCCTGAGCCGGTTCGCGGTGACCTGGTGGCTGGAACCGGTGACCAGATCGGATCAAGCCCTCCGGCCTGGGCCTGCTGCTCCACCTGCTGGCGCTGGTCCTCACCGTGGTAGCGCCGCTCGTCGTCCTCACCCGGGTCGTCGCGCCGCTGCGACGGCGTCCCGCCACCTTCCAAATCGAAACTGCGGCCCGCCGGTTCGTCGTCGCGGAGTTCCCCCGCTTGCAGGGCGTCCTGACGATCGTGTCTCTCTGGGGTGCCGCAGGGCTGGTGGTGGTCGAGGGTGGACCGGCGCGGGACGGGCTCGGCTTCAACGACTGGCCGTCCGAGACCTACCACGGAGCCGTGTTCGCCGTCATCGTCGGGTGCGCGCTGGCCGCGCCGTTCCTCCAGCGGGCGGGTCTCGTGCTGGACCCGACCGGGATCTCCGTGCACGGGGCCCGGGGCGACACCACCATCGGCTGGGACGACCTGGCGCCCGGCGGGCCACCGCGACCGGCACCGGTCAGCCCCCGCATCACGCTCTACCGCCGGGGCTGGCATCCGTGGCCAGGCCGCCCACCGCGTAGCGACGAACTGCCGGTCGGGCAGCTGAACGTCCAACCCGACTTCCTCGCCTCGGCGATCCGGGAGTACGTCGTACATCCGTCGTTCCGTGCCGGGATCGGCAGCGCAACCGAACTGGCCCGGCTGCACGCCGACCTTCCGACCCGACCCGACGGCCAGTTCGGGGCGAGCGACACGACGCCCGGTCGGCTCACCTGATGCCGAGGCCGGCGAGGCTTACGGCGGTGGCGGCGGCGATGTCGGCGATCCGGTGGTAGTCGAGGGTGTTCGGGGTGTCGGTGGGCTGGTGGTAGTACGGGTTGCGGAAGTCGGCGGTGTCGGTGATCTGGATCGCCGGTACGCCGATGTCCCAGAACGGCTGGTGGTCGCTGCGGGCGAAGTGCTCGGTGGTCGGCACGTACCGGCGCAGCAGCGGGCCGGCGAGGCGCAGGTCGAGCGCGTCCCGGGCCAGTAGCGCCGTACCGGGTCCGGCCAGGTGGGTCAGGCACTCGCCGAAGAGCCGGGCCAGCCGCCCCGCCGACTGCCGGTACGCCACCAGCGTCCAGTCGCCGCGCCAGCCGCGCTGCCGGATCCGGCGGCGCTGTCCCGGATAGACCAGTCCGGCACCGGGCGGCAGCACCTGGCTGCCGGGTAGGGCCGAGTAGAACCCGATGCACTCGAAGACGACGACCGCGGCGGGGCGGCCGAGCGTACCCAACTCGCCGGCCAGCGCCCGCGAGCCGTGCAGCCCGGTCTCCTCCTCGTCGAAGACGGCCAGCCGGACATGCCGGGCCAGTCCGAGTTCCGGCAGTATCCGGGCGAGTTCCAGCAGGCAGGCCACCCCGGAGGCGTTGTCGTCGGCCCCGGGACTGCCCGGCACGGTGTCCAGGTGCGCGCCGATCAGCACCGTCGGCCGGCGAGGGTCCGTGCCCTCCTCGGCCGGCGGCTCGGCGAGCAGGTTCACCCCGGAGACCGAGTCGCCCGGCACGGTGAACTCGCGTCGAGCGACCCGCCAGCCGGCCCGCTCCAGCTCCCCGGCCACGTACGACTCGGCCCTGGTCATCGCCGGTGCCGCGTGGTGGCGACCGCGCGGCACGTCCAGCCGCTCCACGTGCCGGCGCAGCCGCGCCTCGTCAACGCCGGTCCGTACCGTGGCCAACCGTTCGGCCATCGCGGGTGGCAGGGGGCGCAGTCGTGGCGGGGCGGTGAGGACCATCCATGCCTCCGTGGCAACGTCGCCGGTACCGTCTCCTGCGATCATGGCTGCCCGCCGCAACCCGCAATCCATCCCGGCACGGCACCGCAGGTCGGCGGCGCGGAGCGGATGGCCGGTCGGTGTCGGTGCCCGCTGTTAGGTTGCTGGCCGAGCCAGGGCGACCAGGGGGATGGAGGCCGGCATGGGAATCGTCGCGCTGCGGCCGGTGCGGGACGCGGACCTCGACGCGCTCTTCGCGCAGTCGCGTGACCCGGCGTCGGTCCGGATGGCGGCCTTCACGGTCGACGATCCGGACGACCGGGCGGCCTTCGACGCGCGGCTGGCCCGGCTGCGCGCCTCGGCCGACGTGGTGCTGCGGGCAGTCACCTGGAACGGCGCGCTGGTCGGCAGCATCGGCAGCTTCGTCGTCGACGGCGACACCGAGATCACCTACTGGATCGACCGGGCGGCCTGGGGGCGCGGCATCGCGAGCGCGGCACTGGCGCTCCTGCTCGACCTGGTCACCGCCCGGCCGCTGCATGCCCGGGTCGCCAGCGACAACGCCGGCTCGCTTCGGGTACTCCGCAGGGCCGGGTTCGAGGTCGTCGGAGTCGAGACCTCCTTCGCCAACGCGCGGCAGGCCGAGATCGAGGAGACCCTGCTGCGCCTGGACTAGTGCCCCGTCTTTCTGGCGATCTCCTGACGTCGGGTCGGGTGCGAGGTGGTGTGGGGTCGGGGTATCTGCCGGGCGGACTGTCGAGCTGCCCCGCTTGTGCGCCCACGGTCCCGGGCTGTCCAGGCCCCGACCCCCCCCGCCGGCCGGTCGACCCGAGCGGCACCTCATGCGCCGTCTCGGCAACCCCGGCTTCCGCGCCCCGTCTGTGCACCCAGCTCGACAGTCCACGCACCGACTACTCCCCGGTCGGCCGTCGGGTCAACTGCCCGGCGTCGCGTAGTGACCGAACGATTTGGTGCTGCGGACGGGATGCTGTCGCCGGTGAACCGGAACACCGGGGGATCAGCGCCGGTTCGGCCCGGAGCCGGCCGGCGAGCCCGTCGGTCTCGGCGAGCAGCTTCATGCTGCTGGCCAGGTGGTGAGTGGTGGTGATGTTGCCGGCGATCGGCAGCTCGATGGTGAAGCTGACGGCCTCGCGCCGGTCAGTTCGCCGGCCGGGTCCTACCGGGTCGGCCAATGACATGGAACAATCTCCCATCGACCAACGGCGCGATGTTCACGGGATCGGCGCCGGAGTTGCGGAGCACCCCCGGTGCTGGCGCTCGAACGCGTCGCCGGGTCGTGGGTAGCGCGGGTGGCCGGTGCTTTCTGGCAGAAACCTACGTCGCGAGTCTGCACAGTAGTAAGGCCCTGACTATTATTCCGCCATGAAGAATGAGTCGGCCGTTCCGCCGTATCACATCGCTTCGGTCGACCACGCCCTGCGGCTCCTGCTGCTGCTGAAGACCAAACCGAGCATCCGGGTCGCCGAGGCGGCCGAGGAGCTGAACGTCGCCCGCTCCACCGCGCACCGGCTGCTGGCCATGCTCGTCTACCGCGGTTTCGCGGCGCAGAACCCGACCACCCGGGCGTACCACCCGGGGCCGGTGCTGATCGAGGTCGGGATGGGTGCGCTGTCCAAGCTCGACGTCCGGCGCAAGGCCCGGCCGTACCTGGAGCGTCTGGTGGCGACGACCGGCGAGACCGCCAGCCTGCAGATTCTGGAGGGCAACCACGTCCGGTTCGTGGACTCGGTCGAGTCGGCGAACGCCGTCCGGGTCGCGTCCCGGGCCGGGGTCAGCCTGCCCGCGCACGCCTCGTCCGGCGGCAAGGTGCTGCTCGCCGGCATGTCGCTGGAGGCGGTGCAGCGGCTCTATCCGCACGAGAAGCTGGAGCAGGTGACCGAGGCGACCAACACCGACCGGGCCACCCTGTTCGAGGAGTTGGCCGAGGCCAGGGCGCAGGGCTACTCGGTCAACCACGGGGAGAGCGAGCCGGGGCTGGTGGCGGTGGGCGTACCGTTGCCGGATCGCAGCGGCATCCCGGTCGCCTCGCTGACCATCGCCGGCCCGACCGCCCGGATGGGGCCGGAAGGGGTGAGCCGGGCCGTCGAGGCGCTCCGGGAGGCGGCGAAGGAGCTGAGCGAGAGCCTCTACCGCTGACCAGAGGTGTTCCGTCGACCGGCTCACGGCTGGTCCACCGGCACTTCGGGTCGGACGCCGACGAGACCATCGCCGGACTTTCGGTGGTCGATCGGGGCCGGGAATTTCGACAACTGTCGCAATCATGGCCGGCCATGTCTCTGGTTGAATGTTAGCGATCACATCGGCACCGACCTGCCGAGAGGTGACGAGGCGTCACCGAGCACCCCGGGACGTCAGGTGCCGCAACGGATCGGAAGTCAGCCAGCACGTCGGTGCCTGCCGCGCCGAGATCGGCGGCGGCGGGCACCGGAGACACCAGAGCCACCACCGAGGAGGTTGACAGTGGTCGCAGACCAGCACGCACTTGACCGTCGCCGTTTCCTGCGGACCGTCGGCGCGGTGACCGCCGGCACCGTCGCCGCGACCCAACTGCCGGTCGGCGCGGCCTCGGCCGCGCCCGCCGCAGCGGCGCCGGCCCGCGCCGCCGCCGTACCGGACGGGGCTGCGGTGACCGCCGCGACCTTGTCCCAGGGGGACTTCTACGACCGCAACCCGCGCTGGGTGGTGAAGCCGTTCGGGCTGGACCAGGTCGAGTTGCTCGACGGTACGCTCTTCGCCGAGAAGCGGGACCGGGTGCTGAACCTGCTCCGGGCGTACCCGGCCGACCGGGTGCTGCACAACTTCCGGGTCACCGCCGGGCTGCCGCTGCCGGAGGGGTCGAGCCCGCCGGGCGGCTGGGACGACGCCACCGGCAACCTGCGCGGCCACTACAGCGGGCACCTGATCACCGCCTTCGCCCAGGCGTACGCCTCCACCGGCGACGCGCTCTTCCAGGACAAGGTGGACTACATCGTCGCCGAATTGGCCGCCTGCCAGGCGGCGATGGCGGCGAGCGGGAAGTACAGCCACCCCGGCTTCCTGGCCGCCTATCCGGAGGACCAGTTCGTCCGGCTGGAGTCCTTCGCCACGTACCCGACGATCTGGGCGCCGTACTACACCTGTCACAAGATCATGCGGGGCCTGCTCGACGCGTACCTGCTGGCCGGCAACGCGCAGGCGCTGGCCGTGGTGACCGCGATGGGCGACTGGGTGCACAGCCGGCTCTCGGTGCTGCCCCGGGAGACCCTGAACCGGATGTGGGCCATCTACATCGCGGGCGAGTACGGCGGGATGAACGAGGTGATGGCGGACCTGCACGCCCTCACCGGTGACGCGAAGTATCTCGACACGGCGAAGTGCTTCGACAACCGGCAGTCCCTCTTCGACGCCTGCGTCGAGGACCGGGACATCATCACCCGGCTGCACGCGAACACCCACGTGCCGCAGTTCGTCGGCTACCTGCGGGTCTTCGACCAGGGGGCCGAGGAGACGTACCACGCGGCGGCGGAGAACTTCTGGCACATGGTGGTGCCGCACCGGATGTACGCGCACGGCGGCACCAGCGGCACCTGGCCGGCGACCCCGGACCTGCCGGCGAACACCAACGCCGAACTGTTCCAGCCGAGGGGGAACATCGCCGGGTCGATCGCCGGGAACGGCGCCGAGACGTGTACGTCGTACAACCTGCTCAAGGTGGCCCGGAACCTCTTCTTCCACGACCCGGACCCGACCTACATGGAGTACTACGAGCGCACCCTGCTCAACCACATCCTCGGGTCCAAGCGGGACACCGAGAGCACCACCACCCCGAACGTGACCTACTTCCTGCCGCTGACCCCAGGCAGCACCCGGGGCTACGGCAACACCGGCACCTGCTGCGGCGGTTCCGGCCTGGAGAACCACACCAAGTACCAGGAGTCGGTCTACTTCCGGTCCGCCGACAACTCCACGCTCTACGTCAACCTCTACGTGGCCTCGGTGCTGACCTGGGAGGCGAACGGGTTCATCATCCGGCAGGAGACCGACTATCCGCGCAGCGAGCAGAGCAAGCTGACGGTGCAGGGCCGGGGGAAGCTGGACATCCGGCTCCGGGTGCCGGGCTGGGCGAAGGACTTCTCGGTCAAGATCAATGGCGTGGCCCGGAAGGGCGCGGTCACCCCGGGCAGTTACCTGAGCATCCAGCGGAACTGGAAGCCGGGCGACACCATCGAGGTGACCATCCCGTTCGTACTCCGGCTGGAGAAGGCGCTGGACGACCCGGACGTCCAGGCGATCTTCAACGGCCCGGTGCTGCTGCCGGCGCTCGGCACCGGAAACACCTTCCGGGACTTCTCGTTCTACCGGCGCTACACCCTCGCCGGTGACCTGTCCCGGGCGGTCGTACCGGCCGGCGACGGCACCTTCACCACCAACGAGCACACGCTGCGACCGCTCTACGTCGGCGACACCCAGGCGCACCACGTCTATTTCCGGCGCTCGGAACCGACGGTCGTCTTCGGCACGCACGACTCCGGTGTGCCGAACCGGGAGCGGGCCGACGGTAGGTCGCTCCTCGACGAGGTCTGGGCGGCGGCACCGTTCAAGAACCACAGCCAGTTCATGACCAGGGTCTCCCGGGTCTCCACCGAGTGGGTGCAGGCGGGGTTGATCACCCGGGACGAACGCTGGGCCATCATCACCGCCGCCGGCAACGCCGAGGACGAGCTGAAGTCCTGACCCGGTTTCCGACGACCTGACGCCACGCCGGAGGGCGTGGCGTCAGGTCCAACCGCGTGGCGGCGGGGCCTAACCGTTCGGGCGCGACTCGATCGCCTGCAACGACCAGCGGTTGCCGTCCGGGTCGCGGAAATAGACGAAGTTCCCCCACGGCTGCGCGTCGACCTCGCTCGCCTCGACGCCTGCTTCGCCCAACTGCCGGCGCGCCGCCTCGGCGTCGGCCACCACGACCTGGATCTCCTGGGTGCCGGGCGTCTTGTCGGTGATGCCGTCGCCGATCACGATCGAGCAGGCCGAGCCGGGCGGGGTCAACTGCACGAACCGCAAGCCCTCGTGCACCCTGTGGTCGTGGTCGGCGTTGAACCCCACCTTCTCGTAGAAGGCCTTGGCCCGGTCGACGTCGGTCACCGGAACGGGGATGAGTTCGATCTTCCAGTCCATCGGGCCAGCGTAGGGCGCGGGTACGACATCCCCGCCCGGTTCGTGGTCGCGTGTCCGGGCGGCATTGCCGTGCGCCGTTGCCTGTTATCCTCTCATGACATGCAGGCAGGGGACCGGATCGACCGCGGCTCGCCGCTGCCGATGTATTACCAGCTCAAGCAACTGATCGTCCGGGACATCGAGCGGAGCCGCCGGCAACCGGGCGACCGCCTGCTCGGCGACCACGAGCTGTGCGCCAAGTACGACGTCTCCCGTACGGTCGTCCGGCAGGCCCTGACCGACCTGGAGAACGAGGGCGTCATCGAGCGGGTGAAGGGCCGGGGCACCTTCGTCGCGCATCCCAAAACCGCCGAAGGGCTGGTGCAGTCCCTCACCGGGCTGTTCGAGGACGTCGCCGCTCGGGGCGGCCACCTGCGCAGCGAGGTACGCCGGGCCGAGGTGCTGCCGGCGGACGCCGCCGTCGCCGCCGACCTGGAGATCGCGCCGGGCGAGCCGGTGATCCACCTGGAACGGCTGCGCTTCGTCGACGACGAGCCGTGGGTCTGGACCGTGACACACCTGCCGGCCGGTCTCGCGCCGGGACTCGTCGATGAGGACCTCAGCGACCGGTCGCTCTATCAGGTGCTCGAAGCGTCCTATGGGGTGCGGCTGGTCCGGGGGGTGCGCTCGGTCGAGGCGGCGGTGGCCAGTGCCGCCCAGGCGAGGCTGCTCGGCATCCGGCGCGGTGATCCCGTGCTCGCGCTGCGCAGCATCAGCATCGGGGAGTCCGGCCGCCCGGTGGAGAGTTTCCTCGCGCTGCACCGGGGGGACCGCAGCCGGTTCCAGGTGGAGTTGACCCGGGCCACGACGAGTGGCCGGGCCGGCACTCCGCTCGTACTCGTCAAGGCCTGACCGTCCGCCGAGTTGGCTGGCTCGGCGCGTCGGCGGCGGCAGCGATCTGGGCACAAACGGGTCCCGGCGGCGGTGGTCTGGGCAGCCGTGTGGTCTGGGCAGCGGTGGTCTCGGGCTGCGGTTGTCCGTCCCGGCGCCTGTCGAGCTGCCCCGTTCGTGCGCCCACGGATCGGCTGCCGGCGCGGCCCGACCCTGGCTCGCCGCCAGGCCGTGACATTCCCTTGGGGCGCGGCATTCGCTGGGCGGCGGGATTCGCTGGGCGGCGGGATTCGCCGGGCGGTGGCATTCGCTGGGGTCCGGCATTGCTGGGCGGCGGGATTCGCCGGGGCGGCGGGATTCGCCGGGACATGGCGACGACGAACGCGAGCAGGATGCCGGCGGCAATCGGGCTCCCGAACGATCAGATCTCCCATCCGGACGCTTGTCCGGATGTCCCGCCCCGTCTGTGCACCCAGCTCGACAGTGTGCGCCGGAGGGTGGGGCCGGTCGGCGTCCGGCGCGGAGGCGCGCGGAGGCGCCCGCCGGATTCCGTGAGCAGCAACCCTTGACATCCTGTAATGACAGGACGACAGTATCCCGAAACGCGACCGAAACGGGAGACGACGTGAGTACCAGCGCGACCCCGCCGATCCAGCCCTTCGCGATCAGCTTCGGCGCCGACAACGCCACGCTGGAGCCGCAGGGCCAGGTCCTGACCCGGCGGATGTCCGACCTCGAAGGGCTGTTCGCCGACGGTGACGCCTGGGCGCGGGCGGTCGCCGACGGCGATCCGGCGGTCTACACCGTCGTCTCCTCACCCGTGCCCGAGGTGCCCCGGGAGCTGCCGCAGTCGATCACCACGATCTATCCGGGTGAGACCGGCGGCGAGTTCTGGATGACCAAGGGACACCAGCACCCCGACCCGCAGGGCGAGATCTATCTCGGCCTGTCCGGCCACGGCGGCCTACTGCTCTTCGACGGCGAGCGGGCCGAGTGGCTGGATATGCGCCCCGGCACCATCGGCTACATCCCGCCGGGCTGGGCGCACCGCAGTGTCAACGTCGGCGACGAGCCGTACCGGTTCCTCGCCGTCTATCCGGGCAGCGCCGGACACGACTACGGCTGGGTGGTCGAGCACGGCATGGGTCTGCGGGCCCGCCGGGCCGCAGACTCCGGCGGCCTCGACCTCGTCCCGTTCGGCGCCCCGGCCGGCAAGCCCTGAGCCACCGCCAGCTTCCACGGATAGGAGACCACATGGCAACGAAGAGCGTCTCACTCGGCGCGGCCGGGCTCGCCGCGGTCGTCACCCTGGCCGTCGGCGTCGTCGCCGGCCGGGCCTTTGGCGGCGGCTCGGACGACGACGGCGGCGGCGGGGCCGCCGGTACGGCGGCGATCGCCGGTACGAAGATCGACGTCATCGTCAAGGCCACCGAGTCCGAGTTCTGGCAGTCGATGCTGGCCGGCGCCAAGAAGGCCGGCAGCGACCTCGGCGTCGAACTCGACCTGTTCGGCCCCACCTCGGAGGCCGACATCGAACCGCAGGTACGTCTGGTCGAGGATGCCATCTCGCGCGGCGCCAAGGCGATCGTGCTGGCGCCGAACTCCTCCACCGCGCTCAACGGGGTGATCGACCGGGCCCGGTCCAGCGGCATCAAGGTGATCGTCGTCGACAACGCGGTGCAGACCAAGAGCGACGGCTTCATCGGTACCGACAACGTCAAGGCCGGCGCCCAGGCCGGGCAGCGGCTCTGCGAGCTGATCACCCAGGCCGGCAAGCCGAACGGCAAGGTGCTGCACGAGTCGGCGGTCTCCGGCGTACAGGTGTTGATCGACCGGTTCGAGGGCTTCAAGCAGGGGCTCGCCGAGAAGTGCCCGCAGGCGACGATCGTGCAGACCCTGGTCAACGACAACGACCTGAACAAGGCGGTCGGCCAGGTCAACGACGCGCTGACCCGGGAGCCGGACCTGGCCGGCATCTTCGCCGACAACAACACCTCGGGTGTCGGCACCGCAAAGGCGGTGCAGGAGAAGGGCGCCGCCGACCGGGTCGCGGTGGTGGCGTTCGACTCCGACCCGGCCGAGGTGGAGGCGGTACGGTCCGGCGGGATCGACGCGATCGTCGTACAGAACCCGTTCTTCTTCGGCTATCAGGGTGTGGTCGAGGCGGCGATGGCGGTGGCCGGCAGCAACGCGCCGCAGCGGCTCGACCCGGGCGCCGTACTCGTGGACAAGTCCAACGTGGACGCCGAGGAACTCCAGTCCCTGCTGAACCCGCCGAAGACCAAGGACTGACCCGGACCTCGGGAGGTGTGATGAGCGACGAGCCGGTGGTGCGGCTGCGCGGGGTCACCAAGACGTACGGGCCGGTGACGGCGCTCGGCGACGTCGACCTGGACCTGCTCCCCGGCGAGGTGCACTGCCTCGCCGGGGAGAACGGGGCCGGCAAGTCCACCCTGATCAAGGTGCTGACCGGCGCGGTGGCCCGGGACCGGGGCGAGTACTCGGTCGCCGGGGTGCCGCTCGGGCCGCGCCCGTCCCCGGGGCAGACCCGGGACGCCGGGATCGGCGTGGTCTACCAGGAGTTGAGCCTGCTGCCCGACCTCAGCGTGCTGGACAACCTGACCATGGGACGGTTTCCGCGCCGGTTCTTCGGCATCGTGGACCGGGCCGCGCAGCGGCGTACCGCGCTGGACCATCTGGACCGGGTCGGCCTGGCCGACCTCGACCCGGACCAGCCGGTACGCGCCCTGCCCACCGCCACCCGCCAGCTCGTCGAGATCGCCCGGGTGCTCGGCACCCGGGCCAAACTGGTGATCTTCGACGAGCCGACCACCGCACTGTCGGAACGGGAGGCGGCGGCCCTGCTGGAGCGGGTCGCCGCGCTGCGCGACACCGGGCACACCGTGCTCTACGTGACCCACCGGCTGGAGGAGATGTTCGAGGTCGGCGACCGGGTCACCGTGCTGCGCGACGGCCGGCTGGTGGCGACCCGGCCGATCGCCGACTACGACCACGACTCGCTGATCCAGGCGATGGTCGGCCGCCCGGTGCAGAACCTCTATCCGGGCGAGCGGCACGAGATCGGCCCGCCCCGGCTGGAGGTACGCGACCTGCGGATTCCCGGCTTCGCCGCGCCCGTCGAGCTGACCGTGCACCAGGGCGAGATCGTCGGCTTGGCCGGGCTGCTCGGCGCCGGCCGCTCGGAGATCGTCCGGGCGGTCTTCGGTGCCGATCCCGTTGACGGCGGTGAGGTCCGGGTTGACGGGACGCCGATCCCCGCCGGTTCGCCCCGGGCGGCGGCCCGGCACGGCGTCGCGCTGCTCACCGAGGACCGCAAGGAGTCCGGGCTGCTGCTGGAACTCTCCATCGAGGCGAACGTCTCGATCGCCAGCCTCGGCCGGGTCGCCAGCGGACCGGTGCTGCGCGGCGGCCGGGAGCACCGGCACGTCCGGCAGGCCGTCGAGGGGCTGCGCCTGAAGTACGGCTCCTTCGACGATCCGGTCACCTCGCTCTCCGGTGGCAACCAGCAGAAGGTACTGCTGGCCCGCTGGCTCGCCACCGGCGCGAAGGTGTTGCTGCTGGACGAGCCGACCAAGGGCGTCGACGTCGGCGCCAAGGCCGACATCTACCAGGCGATCGCCGAGATGGCCCGGACCGGCATCGCCGTACTGGCGGTCTCGTCGTACCTGCCGGAGCTGCTCGGGCTCTGCGACCGGATCGTCGTGGTACGCGAGCGCCGGGTCGTCGGCGAACTGCCGGCTGCCGAGGCGACCGAGGAGGGAATCCTCCGGCTCACCAGCCCGCCGATCTCCGCCGCCGACCTGTCGGCCCCGAAGTCCCCGCAAGCCCCTCTGGAGTCCTGATGACCACCCGAGACAGAGAAGTGACCCAGGCTGCCGGACCGGAGGTGCTCGGGCTGGGCAGCCTGCTCGGCCGGGGTTTCGGCGGGCTGCCGGTACTCGTACTCCTGGTCCTGGGGTTGAGCCTGGCCACCGACACCTTCCTGACCGGCACCAACCTGGACAACCTCGGACGCCAGGTCTCGATCTACGCGATCATCGCCATCGGGCAGCTCCTGGTGATCCTCACCGCCGGCATCGACCTCTCGGTCGGCTCGGTGGTGGGCCTGTCCGGAGTGATCGCCGCGAAGGCGGTCTTCGACACCGCCGGCAGCGGATCCGTGCTGCTCGCCGTCGTGCTCGCGCTGCTGGCCGGGGCGGCGATCGGGCTGGTCAACGGGATACTGGTGGCGATCCTGAAGATGCCGCCGTTCATCGTCACCCTCGGCACCCTGGGCATGGCCCGGGGGCTCACCCTGCTCTACACCGACGGCCGGACCATCCAGCCGCTGCCGCGCTCGTTCACCTCGATCGCCGGGGGCGAGTTCCTCGGCGTCGCCAACCTGATCTGGCTGACCGTGCTGATCGCACTGCTGGTCGGTTTCGGGCTGCGGCGGACCATCTGGGGCCGCTACATCTACGCGGTCGGCTCCAACCCCGAGTCGGCCCGGCTGACCGGGGTACCGGTCCGGGCGGTGCTGCTCAGCGTCTACGCGCTGGCCGGTACGCTCGCCGCGCTCGGCGGCCTGCTGCTCGCCTCCCGGCTCGGCAACGGGGTGCCGACTGCCGGCAGCGGCTACGAACTCCAGGCCATCGCCGCCTGCGTGATCGGCGGGGCGAGCCTCTTCGGCGCCCGGGGCTCCGCGCTCGGTGCCCTGGTCGGGGCGCTGATCGTCGGGCTGCTCAACAACGGCGGCACGCTGCTCGGCATCGACCCGTTCTGGTTGCAGGTGGCGATCGGGGCGTTGATCCTGGTAGCGGTGGGGGTCGACCAGTTGCAGGGCCGCCGCCGGGTCCGGCGGGGGGCGTGAGCGATGCTGATCGCGCACGACCTCGGCACCACCGGCGACAAGGCGTCGCTGCACACCGACACCGGCGCGCTGGTCGGCGCGGTCACCGTGACCTACCCGACCCGGTACGCCCCCGGCGGCATCGCCGAGCAGGATCCGGCGCACTGGTGGACGGCGCTGGCCGACGCGACCCGGCAACTGCTGGCCCGGCACGACGTGGAACCGGCCGAGGTACGGGGGCTGGCGATCTCCGGGCAGATGATGGGCGCGGTGCTGCTGGACGAGGCGTACGAGCCGGTCCGGCCGTCGATCATCTGGGCGGACACCCGCAGCGGCGCGCAGTGTGCCGAGCTGGTGACGCGGATCGGGGCGGAGCGGGCGTACCGGTTGCTCGGGCACCGGCTCAACCCGACGTACTCGATAACCAAGGTGATGTGGGTCCGCGACCACGAGCCGGAGGTGTTCGGTCGGGTCCGGCACGTCTGCCTGGCCAAGGACTACGCGGTGTACCGGCTCACCGGGAGGCTCGCCACCGACCCGTCCGACGCCTCCTCCACGAACGCGTACGACCAGGAGCGGGGGACCTGGTCGGACGTGGTGCTCGGCGCTGCCGGGCTCGATCCGGCACTGCTGCCGGAGATCGTCCCCGCCACCGCCGTGGTTGGCACGGTGACCACGGCGGCGGCGGAGGCGACCGGGCTGCGGGCCGGTACACCGGTGCTGATGGGCGGCGGGGACGGGCCACTGGCGGCGGTCGGCGCCGGAGTCGTCTCGCCGGCCGACGGCGCGTACTGCTATCTCGGCTCGTCGTCCTGGGTCTCGCTGGCCGCGCCGCGCCCGCTGCACGATCCGGCGATGCGGACGATGACCTTCGACCACGTGGTACCCGGGCACTACGTGCCGACCGCCACCATGCAGGCCGGCGGGGCATCGCTGGAGTGGATCGCCGACGTGCTGGAGCCGGCCGGCGACCGGGACCGGTTCGACCGGCTCGTCGAGGCGGCCGACACCGCAACGGCTGCCGGGGACGGGCTCTACTTCCTGCCGCACCTGCTCGGCGAGCGGTCCCCGTACTGGGATCCGGACGCGGCCGGGGCGTTCGTCGGGCTCCGCCGGCACCACGACCGGGCGCACCTGGTCCGGGCGGTACTGGAAGGGGTGGCGTTCAACCTGCTCACCTGCGTCGACGCGTTCCGCGAGCACGGCGTACCGGTGGACCGGGTGGACGCGATCGGCGGCGGCGCGGCCAGCGACGCCTGGCTGCGGATCCTCGCCGATGTCTGGGGCGCCACGGTCCGGCGACGTTCCATAGTGGAGGAGGCGAACAGCCTCGGTGCGGCGGTGACGGCGGCGGTCGGGCTCGGCCTGGTCGACGACTTCGGTGCCGCCCGGGATCTCTCCGAGGTCACCGCCGAGTTCACCCCTGATCCGGCCCGGCACGCCGACTACCGGCGGCGGCACGCGATCTTCCTCGACGCGTACCGGCGGTTGGAGCCGTGGAACGCGGACCGGGGCGGCGAGTCGGCATGAGCGAGCGGAACGTACTGGTCACCTCCCGGTCGTTCTCGTCCGGCTTCCGGGACCTGCTCGGCGAGCTGCGTGCCGCCGGCCTGACGGTGGTACGCGGCCCGACCGACCACCGGCTCGACGAGCTGCGTCCACTGCTGGCCGACTCTGTCGGCTGGATCGCCGGCACCGCGCCGGTGACCGAGGCGCACCTCGCCGCCGCTCCCCGACTGGCGGTGCTGGCCCGGCACGGCGTCGGGGTCGACGCGGTGGACCTGACCTCGGCGGCGGCGCACGGTGTCGTGGTGACGAACACCCCGGGGGCGAACACCGAGGCGGTCGCCGACCTGACCATCGGACTGCTGCTCGCCGTGCTGCGCGGCATCCCGGCCGGGGACCGCCGGGTCCGGGCGGGCGAGTGGAGCGTGTCCCGGGGCCGGGAACTCGGCTCGTCGACGGTCGGGCTCGTCGGGTACGGCCGGATCGGCCGCGCGGTGGCAGACCGGCTGCGCGGGTTCGGCACCAAGCTGCTCGCGTACGACCCGATGGTGGACGCGGAGGCGATCCGGGCGGCGGGTGCCGAACCGGCGGACCTGGCCGATCTGCCCGCCCGGTGTACGGCGGTCTCGCTGCACGCCCCCGGCGGCGGCCGGCCGCTGGTCGACGCCGGGTGGCTGGCCGGGGCCCGGGACGGGCTGCTCCTGGTCAACACCGCCCGCGCCGACCTCGTCGACGAGCCGGCCCTCGCCGAGGCGCTGCGTACCGGCCGGCTCGCCGGGTACGCCGCCGACACCCTGGACACGGAGTCGACCGGTGCCGGTTCGCCGCTGCTCGCCGAGGATGTGGCCGACCGGGTTGTCCTGACTCCGCACCTCGGGGCGCAGACCGTGGAGGCGATCGACCGGATGGGCTCGCTCGCCGTAGCCGACCTGCTGGCGGTACTCGGCGGCGATCCTCCGAAGCATCCGGTCCGGACTGCCGGCTGGTCGGGTTCGGGGTAAGTGGTCGGGAAACTGACCAGCGGGGCGAGAGACAAGGGGGGCAGCGGTGGACGCGCGGATTGACGGGGATGGACGTGCCGGATCGTTCGGCGGGGGGTCGGACGGCGCCGGCTACATGGGTTTCGTCGGGGTGACCACCGGCGGCTCGTCGATCAACCGGGTCTTCCCGAGGTGGGCGGAGATCCTCGGCCTGCCGACCGACCGGCTGGTCGGGCACGACCTGCCGCTGGACGCCGACGACGCGCAATATCGAGACCTGGTCAAGCGGATCCGGGACGACCCGGCGCACCTGGGTGCGCTGGTGACCACCCACAAGCTCCGGCTCTACCAGGCGGCGCACGACCTCTTCGACGAGGTGGACGACTTCGCCCAGCTCTGCGGCGAGATCTCCAGCATCGCGAAGCGCGGCGGTCGGTTGCGCGGCGGCGCCAAGGACCCGCTGACCGCCGGGCTCGCCGTGCAGGACTTCCTGCCGGACGATCATTTCGCGGCGACGGGGGCGGAGGTGGTCTGCCTGGGCGCGGGCGGCGCCGGGACCGCGCTGGTCTGGTACCTCGGCCAGCGGGCCGACCGGCCGCGCCGGATCGTCTGCACCGACACCGACCCGAGCCGGCTGGCCCACCTGCGTGGCGTCGTCGAGCGGGGCGGCCTGCCGACCGACCTCGTCGGGTACCTGCCGGTCACCGATCCCGGCGACGTCGGCGGGCTGCTCGACGCGGCGCCGGACGGCAGCCTGGTGGTCAACGCGACCGGCCTCGGTAAAGATCGGCCTGGGACGCCGCTGCCGCCCGGGGTCCGGCTGCCCCGGCACGGCTACGCCTGGGACTTCAACTACCGGGGCAGCCTGGAGTTCCTGCACCAGGCCGTTACGCAGCAGGACGAGCGCGGGCTGACCGTGGTCGACGGCTGGCGGTATTTCATCCACGGCTGGAGCCAGGCGATCGCCGAGATCTTCGACGTACCGGTGGATCCGGCGACGGTGCGGCGGCTGTCGGTGGCGGCCGAGGCGGTGCGGTGATCAGCGGGGTGACGTGGTGAGCTTCGTCCGGACCGTGCTCGGCGACGTCCCGCCGGAGCTGCTCGGCCCGACCGATTACCACGAGCACCTGTTCCAGGTCACCCCGCTGCTGCCCGGCGACGAGCTGGACGACGAGCCGGCCAGCCGGATGGAGACCGGGCTGCTGTTCGCGGCCGGCATCACCGCGATGGTCGAGGCGACCCCGGTGGGGCTGGGCCGCGACCCGGCGGCGGTGGCCAGGATCAGCGCCGCCACCGGGATGCGGGTGGTGGCGACGACGGGCGCGCACCGGGAGGCGCACTACGGTCCGGACCATCCGCTGGTCACCGCTTCGGAGGCAGACCTTGCCGCGCGGTTCCGGGCGGATCTGGTCGACGGCTGCCCGGTCCGCGACATCGGATCAAGATCTGGGGGTACGGCGATCGCGCCGGACGCTTCCGGTGGTGCGGGCGTGGCGCTGGACCCGGAGGGGCGGCCGGTGCGGGTCGGGCTGCTCAAGGCGGGGATCGGGTACTGGTCGATCAGTCCGTTCGAGCGGCGGGTGCTCGGGGCGGTGGCTGCTGCGCACCGGTCGACGGGTGCTGCGGTGATGGTGCATCTGGAGCACGGGAGTGCTGGTCACGAGGTGCTCGACCTGCTCGGTGCGGACGGTGTCGAGGCGGGGCGGGTGGTGTTGGCGCACGCGGATCGGAACCCGGATCCGGGGCTGCACGTGGAACTCGCCCAGCGGGGCGCGTACCTCGGCTACGACGGGATGGCCCGGCACCGGGAGCGGCCGGACAGCGCGCTGATCGAGTTGATCGAGGCGGTGTGCGGGGAGGGGATGGCCGGACACCTGCTGCTCGGCGGCGACGTCGCCCGCCGCAGCCGGTACGTCGGGTACGGCGGGATGCCGGGGCTGGCGTACCTGCCGGATCGGTTCCTGCCCCGGCTGCGGGCGCGACTCGGCCCGGAGGTCGTACGCCGGATACTGGTCGACGCGCCGGCCCGTGTGCTCACCTGGGGCACCACCAGCTGACTGTCACGTCCGAGCCAGCAGGGCCACGGTGTGGCAGTCCTGCTGCGGGTATACGCGAGCCCGTATCGACGGGTAAGGGGCCACCATCAACGAAGAGATCGGCCGGGCTCCGGAAGCTGGGCGGCGCGCCGTCGACATACGACATTCCTCAAGAACGCCCCTCTGATTCTGGCGACTGCCCGTCCTGGAGGAGCTCGATTCACCGAGGGGTGAACGGATCCGGGAGCGGCTGCGCGACCTCGACCGATCCGGGCTCCTCCTCTGCCCTCGGTATTGAGCTGGTGTGCGTAACCCCGGCAGCCTGCCCTGGTGCCCGGCGGCGCCCTAGCTGTGCGGGCGGGGCAGGTTCGTCGCGCGCCACGACGGCCACCCGTCCGGCCAGGTGTCCGGCCAGTCGTCGCCGCCCTGGCCCGTACGCGGAATCGCCCTGTTCCCCGGCTCGGCGATCTCTCTGGCCAGTCGCTCGGCGATGTCGGCGATGTCGGCGCGGGTCAGCGCCACCCAGCCGTCGAAGCGCGCGTCCACCGCGCTGCCGACCAGCATCTCGCTCCGTTCCTGCGGTAGGCCGGCGGCGGTGAGGAACCAGGTGAGGACCCGGTGGCACCAGCCCTGCCATCCGTCCTCGTCCTCGATCCGGCTCACCGTGCCGATCAGCAGGTGGGTGATCGCCGCTTCCCAGACCGCGACCAGGTCATCCCGCCCGGCCGAGCCGTCGATCCGCAGCGCCGGCAGGAACCTGTCGAACCGTTCGGCCAACTCCTCCAGCCAACGTCGCCACTCGACGAGAGCGGCGGCGACCAGGCGCAGACTCTCCTCCGGTGAGGTGGAGATGGGCCTCCAGAAGTCCCAGGTCCTGGTCAGCTCGTCGGAATAGTCGTCCACGCCGGGGGACCAGTGCCAGCCGAACGCCCAGTCGCCGTACTGGTCGACGAAGATGTCGGTGATCGCGTCGTTCCACCGGGCCGCCAGTTCGCGGTCGGCGCGGTACTTGTCCCACGCCTCGGGCTGCCCGAGCAGCGGCATCTTCGGCGACACCGCGGGTGGAACCTGGGGCGCCAGGGCCCGCACGACGGCCAACACGCCGTCCGGGTCGAACGGGTACCGTGCGGGGTCGACATCGGCCCAGCTGCCCAGGCTAGGCCACCGTTTCGCTGCCGGATCGTCGGTTGCCATCGGTCACACCCTAGGCATCGCCCGGCCCGACCGCCCCTCGATTTGGGGCGGCCCACGACGACCGCCTGTGCCGGCTCTTAGAGAGCTTCGCATCTGACGGGGGCCCGGCCTGCCGGGAGCAGTCGAGGTTGCCAGGAGGCACGAGGGCGAGTAGCCGGAGTGCGAGGACGGTGATCCAGACCCAGTCGACGGCGATCATCAGGCGTTGGATCAGGCCGGTCGACGGGTGGTCGGCCTCCCACGCCGTACCGAAGGTGCCGAACAGGGCCAGGCCGGCGAGTCCGGTCAGGAGGTCGTACCCGACCCAGCCGCGACCGGTCGGGCGGCCGGCGGAGCGGCGGGCCAGTACGAAGCAGGCGACCGGCACCGACACGAACACCACGATGCCGAGGTTGTCGTGCAGTACGCCCGGCAGACTGGTGGCGATCCCGTCCAACGGCGCACCGGGCGGATAGCCGTGCGCCGGGTCCATCACGAAGACGCCGGAGAGCAGCAGACCGAGCCCGAACACGCCAACCGCCAGCGGCCCCCAAAGGTCGGCACGGCCCGGGCGCAAAGCGCGGCGCAGCCCGACGGCGAAACCGACCAGCAGCAGCCCGGTCAACACGAAGTTGGTGATCTGGATCCACCCGCGCGGGCCGAGACTCAGCGCGCTCACCGGGTGGTACGTCGGGTCGTAGCCGGCCCGGGTGGCGCCGTCGACCAGGAACACCAGGATGAACAGCGGCGGCCCGACCACTCCACACCAGAGCGACACTCGGGTCAGCCGACGCGGTGACATGTTTCCTCCAGAGGTGACACGTCCACCCCGAGGAGCGGATCAGCAACCAGCGGGGCGAGTAGGCCGGGTACCACCTGCTCGGCGAAGGCGACCACCTTCCCCGCGGGCATGTCCACCGCCGCGTACTGGCCGTGGCCGGCTGCGGTGGTCGCGGTCAGGGTGGCCAGGCCGAGGCGTCGTTGCAGCACCGACTGGCGCAGCCGCCAGCCGATCACCGCCGGCCGGGACAGCGCCGCCGTGCTCCGGCTGACCAACCCGGACCGGACCACCAGGTAATCGCCGACGATCCCGTGCCCGAGCGCCCGCCACGCCACCACCGCCGCGCCCAGCGCCAACGGCAACACCGCCGCCCCGACCAACCAGCTCCACGAGGGCAGCGCCGCAACGAGACCGCCCAGCCAGGCCAGCAGCCCGATGACAGCGACCGTGACCAGCACCGCCCAGCCGATCCGCCGCCGCAGCGCGGCCGGCGGATGCCGACGCGGCGGTACGGCGAACGGGCTCGCCCCGGCGTCGAGGTCGAGCACCCGGGCCGCCACCGACCGCGCCACGCCGATCGGGCCGCGCGGCAGGATCGTGGTGGCCGGCGTCATGCTCCAGATCGTCAGCCCGGTCGAGATGACGTTGGTGTCCGCCATCCCCATCCAGCGCCAGAGCAGCGGCTCGGAAATCTCCACCCCGCGCAGCCGACTGACGTCCCGGTTCACCTCACGGGTCCGGAACAAACCCTGCGACGTACGCAGCACGGCGCCGGTCGGCGTGTCGACCCGTACCAGCCGGAAGGCCCAGTTCTCGGCCACGAACGCGACCGCCATGCCCAGCACCCCGAGCACCCCGACCCCGACGACCGCGATCGCACCGGTACGCCACGGACCGAGGGCCCGCCAGTCGAGCAGCCCGGAGACGAACCCTGCCCCGTCGAACCCGAACGACTGCGCCAGCCAGTAGCCGCCCCAGAGCAGCCCGGCCGCCGTGACCAGCGCCCACACGCTGAACACGTTGTAGCAGACCCACGACCAGCGGATCCGGGCGAAGACCCGCTCACCAGGCGACTCGCCGTCGATATCGTCGACCTCACCACCAGCGGGCGCCACCTCCGGCGAGCCGGCCAGCAGCTCCCGACGGAGTTCCCCGGCAACCGTCCGGGTGACCGCGTCGAGCTGCAACGCCTCGTACCCGGCCGCGCCCGGCTGGCCGACCCCGACGGTGAGTACCCGCAGCCCGGCGAGCCGGTGCCGCAGCCGCGCGGTCGTACTGACGGTGCGGATCCGCTCGCGGCGCAGCGCGCGGTAGCGCCGGACCAGCAGGCCGGTGCGGAGCTCCACCAGCTCCTCGGTGAGCCGGTACCGGGTCTTGACCCAGCGCAGCGTGTCCCGGGCCGCGCCGACAACCCCACCCACGGCCACCGCGAGCACCGGGATCAGCGTCGAGGCGTGCGGTTCGTCGGTGACGAGCAGAGCCAACCCGGCGGGTACGAGCGACAGCAGCGCATACAGCCCGTCGACCCAGATGATCCGGGCGTCGAGCCGCCGCCACGGGGTCTCCGCCGCCGGGGTCGTGTCGCCCGCCGGAGCCGTCTCGGACGGTGGAGCCGTCTCGGGGGCCGGGGTCATGTCGCATCCCCTGCCGTCTGCCGGACGATCTCGGTCAGCCGTCCGGCGGTTCGCGCGGCGAGGTCCGCGTCGAGTCCCACCAGTACGACCGGGCCGCTCGCCGAGGCCGTCGTCACGGTCACCGTGGCGAGTCCGAAGAACTGCTCCAGCGGCCCCCGGACCGTGTCGACGGTCTGGATCCGGGAGATCGGGGCGGCCCGCCACTCCCGGACGAACCACCCCGACACCGCGTACACGGCCTCCGGGGTGACCTCCCAACCGTGTACGGCGTACCGCCAGGACGGCACCACGACCAGGTACGCCAACCAGGCCGGTACCACGATCACCAGGATCGGGCCGAGCCAGCTCCGGGCGGCGGGCAGCACGCCGTACCCGAGGGACAGGAGCGTGACCAGCGGCGCGACGCCGAGGATCACCCGGGTGCTCCACCAGCCGACGGCCCGGCGGTCGACCCGGTGCCGGAGCGGGCGCAATCCCAGCGACCCGACCACCGCCCCCTTGCCTGGCTCGGCGGGCTCAACCGGACGCGGCGGTGCGGTCGTCGGGGCGGTCGGCGGTCGGCCGCTGTGCGGTTGCTGCTGTCCCATCCTTTAGACATTGCGGTGCGGACCCGGCCGGGCGCCGCCGTCGGTCGGCTATCGGTTCTGGTCGGCTGGCCAGGACTGTTGGTCGGTCGACCAGACCGGCGGCGGGCCGGCCGTTTGTACGCTCGGCGCATGGAGCTGGCCCGACGCCTTCGGTGGCCCGGTCGAGGCCGGACCGCCGCGCCAGCCGGGACCGCCCACGCCGACCTCAGTGACAAGCCACAACGCACCGTCCGGGACTGGCTCGTGGATGCCGTGCTGTTCGGCCTGGCGGTGCTCTTCTGGGCGTGGACCTGGCGCAGCGCACCGCTGCACTACGTCGACGCGATCCCCGGCTGGATGGTCACGATCGACCCCTGGGTTGGTGCCGTCGGCTGCCTGGCCCTGTGGTGGCGGCGGCGCTTTCCTATCCTCCTCGGCGTCGCGATGGTGCTGGTACTGGCGCTGGCGTCGACCGGGCTCGGCGCGGCCCTGGTCGCGGTACTCACCGTCGCGGTGCACCGCAACTGGCTGCCGGCGACCCTGGTCACCGTGCTGCACCTGGTGCCCTCGCTGTTGTTCGGCTACGAGAATCCGCCGCCCGGCGTCACCCGGTGGGCGTACCTCACGCTGATCCTGTTGATGTACCTGGTGCCGCTCGGCTGGGGGATCGCGGTCCGGGCCCGGCGGGAACTCATCGCCAACCTGCGCCGGGAGGTCGACCGGGCGCGTGACGAACACCGGCGCCGGCTGGCCGGAGCCCGCCGGGCGGAGCGGGAGCGGATCGCCCGGGAGATGCACGACGTACTGGCGCACCGGATCTCGCTGATCTCGGTGCACGCGGGCGCGTTGGCGTACCGGACAACCCAGGCCGACGCAGGGGCGGGTGCCCCGCTCAAGCCGGGAGAGGTCGGCGGGGCGATCGAGGTGATCCGGGACAACGCCCGGCAGGCCCTCGTCGAGCTGGGCGACGTGCTCGCCGTACTGCGGCCGGAGCGGGGCGACCGGAACGGTGGCGGCGGGGGACCGGAGCCGGAAGCCGGCACGGCCGAACAGCCGGCGCCGCACCGGTCGGCGCCGCAGCCGAGGCTGGCCGACATCTTCCGACTGGTCCAGGAGGCACAGGCGGCCGGGCAGCGGGTGGCGTTCGAGATGGTCTGCGCACCCGGTGCCGCCGAGTCACTCCGGCCGGCGGTGCAGCGTACGGTCTACCGCACTGTCCAGGAAGGACTGACCAACGCCCGGAAACACGCCGGCCAGACCGAGGTGACGGTACGGGTGGAGGTCGACCCGGGCACCGGTGTCGTCGCCACGATCACCAATCCGCTGCCGTCCCCGCGCTCGGCCGCCGACCTGCCCGGGGCCGGTGCCGGGCTGACCGGGCTCGCCGAGCGGCTGGCCCTGGACGGCGGAACCATCGAGCACGGCGTGGTCGGCGGGACGTTCCGGCTCTCCACCCGGCTACCCTGGCCGGCATGACTCCGGGCGACGCACCGGGCCGTCAGCCGGCCGCCACGGATGCTGACCTGGCCGCCACGGATGCTGAGCTGGCCGCGCCGGGTGTCGACTCGCCCGCGCCGGGTGCCGAACCGGCCATCCGGGTACTGCTCGTGGACGACGACGCGCTGGTCCGGACCGGCCTGCGGCTGATGCTCGGCGGCGCGCCCGACATCAAGGTCGTCGGCGAGGCGGCGGACGGTGCCGACGTCGCCGACGCGGTGACCCGGCTGCGCCCGGACGTGGTGCTGATGGACGTCCGGATGCCGCTGCTGGACGGCATCGCGGCGACCCGGGCGATCACCGCCCGATCCGGGCAGCGTCCGGAGGTCATCGTGCTGACCACCTTCGACGCCGACGCGACGATCCTCGACGCGCTCCGCAACGGCGCGGCCGGGTTCCTGGTCAAGCACACCCCGCCGGAGCAGATCGTCGACGCGGTACGCCGGGCCGCCGCCGGTGAGCCGGTGCTCTCCCCGACCGTGGCCCGTACCCTGATCGACCACGTGGCGGGCGTCGCCCCGCACCGCCGCCCGGACCAGCGACACCAGCGGGCCCGGGAGCGGTTCGGGCTGCTCTCCGAACGGGAACGGGCGGTCGCCGTCGCGGTGGCGGAGGGGCTGTCGAACGGCGAGATCGCCGACCGGCTGTTCCTGTCGGTCGGCACGGTCAAGGCGTACGTCTCCAGCGCGCTGGCCAAGCTCGACCTGGACAACCGGATCCAGCTCGCGCTGCTCGCCCACGACGCGGGCGGCGAATAGGCGGTACGCGCCCGAGCGCTGGCGCAGGGAGAGCAGGGAGGTAACGGTGGGCAGGGGCGAGAAGTGGCCGGACTGGCGGCGTGACGTTTTCGGCGATCCGTACCTGGTTTGGCACGACGGTCCGGACTTCACCCGGCTGCTGACCGTCGCCCGGGACGAGCCGGATGTCGTGGCCCGGATGCTCGACGCAGGCATGGCCGCCCGTGATTCGCTGGCGGCCGAGTCGATCGCCGCGCTGGCCGGCGACGGGTTGGCCCCGCCCGGCGCCGAGGCGCTGCTCCGGGCCGCGCTGCCGGCCGCGTCCGGCACGTTCCTGGTCCGGGTGGCCCAGGCCCTGCGCGTACTGACCGGCGACGAGTCGTGGGCCGAGCCGGTCGCGTCGGTGCTGGCCGAGGGGGCGCACTGGGGGGACCGGATCGATGCGGCCATCGCGCTCGCCGGGTTCGCCCCGACCCCGCGACTGGTCGACGCGCTGGCCCTGGCGGTACGGGAGCGCCACTACCTGGTCCGATACCACGCCGCGAACACCCTGCTCCGGTACGCCGGTCGCCGCCCCGAGGTCTCCACCCACCCGGCTCTCTTCGCGCTGATCAGGTCCGGGGACGACGACACGGAACCCGACACCGAGGTGACGGCGCAGCGCGCCGAGGCGGCCCGCCGGCTCCACACCGCCGCAACCTTGTCCCGAAAGTCGGTCGATCTCGGCGACAGTTGAACCCGTCGATCCGTTCGTGCGTGTCTTCCCGCGCGACCAGTGCCCTCCGGCACTGCGACACACTCAGGAGTACGGATGGAGACACGCCCATGATCCGACGTAATGTCCTGACCGGCTTCGCCGCGCTGGGGATAGCCGCCGCGGTCGGCACTCCGGAGAAGGCGAGCGCAGATTCCCGGAGCGCACATTCCCCGGGCGCGCATTCCCCGGGCGGGCGCCCCGGGAAGCGGTTCCCCGACACGTTCGACCTGCCCGACGGTTGGATGCCGGAGGGGATCACGATCGGCGCGCTGCCGTTCGCGTACTTCGGCTCCCGGGCCGACGGTTCGATCTACCGGGTCAACCTGGCGACCGGCGAGGGCCGGGTGCTCAGCCAGGGGCCGGGAGCGGGCTTCCCGTCGATCGGGCTGAAGCTGGACGGTCGGGGCCGGCTCTTCGTCGCGGGCGGCACGGCCGGCACCGGCCGCATCGTGGACGCCTGGAGCGGCAAGCTGCTCGCCGACCTCACCTTCACCACCGGCACCAGCTTCGTCAACGACGTGGTGCTGACCCCGCACTCGGCGTACTTCACCGACTCGCAGAATCCGGTGCTGTACGTCGTGCCGACCGGCCGGCGCGGCGGCGTACGCGGGCTGCCGCTGACCGGGGACATCGTCTACACCACCGGCAACAACGCCAACGGCATCTGCCGGACGCCGGACGGCCGGGCGCTGCTGGTGGTGCAGTCCAACACCGGCCTGCTGTTCCGGGTGGACCCGTCCTCCGGGGTGGCCCGGCAGGTGGACCTGGGCGGGGAACTGCTCACCAACGGCGACGGGCTGCTGCTGGAGGGCCGGACCCTGTACGCCGTGCTCAACCGGCTCAACACGGTGGCCGTACTGCGCCTGACCTCCGACGGTCGCTCCGGGCGGGTCGTCGCGCGGTTGACCGATCCCCGGTTCGACATCCCGACCACGGTCGCCTCGTACGGCAACCGGCTCTACCTGCCGAACGCGCGGTTCAGCACCCCGCCGACGCCGGAGACCACCTACACGGCGGTGGCCATCCCGAAGCCGTAGCGATCAGCCGTACCGGATTCAGCTCCGACATTCAGCTCCGACGCCGCCGGTGAGCACCCGCTCGCCGGCGGCGTCGCCGTTCCTGCGGAGCGCCCGCCGGTGTGCTGCCGCCACCCCGTGCGGCGCCGCCGGTGTGCCGCGGCGTGGCCGGTCCGGGCCAGATCCCGAGGGGTTTGACACACATCATTAGATAGATTTCTATTGATCGATGGCGATCGGGCCCACCCGCCGGTCGCTTCGTCGATGGTGTCCTGGGGGTAGACATGCGGTTTCGGAAGGTCGGCGCGACCGCGGCGGCGGTGTTGGTGCTGCTGCCGCTGGCCGCCTGCGGAGACGACGGCGGCGGTGACGGGAAGACCCTCACCTACTGGGCCAGCAACCAGGGGCCGAGCCTGGACGAAGACCGGAAGATCCTGCAACCCGAACTCGACAAGTTCGAACAGCAGACCGGCATCAAGGTCGAACTCGAGGTGATCGGCTGGCCGGACCTGCTCAACCGGATCCTGGCCGCCACCAGTTCCGGGCAGGGCCCCGACGTGCTCAACATCGGCAACACCTGGTCCGCCTCCTTGCAGGCCACCGGCGCCTTCCTGCCGTTCGAGTCGGCCGAGTTGGAGCCGCTCGGGGGCCCGACCCGGTTCCTCGGGCCGAGTTTCGCGGCGACCGGCGCGGCCGGCCAGCCACCGACCTCGGTGCCGCTCTACGGCCTGGCGTACGGGCTCTTCTACCACAAGCGGCTCTTCGCCGAGGCTGGCATCACCAGCCCGCCGAAGAACTGGACCGAGTTCGTCGACGCCGGCAAGAAGCTGACCAAGGGCGACCAGTGGGGGCTGGCGGTGGAGGGGGCGAGCTACACCGAGAACGCGCACCACGCCTTCATCTTCGGCCAGCAGCACGGCGCGGAGTTCTTCGACAGCGCCGGCAAGCCGCAGTTCACCGGGCATCACCACGTGATGGCGGTGAAGCAGTACATCGACTTCATGGCGACCGACAAGATCGCCAACCCCAGCAACGCCGAGTACAGCACGCCGACCCAGCCGATCGGCGACTTCGCCAAGGGCAAGGCCGCGATGCTGCTCTGGCAGAGCAACGCGGTGAGCGTACTCGCCGCCGCCGGAATGAAGCCCGACGAGTACGGCGTCGCGCCGATCCCGATCGCCGACCCGCTGCCGCCGGGCGGCAAGCGGGTGAACAGTCACGTGGCCGGGATCAACGTCTCGGTCTTCAAGAACACCGACAACAAGGCCGGCGCGCTGGAACTGGTGAAGTTCCTGACCAGCAGCGCGGAGCAGCAGATTCTCAACAAGGCGTTCGGGTCGCTGCCGGTGGTCAAGGACGCCTACTCCGACCCGGCCTTCCAGACCCCGCAGATCAAGGTCTTCCAGGACGTGCTCGCCAACACCGCCGGGCCGCTGCCGCAGGTGCCCGAGGAGAGCCAGTTCGAGACCACGGTGGGCAGCGCGATGCGGGACCTGTTCGCCAAGGTCGCCAGTGGACAGCCGGTCGGCGAGCCGGAGGTCGCGGCGGCGCTGGAAAAGGCCCAGCAGGAGATGGGTACCGGTGGCTGACCGCCCCGGGCCGACCGGGGCAGCACGGCGGGCCGGTGCCGGTTGGCACCGGCCCGGCCTGGCGTACCTGCTGCTGCTGCCCGCGCTTGCCCTGGAGTTGCTGGTCCACCTGGTGCCGATGGCCGTCGGCGTCTGGATGAGCTTCCGGGAGCTGACCCAGTTCTACATCCGGAACTGGTCGGCGGCACCCTGGGCGGGACTGCGCAACTTCCGGGTGGCACTGGACATCGACTCCGCGATCGGCGCCTCGCTGCTGCGCTCGCTCTGGACCACCCTGGCGTACGCCCTGCTGGTGGTCGCCGGCTCGTGGCTGCTCGGCTTCGTGGCCGCCCTGCTGCTCCAGCGCCCGATGCGCAGCCGGGGACTGCTGCGCACCCTCTTCCTCGTCCCGTACGCGCTGCCCGCGTACGCGGCGGTGATCGCCTGGAACTTCCTGCTCCAGCGGGACAACGGGATGCTCAACCACCTGCTGGTGGAGAACCTGCACCTCACCGACGACCGGGCGTTCTGGCTGCTCGGCGACCGCAGTTTCGTCGCCGTCGTGATGGTCTCGGTGTGGCGGCACTGGCCGTTCGCCTTCCTGATCATCATGGCCGGGATGCAGAACATCCCGACCGACCTCTACGAGGCGGCGGCGATCGACGGTGCCGGGCCGGGCCAGCAGATCCGCCGGGTGACCCTGCCGATGCTGCGACCGGTCAACCTGGTGCTGGTCCTGGTGCTGTTCCTCTGGACCTTCAACGACTTCACCACCCCGTTCGTGCTGTTCGGCGCGGCGACGCCGGACCAGGCCGACCTGATCTCGGTGCACATCTACCAGAGTTCCTTCGTGACCTGGAACTTCGGGCTCGGCTCGGCGATGTCCGTGCTGCTGCTGCTCTTCCTGCTCCTGCTCACCACCGGCTATCTGCTGCTGACCGCCCGGAGGCGCCGCCGTGCTGTTTGAGCCCCGCTGGTTCCGCTGGGTCCGCTGGGTGGGCCTGGTCTTCTTCACCACCATCGTGCTGCTGCCGCTCTACGTGATGGCGACCTCGGCGGCGAAACCGCTGCGGGACGTGCAGGGCGAGTTCCGCTGGTGGCCGACCGAGCTGACGCTGCGCCCGTTCGCCGACATCTGGCGGACCATCCCGCTGGGCCGGTACTTCGTGAACAGCCTGCTGGTCTCCACCGCCGCCGCGGTCTGCTCGGTGCTGGTCGCGGTCTTCGCCGCGTACGCGATCAGCCGGTTCCGGTTTCCCGGCCGGGCCCTCTTCTCGGTGACCGTGCTCTCCACCCAGATGTTCCCGGGCATCCTCTTCCTGCTGCCGCTCTTCCTGATCTACGTCAACATCGACCAGCTCACCGGCATCACCCTGTACGGCTCCCGGCTCGGCCTGGTCATCACCTACCTGACCTTCTCGCTGCCGTTCTCGATCTGGATGCTGGTCGGCTACTTCAACTCGATTCCCCGGGAACTCGACGAGGCGGCCCTGGTCGACGGTGCCGGGCCGGTCGGCGCGCTGCTCCGGGTGGTGGTGCCGGTCGCCACCCCGGGGATCGTGGCGGTCGCCATCTACGCCTTCGTGACGGCGTGGAGCGAGGTGCTCTTCGCCTCGATCATGACCAGCGAGCAGAGCCGGACCCTGCCGGTCGGGCTACAGCTCTACTCCACCCAGGCCGGCGTCTACTGGAACCAGGTGATGGCCGCCTCGCTGGTGGTCAGCGTCCCGGTCGCGGCCGGATTCCTGATGCTGCAACGCTTCCTGGTCCAGGGCCTCACCGCCGGGGCGGTGAAGTGACCCAGCCGTCCGGTCTCTGCGTCCTGGTCCGTCCGTGCACCGTCGTGATCAGGAACCCCGGAAAACCGGGCTGTGCGCCGAGGATCCGTTCAGTACACTCGTGACCAGCCCAGCGCGATCTTGGCCTATCCGGGCCGGACGCGTGCGACGACGAGTGAGGGGAGCCGGCCGTGCGCTACCGCACCGCTGTCGTCATTCCCCAGTCGCTGCACCGGGTGATCCTGGCGTCTTCCTGACGTCCGGCGCCGGCCCGCGCGGCCGCACCGGAGATCCGTGACGCACCCCTGAGCCGTTCGCCGCTCCCGGCCGTCGCCGGGGTCGGCCGGCACCATCCTGGCGCACGTCGATGCCGGCTTCCGGCATCGACCCGTCCCGTCCCGATCCGGTCCCGCGACGCCGTCACGGGCGGTCGCGGCGGTCGGTCGGACCAGGCTGCCGGCTCGGGGAGTTCCCGCCTGGCCGCATCCTGCCCGGCCGCGTCCGGAGAAATCGCGCAGTCCGAGACGAACAGACCACCCAGAGAGGCCATCGGCCGTGCGTACCGAGCTGCACCGTCCCGTTTCCCACCCCCTGACCCGGCTGCGTAACCTGGGCATCCTCGCCCATGTCGACGCCGGCAAGACCACCACCACCGAGCGGATCCTCTACGCCACCGGAGCCACCTACAAGCGCGGCGAGGTGCACGACGGGACGACCGTCACCGACTTCGACGCCCAGGAGCGCAGTCGGGGTATCACCATCTTCGCCGCCGCGGTGAGCTGCGAATGGGCCGGTCACCGGATCAACCTGATCGACACCCCCGGACACGTCGACTTCGCCGACGAGGTCGAGCGGGCCCTGCGGGTGCTCGACGGCGCGATCGCGGTCTTCGACGGTGTCGCCGGGGTCGAGCCGCAGAGCGAGTCGGTGTGGCGGCAGGCCGACCGGCACGGCGTACCCCGGATCGCCTTCGTCAACAAGCTGGACCGGGCCGGCGCCGACCTGGACACGGCGGTCCGGTCGATCCGCGACCGGCTCCGGGTCACCCCGCTGGTGGTGCAGTTGCCGATCGGCCGGGAGGAGGGCTTCACCGGCGTGGTGGACCTGGTCACGATGCGCTCGCTGGTCTGGGCTGACGGGGAGACGCCCGTCGAGGGCCCGGTCCCGGAGGACCTGCGCGCGGAGGCGGAGCGGCGTCGCCGGGTACTGGCGGAGACGGTCGCCGAGCGGCACCCGGGCGCGCTGGAGGAGTACTGCGAACGGTCGACGCTGGCCGCCGAGACGCTCCGGGACGCGCTGCGGGAGCTGACCCGTACCGGGGATGGCCTGGTGGTGCTCTGCGGCTCGGCGTACCGGAACCGGGGCATCGAGCCGCTGCTCGACGCGGCCGTCGGCTACCTGCCGTCGCCGCTGGACGTCCCGGCGGTGCGTGGCAGCACCTCCGGCGGCAAGTTGCGGGAGCGGCCCGCCGACCCGGCGGCGCCGTTCACCGCGCTGGTGTTCAAGGTCAACTCGACCGGCACCGGCCGGCTGAGCTACCTGCGGGTCTACGCGGGCAGCGTCGGAAAGGGAGGCGTGGTGCTGGACGCCGGAGCCGGGCGTACCGAACGGATCAGCCGGATCCTGCGGGTGCAGGCCGACCGGCACACCGAGGTGGACCGGGCGGTGGCCGGCGACATCGTCGCGGTGGTGGGGCTGAAGTCGGCCCGGGTCGGCGCGACGCTCTGCGCCCCGGAGGCGCCGCTGCTGCTCGAACCGCCGACCGCCGCCGACCCGGTGGTCTCGGTCGCCGTCGAGGCGCGCCGGAGCACCGACACCGGGCGGTTGGCCTCGGCGTTCGCCCGGCTGGTCGAGGAGGACCCGTCGCTGGCCGTCCGGACCGATCCGGAGACCGGCCAGACCGTGCTCTCCGGGATGGGAGAGCTGCACCTGGAGGTGGCCGTGGAGAAGATCCGGCAGGACGCCGGGCTGGAGGTCAGCGTCGGCCGGCCACAGGTGGCGTACCGGGAGACCGTGGTGCGTGGCGTGACCGGACTGGTGTACCGGCACGTCAAGCAGGACGGTGGCGCGGGCCAGTGGGCGCACGTCGTCCTCGACGTGGCGCCGCTGGACGGTGCCCCGGCGGCGGGCGGCGGCGACGTACCGGACTTCGAGTTCGCCTCGACGGTCGTCGGCGGCCGGGTCCCGAAGGAGTACGTCCGGGCGGTCGAGGCCGGCTGCCGGGACGCACTCGCCGACGGGCCCCTCGGCGGCCACCCGGTGATCGGGTTGCGGGTCACCCTGACCGACGGTGCCACTCACGTGAAGGACTCCTCGGAGCTGGCCTTCCGGACGGCCGGCCGGCTCGCGCTGCGGGCGGCGCTTCAGGCCAGCGAGCTGGTCCTGCTGGAACCGGTGGTCGAGGTGACGGTGACCGTGCCGGACGACGCGGTCGGTGCGGTGCTGGGTGACCTGGCTGCCCGGCGCGGCCGGGTCGTCGGCTCGATCGCCCGGGCCGGCACGGTGGTGGTCACCGCGACCGTACCGCTGGCCGAACTGTTCGGCTACGCGACCCGGTTGCGCAGCCGCAGCCAGGGCCGGGGGACGTTCAGCACCCGGGCCGCCGGCTACAGCCCGATGCCGAGCGCGATCCACGGCGGCTCGTCACCCCGGTGACGCCGACCGCCGGTGGCCCGACGGGACCTGACGCCGATCCGGTGGCTTGCCGGGGCCTGACGCCGATCGCCGGTGGCTTGACGGGGCCGCCGGTGGCAGGCAGTGGCGGCTTGACTCGTCCGGCTGGGCCGTGGGGGCTCGATGCCGGCCCCGCCCGAGGTACGGGCGGGGCCGGCGCTGTCCCACCCGCGGCTGTCCCGCCCGGGCCGCCGACGTCGACCACATCAACACCGACGACCTCGCGGGCCTGGCCGACTTCCTCCGCTAGTCCCCGCATTCCGGGGGTAGCACCACGGGGGGAAGGGGCTGCGCAGGCAGTGGCGGCGCAGCCCCTTCGTGGTTACCCGGATATGGCCACGGGTCGGGCGGGCGGGTGGCAGCCGGGAACGACCGTCGCCTACCGGGAGTCCAGCCGGGAGAAGACTCCGATGCCGTTGGGCACCGGCCGTTCCGCACCGCCGGACGGGTGGTTGCGGACCTCGACGGCGGGCTCGGCGACGGTCCGGGTGACCAGGGTGGTGGAGCCGCCGCCGTCGAGGTTGACCGCGCCGGCCGCGCCCAGCTCACGCAGGGTCAGGGCCAGGTCGAGGATGGTCAGGCCGGGTCCGGCGCCGTCCACGGCCAGCAGGAAGAGGCGGCGGCCGTCGGCGCTGACCCCGGCGGCGGTACGGATGGCGGCCGTCCGCCCGTCCAGTCCGGCCAGCGGCTCGCCGTCCTGGAGGATCGGGAACCCGCCGACCGCGAACCGGAACGGCAGCCGGGTGTCCGGCACCAGGTCGTAGTCGACGCGTACCCGGTCGCCGACCTCGAACCGGCGCAGCGCCTGGGCGCCCTGCTCCCGGCCGACCAGCACCACGGTGTCCCGGGCGATCGCCCCGGTACCCGGCTCGATGCCGGTCCGGACCACCCGGCCGTGCCGGACGCTCAGCTCGTACGTGTCGGTGCTGCACGGCGCTGCACGGTCGGTGTCGGTGCCACAGGTGGACCGCTTGCGGGAGACGCCGCCCCAGTCGCTGTCGAACACCCCGACCCCACCCACCGGCAGGGCGTACTGGTTGAAGCCGGTGACCGGGAACCGGTCCCGGCCGGCCGAGACCGTGCCCTTCAGGCTGACCCGGGCGAGCCGGCCGACCCGGTCCACCCCGACCCCGAGGACATCGGAGGTGGCCGTACCCGGCGGCAGCCCCGGGCCGAACCGCTGCCCGTTCGGTACGGCCGCCTTCAGCTCGTCCCCACCGGAGATCGCCGGGCCGACCGCTGATCCGGTCACCTCGACCCCGGGCTGGGTGTTGCTGATGTTGAAAAAGTCGCCGTTGACCGCGGCGATCGCCCGCCGGCTGTCGGCCTGCGCGGAGATCGGTGCCCGGGCGGCGACCGCTCCCGCGGTGATCAGGTCCACCGTGACCAGGGGATTGCGCAGGTCCACCTCGACGAGATGGAGCGGCACCTCGACTCCGGCGGTGGGCCGGGTGAACTCCCGGTAGGTCACTCCGGGCGCGAGGGTGCCGGGCGCCGCCGAGATCGCCGGCAGGGTGCCGGCGGCCGGACCGGCGACGGCCGGGGTGGCGCCGCTGACCAGGGCCAGCGCGAGGCCGAGGGCCGACGCGGCCAGCAGCTTACGGGGATGGCGGGAACGGTCGGACCGGAGCAGCGCCGGTGGGCGGGAACGGTCGGACGCGAGCAGCGCCGGTGGGCGGGAACGGTCGGCTGAGAGCAACGCCGGTGCCTCCGGATCGTGACGGGGAAACACCAGCCAGACTTCCGGCCGAGGTGATCGAGGTCAAACGAACATCAACTTGACGACCGGTTACCCCGCCCGGTCGATCTGGGCCGGACCCGGGCCGCCGGAGCCGGCCACGCCGTCCAGCCCGGAGGCCGCCGGTACCTCGGCCGGGTAGGTGACGGCCATGGTCAGCCGTACCCGGACGCCGTCGGCACCGCTGTGCACCTCGATCGAGTCGGCGAGTTCCTGGGCCAGCCAGAGCCCCATCCCGCCGGTGGCGGATGGCCGGGGCCGGCGGGTCGGGATGGCCGGTAGCGGGTCGGCGAAGCCCCTCCCGTGGTCCCGGACCTCACAGACCACCTGCTGCCGCCGCCAGATCCGCAGCTCGCCTCGTCCGCCGCCGTGCCGGACCGCGTTGGTCATCGCCTCGTTGACCGCGGTCACGAAGTCGTCGAGCCGCTCCCCGGCCAGGCCGGCCGCGAGGAGGCGCTCGGTGAGCGTCCGTCGCACGTCGGCGACCTGTGCCGCGTCGAAGTCGGCCTGGAGCAACAGGGGCCCATACTGTGTCTCCGTCCGTTGATCGTGCAACGGACCGTCCGTCATGGCGCCTCCAAGGTCACCGGACCCGTCAGGGTACAGCGCGGACCGTACCCACCGGTGGCCGAGTCAATCAAAGACGACCGGGATTTCGGCCCCCCGCCGAGCGTGAACCGTCGCTCCGGGAGGCTCACGCACCTGTCATCACTAACTGCTGATGGCACAGTACAGAGCGTAGGCGACCTGTTGGCCGCTGACGTCGCCGTGCGAGCTGATGAACCTGTCCGCTTTCAGGTTGAACACCCGCCCCGGCTGGAACTGGTAGCCGCCGCCCACATCCAGCAGCTCGACGCCGGGCTGGATCACCTCGGGCGTCTTCAACGCCCCGTTGCGGCCGATCCCGCCGTACGGGTCGTCGGCGTCGCCCAGGCCGGCGCCGGCCTGCCTGGCGAGCCGGGACGCGGCCGCGTACGCCAGGCCGACCGCCCGGTCGTTGACCGTGTGCGTGACCAGCATCGGCCCGGCCAACCGCCGATCGGCCAGCAGCGGCCGGAACAGCCCGTTCTCGCCCCGGCCGTTGAAGTCCACCGCGAACGCGTGGTGGCTGAACGCACCCTGCATCAGCGTGTATGAGTGCAGCCGGGGTTGTCGTACCGCGGCGGCGGCCAGCGCGCGGGCACCGAACGAGTGGCCGGCCAGGTGCAGCCGTACGCCCGGCGCCGACGCCCCGGCCAGCTCGGGCAGCAGCGCGGCGATGCCACCGGAGCCGACCTTCCCGGCCCGGTCCTTCATCGTGTAGTAGGTGGTCATGTTCAACACCCCGCGCGCCTTGGCCAGCACGCTGTCGAGGTCGAAGCCGAACCCGGCCGCCCCGCCGACCGCCGGGTCGGCGACCCCGCCGGTCGTGGTGTCGGCCGCGCCGCCGGCCCGCTCGGGCAACCCGAAGTCGACATCGGGACCACCCACCGCCTGGAAGACCGTCTCCGCGTCGCCGTGCAGCAGCGCCGCCGGCGGCGGATCCTCGTCCACCTCCGGGGCGCCGGGGGACGGCTCCGTGCCGCCGGGGGAGGGCTGCGGCGGGATCTGCTCCCGCAGGGCGTCGAGGAACTGCTGGCGGGCCTCGGCCGAATCCGTCAGCCTCGGCACCAGCCGGGTCAGCAGCGCCGCCCGGGCCGGATCCTCGACCCGGGTGGCGATCGCCCCGATCAGTGCGGTGGCCTCGTCGCCGACCGCGACCCCGCCGCCGGCCACCTCGTCCTCGTCCGACCAGCGGATCGACGGCCAGAGCGCGCCGACCACGGCCAGGGTCCGGGACGCTGCCCCGGGCACCGCCGGGCGCACCGCCGCCAGGCTGTCGGTGAGCCGCTGGTAGAGGCGGCGGGCCTGCGGGATGTCGTTGTTCCAGCCGTGGCAGAGCACGAGTACGTCGGTGGCGCCCGAGGAGGCGACCAGGTCAACCGCGGCCCGCCGCTGGGCGTCGTCGTGGATCGCGCCGGTGGACCGGATCTCCACCTCCGCGTACGGAAAGTGCATCTCAACACCTCATCGGTTGGCGACGGGTCAGACCGACTGGAGGGCCCGCATCGCGTCGACGAGCCCACGGCCCTGGAACGAACGGTCCCGACCGAGGTCGGTGGCGGAGTCGAGCAGCGCCCGCTTGACCCGGTGCGGGCGGCCGATGAACTCCTGGTGCACCGACATGAACGCGGCCGCCACGCCGGAGACGTGCGGAGCCGCCATCGAGGTGCCGGAGTTCTCCACGTAGGTCGCGCCGGGCACGCTGGCGAGCGCCTGCTCCAGCAGCCGGCCGGCACCGGCGCTGATCACCCGCTCGCCCGGCGCCACCAGGTCCGGCTTGGCCCGGCCGTCCCCGGTGGGGCCCTTGGAGGAGAAGTAGGAGACGCCGGAGGCGTGCGGCCGGCACGAGGTGGCGCCGACCGTGATGGCCAGTTCGGCGTTGCCCGGGTCGTTGATGGTCAGGTCGAACGCCGTGCGCATCCGCCGGCCACCCGCGTCGATGACGTAGCCGTACCCGGTGTTGCCGGCCGCCGCCACCACGACCACGCCGGACTGCACCAGCCGGTCGACCTCACGGCAGATCGGGCTGAGCCCGGTGGCGAACCAGGTCGGGTCGAACGGGTAGCCGACCGACAGGTTGACCCCGTGCACCAGCAGTTCCCGGCCGTAGTCGTTGAGCTCCTGGATGTACTCCAGCGCGGCCAGCACCGCCGCCATGTCACCGGAGCCGTCGTCTCGGAGGATCTTGCAGGAGAGCAGCCGGCAGCGCGGCGCCATCCCGCTGATCGACCGCAGACGCAGCCGCTCGGTACGCACGTCGCCCGCGTCCGGCTGGTAGAAGGTGGCGGCGGTCAGCGGATTCTCGTCGTCTCCGACGATCTGCTCGCCGGCCAGGATCCCGGCCACGTGCGTGCCGTGCCCGGCCAGGTCCTTCGTCGCGTCGGCGTCGCTGTCGCCGACGAAGGAGCGGTGCGCCAGCGGCGGGGTCAGCGCCAGGTTGCCGTGCCGCTGGAAGTGCGCGTGCCCCTCGTCGATGCCGGAGTCGAGCACCGCCCAGACGATGTCCTGGCCGTACGCGTTGAAGGCGCGGTGCGCCGCCTGGCACTTGGTGGTCACCACCGAGCGGTGGATGAGCGGCTGGACCTCGAAGTTGGGCCAGATCCGGTGGATTGCCGAGCGCGGGGCGGGGCCGGCGCCGACCGTCGACGCCGACGGCTCCTCGGTGGCCGGGCCGGAGCGTGCCGCCTGCTCCGCGAGCCCGGCCTCCAGCTCCGCCTGCTCCTGGGCGACCTCCTCGGCCTCCTCGGTGTCGGCGGCCACGATGGCGCGGATCTGCGCGGCGGTGAGGGCGCTGCTGACGTACGAGCCGATCGGCCAGACCGGCGTCTCGGCGTCGGCGACCTGCCGGATCAGCTCCCGGACCCGGGCCTGTGCCCGGCGCACCCCGCCCAGATAGCGGGTACGCAGCTCGATCACCACGCCGATCGGCTCGTCGCCGGAGGACCGCATCCGCTCCTGCAACGGCCGGGCGATGACCGAGTCGGTGACCAGGCTGGGAGAGGTGGGCACCGGCGACAGCGGGCTGGCCCGGTCGCCGCCGTCGGCGTTCTGCTCGGCCGAGCCGAACTCGGCGGGCAGCGGTTCCGCCGGGCGGCCCGGGTCGGCGCTGTCAGAGTCCATCGATTCCTCCCGTGACTTCCTGACCATCGTTTCCTCACGGGCGGCCGGAGGAAAAGCGGCGGACGTGGATCTGACAGTCGTCGTCGACCGTGCTGCGGAGGGGTCGTCGTCGACCGGTCGGGGAGCTGGGTAATCATACGGCCACGATGGGTCGGGCGGGGGGAGCCTCCGCTACCCGGTACCGGTGCCGAAGGGCGCGCCGGCCAGCGGTACCCGTACCGGCTGGCGCCCGTTGAACCGGAAGCGCAGCAACTCGGCCGCATCGACGGCCGCGTCGCCCAGGTCGGCGGAACGGCGCGCGGCCACCCAGTCGACCAGTGCGACCGGATCGCGCAGCGGCCCGGTGAAGTGGACCAGGGTGGCGTACCAGATGTCCCGGGTGAAGTCGGCCTCGAACCAGGCGTCCTCGCCGAGGTCGACGGCGAGCCGTGCGGCGAACTCGTCCGGCGCCGTGTCCACCGGATAGGCGCAGGCCATCACACCGGACGGGGTGAGCGTCAGGCCGCGCAGGGCCAGCCGTACCGGCCGGCACGCCGCGGCGGCCCGGCGCAGCGCCGAGCCGGCCCGGACCACCAGCGGGTCGCCGTCCGGCACGCTGCTCCGGTGCGCCTCGAGTGCCCGTACCGTGAAGTGCGCCGCCTCCGGCGCGCCCGTCGGCCAGTGGTCCGGGCCGGCCACGGCGAGCGCCTCGGCGGTCACCGCCGCCAGCCGGGCGGCGCACGGCGGATCCGGCGGCAGCACCACCGAGAGTCCCCACCGGCCGCCGTCGACCGGCGGGGAGTCGCGGTAGTGGGTACCGGCCAGCACGGCGTCGCGGCCCCGGGCGAAGAGCCGGTCGAAGGCGGCGCCGTACCCGGCGGCCGGCCCGGCGACCCTCCGCTGCGGGCTACCCACGGTCGCCGAACAGCCGGCGGAGCAGTTCGGCCTGGCGGGGGAACTGGAAACCCGCCCCGCCCTCGTGCCCGTTGTACGGCCACACCGTGATGTCCTTCTGCTCGCCCGCGTAGTGGTTGAAGGCGGCGTAGACCGTCGACGGCGGGCAGACCGCGTCCATCAGGGCGACGGAGAAGAGCGCCGGGGCGTCGGCCCGGCTGGCGAAGTTGACCCCGTCGAAGTAGCTGAGGGTCCGGAACGCCTGCTCGACGTCGCCCCGGTGGGTCCGCAGATACGTCACCAGTTCGTGGTACGGCAGGGCGTCGGTGATCTCGGTGGCCCGCCGGTAGTGGCAGAGGAACGGCACGTTCGGCAGCACCGCGGCGAGCCCGTCGACCAGGCCGGAGACGGCGATGCTGATCCCACCGCCCTGGCTGGTGCCGGCCACCGCCACCCGGTCCGGGTCGACCCGGGGATGTGCCCGGGCGGTCTCCACGGCGCGGACGGCGTCGGTGAAGACCCGGCGGTAGTAGTAGGCCGACGGATCGCTGAGGCCACGGGTCATGAAGCCGGGGGTCTGCGGCAGGCCGACCGGGTCCGGGTCCGGGGTGTCGCCGACCAGGTAACCGTTGCTGCCCTGGCCCCGGGTGTCCATCACCAGGTGGGCGTAGCCGGCGGCGCTCCAGGTCAGCCACTCGTGCGGCAGCCCGCGCCCGCCGCCGTACCCGATGTACTCGACGACGCAGGGTAGCCGGCCGGTACGGTGCCGGGGAAGCAGGAACCAGCCGCGTACCGGCTGGCCGGCGAAGCCGGAGAAGGTGATGTCGAAGACCTCCACCGTGGACAGACCGGCGTCGTACGGCTCGAACCGTGCCGGGGTGCCGGCGTCCCGCGCCTGACCCAGGGTCTTCGCCCAGAAGGCGTCGAAGTCTGCCGGTTCGTCGCGTTCCGGCAGGTAGTCGCGCAACCGGTCCAGCGGCCAGTCGACAAGCATGGCCCGTCTCCTCTCGTTGTCGCGGGCCGGGGGTGCGGCCCGGCCGGCGGCCCCGGCCGCGAGCCGGGGCGTCCCGAAGCCGGAGGGTAACGTCCGGGCCGGTGCCGGCCACCGGCTGGTCGGCCGTGTCCCGGCCGGCGTACCCGGGAGCGGACCCGCCCGCCGGGGAGCGGAGCCGGCCGCCGCCCGCGTCCGCCGCCCGGGATGGACCGGGCGCCGCCTCCGGGTGCGAAGCGCCGGTATTGACGATTGCCCCGGTATCGATGGCCCGTTAGGTTCGAGGTCCCGGTGGAGGCAGCACGCGCCTTGCCTCCATCGCCGGCACGGGTGGGGAGGCGTGGATTGTCTGATCTGTGGCAGGTGTTGGGTGACCTCGACCGGTTGATGGAGTCCGTCCAGCGCGAGGCGGACGCGGCCCGTGACCGGCAGCAGGCGAATCGGGAGCCGACCACCGGCAGCGCGCTCGACGGCCGGGTACGGGTGCGGCTCGCCGCCGACGGGCGGGTGGACGAGATCCGGCTGGCCGACGACGCCATGGGGCTGCGGGCCGATCAGTTGGCCGAGGGCATCGCGCGGGCGTTCAACCAGGCATGGCTCGCCGCACGCTCCGACGACGAGACGGCCGCCGCGGCCCTCGCGGTGGACCCGGCGGCCCTGGCGGAACAGCTCCGCGAGGTCCGCGAGGAGGGCATGCGGAACATGCGGGCGATCACCGACTCGCTGAGCGACGCCATGGCCCGGATCGAGCGGCGGACCCGGTGACGACGACCGAGGTCTCGCCGGAGGGGCTGCGCAACGCCGCCGACGAACTCGCCGGGGTCGTCGAACGGACCGACGCCCTGCTCCAGACGTTCCAGCAGCGGCTGGACTCCATCGGCGCGCCGTGGGGCAACGACGAGCTGGGCGCCACCATCGCCGACGTCTACCAGGGCGCGCACGCGATGGTGATGAACTGCTACACCTCCAACCTCGACACCATCGACGGGTACGTCGAGCGGCTGGACATCGTGGCGTTCCTCTTCGAAGAGTCCGATCAGGACAGTAAGGCAGCAGCCCGCGCCCTCCTGGACAGCCAGGGGTGGCCCCAGCCCTAGGGAGCCCGCGATGGGGATCCAGTTGCCGCCCAGCCTGGTGGAGCTCCTCGCCACCATCGGCTTCCACTGGCCGGAGAGCGACGAGACCAAGCTGTTCGAGCTGGGCCGGGCCTGGGGTGGCCTGTCGAGCCAACTCGACACCGAGGTGAAGGCCGCCAACAGCGCGGCGGCCGGCGTCTGGACGGCGACCCAGGCCGAGGCGGCGGACGTGTTCCGGACCAGTTGGACCAGGGACGCCGCGCCGGCCCAGCGGCTGGCCGGCGGTGCCACCGGGGCGGACATCGTCGGTGCCGGGCTGCTGACCTGCGCCGCCATCGTCCTGGCGCTCAAGCTCAACATCATCGCCCAGGCCAGCCTGACCGTGCTGGCCATCGCGGCGGCGATCGCCACCGGTGGTCTGGCCGCCGCCGGGGTCGCCCTGCTGCGCGAGGCGTTGCGACGAGCCCTGGACTGGCTGCTCAACGAGGCGATCATGAAGATCGCCAATGGTTAGACGCCGGGTGCGCCGGCGACTCGCCGGTGCCGCCGCCAAGGGCGTGATGCGGTCGCTCCGGTCGGTCGTCCGGGACGGCGAGAAGCTGCCGCCGGTCGCCAAGAGCGTACGCGCCAAGCTGCGCCGGGATCCCTACCGCCGGCCGAAGACCTTCCGCCGGGGCGTACGCGACAAGGTGTGGCAGGCGAACAAGGGCCCGGACGGCAAAGTCCGGGACCCGTTGACCGGCAAGGTCATCCGTCGGTGGGCACGCTGGGACATGGGGCACAAGCCCGGGTACGAGTTCCGCAAGCACCAGGCCAGCGCACGCCGGCGGCGGATCGGCCGCAAGAAGTTCCTCGACGAGCACAACGACCCGTCGCACTATCGGCCGGAGCTACCATCGTCGAACCGAGGTCACGCAGGTGAGGACCATACCGACGACTACCTGGGGCCGTGACATGCCGAACGTCAGCAACGAGAACAAGGTGATCGCGAAGACCGTCGCGGCGGTCTTCGGTGGCAGCCCACGGGTCGTCGAATACCTCGACGCCGACGGGGCGAGCAGGGTGGCGATCCTGCACTCCACCGACCACCCCTGGCCGGACACCACGGCCTACTGCACGATCGGCCTCTCCGAGGTCGCCATCCCCAGGGACGTCGACCCGCCGCTCGGCGTCGAGCTGCTCGCCGTCGCCGACTCGGCCCTGCATCCGCAGTTCGCCGAGGCGCTGAGTACCGCCGCGTTCTTCTGGATCAACGACGGCTGGGAGCCGGAGCCGGGCGCCTGCTTCCGCGAGGTGCTGCGCATGCACCTGCCGGACACCCGGTTACCGCACTTCTTCCTCACCGACCCCTATCTCTGGGAGCGGGAGTTCGGCTCGATGGTGGTCGGCAGCAGGACGGTGGCCTGGCTGCTCGCCGTACCGGTCAGCGAGAGCGAGGCGGACTTCGCCGAGGAGAACGGTCCCGAGGCCCTGGAGGAACTCTTCGAACGGCACGAGATCGACATCACCGACCTCGACCGGGCCCCGGTGGTCTGAGCCGCCGGCCGCGACCGGGCCCTCCCGGCCGGGGCGGACCCGCGGTCGGCAGGTGGCCGGACGGGGTGTGCCCCGGCCAGCCCGGGACCGCCGCTCAGTCGGCGAGCGGCAGGTCGATGGTGTGCGCGGTGTGGTTGGCCTTCGTCTTCAGATATCGGGCGTTGGCGGCGGACAGATGCACCCCGGTGGGGACCCGCTCGGCGACCTGCACACCGAGCCGGCCGAGTTGTTCCGCCTTGTCCGGGTTGTTGCTCAGCAGCGCGATCCGGTCCGCGCCGAGCGTACGGAGCATCTGCGCCGCCACCGTGTAGTCGCGCTCGTCCTCGCCGTGCCCGAGCGCCACGTTGGCCTCGTAGGTGTCCAGCCCCACGTCCTGCAGGGCGTACGCGTCGAGCTTCGCGTACAGCCCGATGCCCCGGCCCTCCTGCCGCAGGTAGAGCAGGAACCCGCCATGGTCGCTGATCCGCTCGACCGCCTCCCGAAGTTGCGGGCCGCAGTCGCACCGCTGGCTGCCGAACACGTCACCGGTCATGCACTCGCTGTGCGGCCGCACCAGCGGCGCGGGTGCGCCGTTGACGGACTGGCCGAGCCTGCCCCGCCAGTCGCCCAGACCGAGCGCGAGATGCTCCCGGCCGTCCACCAGCCCGTCGAAGGTGAAGACCCGCGCGGTGGCGGTGTAGCCGTCGGCGAAGCGGAGCGGTACGGTCACCTGCCGGCGCACGGCGGCGGCCGGAAACGGCCCGGGCGCGGTGAGCGTTTCGGGCGCCTCGGCGGTGGTTACCTGGGGCGGTGTGTGCGGCATCAGTTCTCCCTCTTGGGGTCGGTGCGTACGCCCTGACGATCTAGGGTGCCTCTGTCGGAGGTCTGCCCGCGAGCGCATCGAAAGAGCGCGGAGGCTGGTACCCGGTGCGTGGTCATCCGATGCGGGCCACCCGACGGGCATCGGGGCGAGGCCGGCGGGGACGGGCGCCGACGATGCGGAAGACTGATCCACCGCGCGGGCTGTTCATCGACGGAGAGGTGCGATCAGTGGGCGACCGGCCGTACGTACTGCTCAGCTGCGGCATGTCAATCGACGGCTACCTGGACAACGCCACCGGGGCGCGGCTGCTGCTCTCCAACGACGCCGACTTCGACCGGGTCGACGCGGTACGGGCGGAATGCGACGCGATCCTGGTCGGTGCGGGTACGGTCCGGCAGGACAATCCGCGCCTGCTGGTCCGGTCGCCGCAACGCCGGGCCGAGCGGGTGACCCGGGGGTTGCGGCCGACCCCGATGAAGGTGACCGTGACCGGCCGGGCCGACCTGGACCCGACCGCCCGGTTCTTCGTCACCGGCGACATCGACAAGCTCGTCTACTGCGCGAGCGCCAGCCTGGACGAAGCGCGCAAGCGCCTCGGCGAGGTGGCGACCGTGGTGGACAGCGGCGATCCCGTCGACCTCGAACTGGTGCTGGCCGACCTGCACGCCCGGGGCGTGGCTCGGCTGATGGTCGAGGGTGGCGGGACGATCCATACCCAGTTCCTCACCGCCGGACTCGCCGACGAGTTGCAGTTGGTGGTCGCGCCCTTCTTCGTCGGTGACTCCCGGGCGCCGCGCTTCGTCGGCGACGGCCGGTTCCCGTGGGGACCCGACCGCCGGGCGGAGCTGGCCGAGGTCTGCCAGATCGGCGACGTGGTGCTGTTGCGCTACGCCCTCTCGGAACGGTTCGCCGCGACGTGACCGGTCAGCGCGGCGCGCAGCGACCCGGCCGCGAGCGGGCACAGCCGCCTGGCCGGCCGGGGCGGCGCAGGGCGTGCGGCAGGTCGTGCCGCCGGTCACGCGACCGCTCGGGGTAGCCGGAGCCGGGGCGCCGCCCGGTTGGCAGGCACGGTCGCGGCGGGCGTACCGGTGGCGGCGGGTGTCCTGGTCGTGCGGAGCCGGCCGATCCAGCGCGCGACCAGTACCGCCGCGCCGGGCAGGCTCGCGACGAAGGCGAGTACCCCGTACACCACGGCGACGGTGAGGCCGAGCGAGGCGCCCAGCCCGGCGGCGCCGAAGGCCCAGGCGGTGACGCCCTCCCGGGGCCCCCAACCGCCGACGTTCAGCGGCAGCGCCATCGCGATCAGGGCGAGCAACATCAGCGGTACGAGCCGGGTGAGCGGCGCCGACGACCCGGCGGCCCGGGCCGCGACGACGAACGTGCCGAGATGTCCGGCCAGCACCACGGCGGACGAGAGCGCGACCCCCGGCCAACTGTGCCGGGCGAGCAGCCCGAGCCGTACGTCGGAGACGGCGGTGCGGCACGCCCGGACCCACCGCGAGCCCGCGAGCCGGGCCTCGTCCGGGTCGGTGCCGTCCGGAGCGGGACCGTCCCGCCGGGCGACGGGAGGCTGCCCGTCCCGGCGGCGGAGCCGGTCGAGCCGCCGTCGCGACCGCAGGACGAGCCAGCCGGCGAGACCGAGCACCCCGGCCGCCCCCAGGACGGCGGCCACCAGCGGTCCGGTCCGGCCGAGCCCGGCCCGGGCCAGCAGCGGGGCGGGATAGGCGAGCAGCAGCACCACCACTCCGACGGTGAGCAGCACGATCTGCCCGGCGGAGCGCTCCAGCACCACGGCCCGGACACCCCGGCCGACGTCGTCCACGTCCTTGCCGTGCCGCACCGCCCGGTGCACGTCCCCGAGTACGCCGCCCGGCAGGGCCGCGTTGAGGAAGAGCCCCCGGTAGTAGTCGGCGATCGCCCTGCCCAGCGGCAACCGGATGCCGAGACCCCGGGCCACCAGGCACCAGCGCCAGGCGCTGAACACCGTGGTCAGCAGTCCGATCCCCAGCGCGGCGAGCAGGGTGCCGGCGTCGATCACCCGCAGCCCGTCCAGGAACGCCCCGGTGCCGAGCCGCCACAGCAGGAAGCCGAGGATGGCGGCACCGCCGAGCAGTCGGGCCCAGGCCCAGCACGTACGCCTCACGACGCCGCCCGGTCCGCCGGAACTCCCCGCCGTGCCGTCCTCGCCCTGCACATCCGCCAGCCTCCTTCGGTCGGTTCTCGCCAGTTATACGAGGCAACCGGGGCTGCGGTTCATCCGTTCGCGGCGAGCGGCTCGGTACGGGGTCATCGGTACGTGGCGAGCAGGTCGGCGTGCCCGACGACCACCCGCAGCTCACCGGCGGTCGCGGCGCCGAGCCGACGCTCCAGGTAGCCGGCGGCCGGGGCGGCCAGCTCCGGCCGCTGCTCGACGGCGGCCGCCACCCAGCCGCGCAGCCACTGCGCGGTCAGTTCCGCCTCCGCCGGGCCGAGCCGCCACGGGCTGGGCCGGACCCGCACCTCCGCCCCGAGCCGGCGGAACGCCTCGGCGGTCGCCTGCACGGCGTCCGGGCCGAGCAGCCGCTGGCCGCCGGTACTGCGCCGCTGGTGCGCGTTGAACGCGGCGGTGATCTCGGCGTCGAGCGGGTCGGCCGGGGAGAACTCCACCTCGCCCAGCACGGAGAGGGTCAGCAGCGCCGGGCAGCCGGCGTCGACGCAGGCCGTGACGAGCCGTTCCACCTCGGCGAGGCTGAGCAGGTCGAGCAGGGCGGACGCGGTGACCAGCGACGCCCCGGCGAGGTCGTCGGCGGTCAGCCGGGTGAGGTCGCACTCCCGGGTCCGGACGCTGACCGGCGAGCCGTCGGCGGCGGTGGCCGGCAGGTGGTCCCGGGCGTGGTCGAGCAGCCCGGCTTCCCGGTCGTACAGCACCCAGTGCTGCGGACCGGGCAGCCGGCCGGCGAGCCAGCGCCCCATCGAACCGCTGCCGCAGCCCAGGTCCCGGATCACCGTCGGACCGGTGCCGGTCGGCAGGCCGCGCAGCGGCTCGACCAGCTCACTGGCCCGGGCCCGGGCGTCGGCCGGCTCCCGCAGGCCGAGCCAGGCCAGGCTGTACGGCGAATCGTCGCCCCCGCCGTCGGGTTGCCCGGTTCCCTCGCCGCGCTCAGTCATGGTTTCCCTTCACTTCTGCGGTCCTCCCACGATCGTCCCCGGCCCGTGGTGACGGATCGTCCCCGGCCGGTGCTGGCTGCCGCGGCGGTCCCGGTTGCCTGGCCAGCGCGTGCAGCACCCCGCCGAGGCGAGCGGCGGTGACCTCCCAGCCGGGCAGGTCGGCCCGGCGATCCCGGGCGGCGGCCCGGAGCCGGTGCCGCAGCTCCGGCTCGTCGAACCAGCGGCGCAGCGCCCCGGCCAGCGCCGCCGGGTCACCGGGCGGCACCAGCAGCCCGGGTACGGCGCCGTCCGGCGTCCGCCCGACCGCCTCGGGCAGCCCGTCCACCGCGCTGCCCAGCACCGGAATGCCCCGGGCCAGCGCCTCGGTGACGACCATGCCGTACGGCTCGGCCCGGGACGCCAGCACCAGCAGGTCGGCGGCGGCGTAGTCGGCGGCCAGCTCGGTGCCGGTACGCGGCCCGACGAACCGTATCCGGTCGGCCAGCCCGGCCGCCCCGGCGAGCCGGCGCAGCCGGTCGACGTGGTCCGGATCGCGGTCGACGGGGCCGACGCAGCGGCAGGTCCAGGGCCGGTCCGGCATCGCCGCCAGCGCCTCGACCAGTACGTCGTGCCCCTTGCGCGGGATGACCGAGGCGACGCAGAGCAGGCTCGCGGCGCCGTCCGTACCGGGTGCCAGCGGTGCGGCCGCGACCCCGGGCGGCACGATGTGCACCCGCGCGGCGGGCAGCCCGTGCCGCTCCACCAGCCGGCGCCCGGTGCCGGCGCTGGTCGCCACGACCGCCGGGGCGGCCCGCAGGGTCCGCCGTTCCCACTCGTCGAGCCGGGCCGCCACCTCGGGCGGCAGCCCGGTCTCGTCGGCCAGCGGCAGATGCACCAGCACCGCCAGCCGGAGCCGAACGGCTGCCGGACCGACGACCTCCGGTACCCCGCAGGCGACCAGCCCGTCCAGCAGCACCACCGCGCCGTCCGGTACGCCGGCGAGCGCGGCGGCCAGCGCCACCCGCTCGGCCTCGGCGGGCCGGGGCCAACTCCCCGGTACGGCGAGTTCGCGTACCTGCCAGCCGAGCCCGGTCAGCCCGGTGATGACCTGCCGGTCGTAGTGGTTGCCGCCGCTCGGGGTGCCCGGATCGTCGATGTCACCGGGCAGCACCACGTACGCGGTCCCGGCGCTCACCGCGCCGGCGCCGTCTCCGGACGCACCCGGCCAGCCGGGATCCGGTTCGGTCACAGGGTCCGCTCGTAGCTGGCCCAGGCGATGTGCGACTCGTGCAGGGTGACGGTGATCCCGGTCAGCCCGCGCGCCCCCGCGCCGAGCGAGCCCGCGTGCACCCGGTCGGCCAGCCGGTCGGCGATGATCTGGGCGAGCGCCTCGGTCGAGGTGTTGATCCCGGACAGTGACGGCTCGTCGTCCAGGTTGCGGTAGTTGAGTTCGCCCAGCACCTCGGCCAACTGTGCGGAGGCCAGCCCGATGTCCACGACGATGTTGTCCGCGTCGAGTTCGGGACGGCGGAACGTGGCGTCCACCACGAAGGTCGCCCCGTGCAGCTTCTGCGCCGGGCCGAAGACCTCACCCCGGAAGCTGTGCGCGATCATGATGTGGTCACGGACGGTGATGCTGAACAAGGATTCTCCTCCTGGTGTTTCCGCTCGGGATGCGCGGTGGCAGCTACGGATAGTCGACCCGGTGGCACAGGGCGGGCAGCTCGCCGCTGACCAGCCGGGGGAGTGTCTCCGGCAGCTCCTCGAAGTCGCACGCGCCGGTGATCAGGGCGTCGAAGGCCGGGTCGGCGAGCAGTTCCAGGGCGAGCCCGAGCCGGTCGGCGAAGGTACGCCGTCCGCGTACGTTCGGTGACACCGTGCCCACCTGACTGCTCCGAACGACCAGTCGGCGGGAGTGGAAGTTCTCGCCGAGCGGCACGCTCACCTGGCGGTCGCCGTACCAGCTCAGTTCGACCACGGTGCCCTCCGGGGCGAGCAGCTCCAGCGATCGGGTCAGCCCGGCCGAGGTGGCGCTGGCGTGCACCACCAGGTCACGGTCGCCGGCCGCCTCGGCGGGCAGCGCGAAGTCGACGCCGAGCGCGGCGGCGACGCCCGCCCGGCCGGGATCCGCGTCGACCAGTTGCACCCGGGCGCCGGGGAACCGGGCGAGGACCCCGGCGACGGCGCTGCCGACCATCCCGGCCCCGACGACCGCGATCCGGTCGCCGACCAGGGGAGCGGCGTCCCAGAGCGCGTTCACCGCGGTCTCCACGGTGCCGGCGAGCACCGCCCGGGCCGCCGGCACCCCGTCCGGTACGACGGTGACCGCCGACGCCGGCACGACGTACCGGGTCTGGTGCGGGTAGAGGCAGAAGACGGTACGGCCGACCAGGTGCTCCGGTCCCGCCTCGACGAGCCCGACGTTGAGGTAGCCGTACTTCACCGGGCCGGGAAAGTCGCCGTCCTGGAACGGGGCGCGCATCGTCGCGTACTGGCTGGGTGGCACCTTGCCGGCGAAGACCAGCGTCTCGGTGCCCCGGCTCAGCCCGGAGTGGAGGGTGCGGACCAGCACCTCGTCGGCACCGGGCGGCGCCAGCGGCACCGGCCGGATCTCGCCCCTGCCGGGTGCGGCAAGCCAGAAGGCCCGGGCACGCACTGTCATCAACTCCTTTCCCGGCGCGATGAACCGAACGCGGACGTTTTCCGTTTCCACGGGGGTGGGCAGCGGCAACGATACGCGGCACGTTGATCGTGCCAAACCGTGACGGAGGAACGTTGACTGTCAGTGATCACCCGATCGCAACATCCCTGGTCCGTCTGCGTCCCGCGCGGCACCGGACAGTGTCCCCGCCGCTCGTCGGCGGCCGCCCCGTACCGGTCCAGGTGGGCTCGGCGGCGGAGGTGGACGGGCCGGCGGTGGGGCTGGCCGTCCAGTTCGTCCTGCTGGCGGCGCTCTCCGCCACGGTCGGGCTGGGCCCCGCCGGCTGGTTGGCCGGTTCGGCGTACGCGGTGGTCACCTGGCTGCTGCTCGGCCGTGGAATGCGTCGGTCCGGCGCCCGGATGCTCGGCGCGGCCAACCAGGTGACCCTGGCCCGGGCCACCCTGGTCGGCGGGGTGACCGCGCTGGTGGCGGCCTCCTTCTGGTCGCCGGCCCCGGTGGGGCTGCTGGTCGCCGTGGCGGGGGTGGCGCTGGCGCTGGACTGGGTCGACGGTCAGGTCGCCCGGCGTACCGGCACGACCTCCGCGCTCGGCGCCCGGTTCGACATGGAGGTCGACGCCTTCCTCATCCTGGTGCTCAGCGCCTATCTCGCGCAGTCCCTCGGCGCCTGGGTACTCGCGATCGGCGCCCTCCGGTACGCCTTCGTCGCGGCCGCCTGGGCGCTGCCGTGGCTCAAGGCGGCCCTGCCGCACCGGTTCTCCCGGAAGACTGTCGCCGCGATGCAGGGCATCGTGCTCGCGGTGGCGAGTTCCGGCCTGCTGCCCGGGTCGCTGGCGTACGCCTCGGTCGGGCTGGCGCTGGCGCTGCTCTGCTGGTCCTTCGGCCGGGACGTCGGCTGGCTGTGGCGGGCCCGCCACCGAGACCCGGCGCCGGCCGGTTTCCGCTGAACATCTCCCACCCGTCCGCGCGGTCCGTCGTGGCCGCAGGTGACGGACGGTCAGCGGAGGCGCTCGGTCGTCACCGGGATCAGCCCCGCCATCCTGGCCGCCGTGGTCAGCTCGCGCAGCAGCGGACCGACGGCGTCGTCGCGGCTGCCGGCCAGGTCGGCCGTCAGGTCCAGGCACCAGGCGGCGCCGGCACCGATCCGGCGCAGTTCCCAGGTGAAGGCGTCGGCGCCGATCCGGCGTCGAGCGGTGCCGGCGACTCCGGTCAGGACGCCGGTGGTGCCGTGCCCGGGCGTCATCCGCCAAGTGGCGAGCAGTCCGGTCAGGCCGTCCGCGTCGAGCCCGGCGGTGAAGAAGACCCGGTAGACCCGGGTCTCGGCGAAGCCGGCGGTGGCCGGGCCCGGGTTCAGCCGCAGCGGTGCGGAGGTGGGCAGCCGGATGCCGGCGTCGAAGTATCCGCGCAGCACCTCCTCGCCCGGCAGTTCGCCCCCGCCGAGATGGCGGTAGACGAACTCGACTTCCTGCCGGTTGGCGCCGACGACCCGGTCACGCAGTGCGGCGTCGGTACGTATGCCCCGGCTGAACGCCGAGGCGCCCTGCCAGCGGGAGCCGCCTGCCGTCCACCCGGTGCTGTCGAGCCGGACCGCCGAATGGTCTTCGTCCAACCGGAACTCCTCGACGAGGATCCCCGCCGGGCCGGCGAAGTCCCGGTTGTCGGGCTGGACCAGGTAGTAGTCCAGGTTCGAGCCGGCGGCGAGCGGCCTCGCGGCCGACCCCGGCCGGGATCCGGCTCGGGGCGGCAACCAGGTCGCACCGTCCGGCCTCGCGGATACCGTCGACATGTCCTGCATTCTCGGCCGGGATCCGCTCCGGCGGTCGCGGCTCGCCCGGAGCGGTCGCCGGAAATGTTCCGGCGCGTCCGGCACCGGGACGCTCAGCGGACCTCGGGAACGGTCGGCTCCTGCTCGTCGTAGCGGCCGAGGGTGCCCTGCCAGGCGGCCCGCCAGCGACCGTCGGCGATGATCCGCTGCAACGTCTCGGCGAGCCAGGCCCGGAACGGCTCGTCACCCCGGCGCAGGCCGATCCCGTACGGCTGCGGGGCGAACGCCGGGCCCACCAGCCGGAACCGCGCGGTGTTGCCGGCGACCAGGCCCACCAGGGTCGGTCCGTCCCCGGCGATCGCGTCGACCCCGGCGGCGGCGAGCCGCTCCGCGCACTCCTGGTAGGTGCCGAGCGACGTCAGCGCCAACGACTGGCCACCGAGCTGATCTTCGAGCTGGCTGCCGTGTGGAGTTCCGGTGACGGTGCAGGTCCGGCGGCCCTTGAGCAGCGACTCCGGGCCGGTGATCGTGGTCTCGTCGGCGCGTACCAGCAGTCGCTGCCCCGGTAGGTGGTACGGCCCGGCGAACGCGACCCGTTGGGTGCGGGCCTCGGTGATGGTGTAGGTGGCGATGACGAGGTCGACCCGGCCCTGCTCGATGAGCTCTTCCCGGACCGTCGACGGAGCCTCCGTCCACTGCACGTCGGCGGGGTCGAGGCCGAGTTCGGTGGCGATCAGCCGGCCGATCTCCACGTCGAATCCCGTCATGGTCCCGTCCGGTTCGCGGTAACCGGTGCCGGGCAGGTCGAACCTGCTGCCGATCGTGATCCGCCGCGCCTCCTGCAATCGTCGCATCGTGGTGCCGTCGGCGAAGGTCGGCGTCGGCTGCGTGGGGTCGGCGGCCCGACCGCCGGGCCGGTCCCACGGGCGCAGTACCACGGCGACGGCCAGCACGGTCAGCACGGCCAGCACGAGCACCCCGGCGAGCAGGACCCGGCCGCGTCCCCGGGACGGCACCGACCGGCCCGTAGGCACCGACCGGACCGTGACGGCGGTCGACGGATCGGCCCCCGATACCGGAGTGGACGTGCTGGGCAGTGGGGCCGGAGGGGTGGTCGGTGGTGGGCCGGGCGGCGATGGGGCCGGAGGGGTGGTCGGTGGTGGGCCGGGCGGCGATGGGGCCGGAGGGGTGGTCGGTGGTGGGCCGGGCGGCGATGGGGCCGGTGGGCCGGGCGGTGGTGTGGCCGGGCCGGCCGGCAGCATGTCGTCCGGCGGCACCGAGAGGGCACCCTCGGCCACCACGAGTTCCGGCTGCTCGGTGACGACCGGCGCCACCCCGAGGGCCCGGTGCAGCAGGGTGGCCGCCAGCGGGATCCGGCTCGCACCCCCGACCAGGACGATCGTGGCCGGTCCCGCTCCGGGGCCGGCCGAGCGGACCGCCGCCACCGTCACCTCGACGGTCCGGTCCAGCACCACCCGGGCCAGTCGTTCGAACTCCTCCCGGCCGACCGGCACCGACTCGTCGAAGAGCGGGACGTGCAGGTAACCGACCGAGGTCCGGCTCAGGCTCTCCTTCGCCCGGCGGGCCTCGTCCCAGAGGGTCAGTGCGGCGCGGCGGTCGGTGTCGTCGTCCGGTGCGGTCAGCCGCCGCCACCGGACCGGATCGCGGTCCGCCAGCAGTCGACCGACGTACCCGACGAGCGCCGCGTCGAGGTCAAGCCCGCCGGTCTGCGGCAGTCCGTCGGTGGCCAGCACGGTGAAGCCGCCCGTCGCGGTGCGGCGGACCACGGTCGCGTCGAAGGTGCCCGCGCCGAGGTCGTAGATGGCGACGTGACCACCGGCCGGCACGGCCAGTTCACCGGCCCCCACCAGGTAGCTCGCGGCGGCGACCGGCTCGGCGGCGAGCCGGGGCTCGGGCAGGCCGGCCTCGACGGCGGCGGCCACCAGCAGCGCCCGCCGGGTCGGCCCCCAGGTGGCGGGCACGGTGAGCAGCGCGGATCCGGGCCAGCCCGGCCCCGCGACCCGGGCGGCCTCGTCGGCGACCCGGGCCAGCGTGGCGACCACCAGCGAGGTGACGGAGACCTCCCGGTTGCCGAGCCACACAGTGCCGTCGCCGATGCGCCGCTTCGGGTACGGCTCGAAGCCCTGTGGCCACCGCCGGGCGGCGCCGGTGGCGTCCTGACCGGACAGGACCGTGCCGCCGTCCTCGACACAGGTGGCCGAGGAGAGCAGCGGCGACCCATCGAACAGCAGCGGACGGGTACGCCCGTCCGGCCAGCGCAGCACAGCCACGGTGTGCGACGTGCCGTAGTCGACACTCAGCCGGAACCCTCCGTCCGCCACCCCGGCAGCCTAGTCGGCCGTCGATGGCCGGGGACGTCCGGCCCGCGCCGGACGTCCCCGACGCCGGGACGGCCGAGGAAGTCCCCGGCCGTCCCGGCCTGATGCGCTGTCGCGGTCGTGGCGCCGTCGGCGAGGACGGGGTTCCGGCGACGGAGGTCGAGAACGGGATGGCGGCTCCGACCTCTGCTGCGTGGTGCCCCAAGGGTGCCGCCGCGCCGACGACCGAGGGCGCGACATCGTGACCTGGAAAGGAAGATCATGGGACAGCAGGTGGTGCACTTCGAGATCATCGGCGCCGATCCGGCGGCGCTCCGCAGCTACTACGGTGAACTCTTCGGCTGGCGGTTCGGCGTCGGCGACGCCGCCACCGAGGCGGTCTCCGCGCCGGGCGAGTACGGATTCGTCGACGGGAGCGCGACCGGCGACGGCACCGGGATCAACGGCGGTGTCGGCGGCGGTGCCGGATACCAGCGCCGGGTCCTGTTCTACGTGGGTGTCCCCGACGTCGAGGCGGCTCTGCGCAAGGCCGAGAGCCTCGGCGGGACCCGGGTGCTGGGGCCGGCACCGGCCAGCGGCGGGCCGCTCGCGGTCGGGCACTTCACCGATCCCGAGGGCAACCTGATCGGGGTCGCCGGCCCGCCACGCTGACCGGTGACGTCCGGCGCCGTCCGGGCCCCGGACGGCGCCTACGGCGAGGGCCTACGTCCGGTGCCGCCTCCGCCGTACCGCCCGGGCTATCCCGGCGGGAGCAGGGCGCCCGCGTCCGGCCAGACGCAGCGCAGCTTGGCCGGGCGGCCGTTGAGCCGGCCCGGTACGTCGCCCGGCGGCCGGGTGTACGACCGCTCGGCGACGCGGCCGCCGAGCGCCGAGTAGAAGGCCCGGGCGGCGGTGTTCTGCTCCAGCACCCACAGGTACATCGCGTCCGTGGCGCCGCGCTCCAGCACCGTGCCGGCCGCCCGGCGCATCAGCGCGGCGCCGATGCCGTGCCGGTGGTGGGCCCGGGCCACGTGCAGGTTGTCCACCAGGGAGCCCCACCGGGCGTCGTCGTCGAGGATGACGTGGACGAAGCCGGCGAACTCCCCGGCGATCTCGGCGAGCACCGTGACCCCCTGCGGTGCCGGGTCCGCCAGCCGGGCCGACCAGACCGCCAGCCGGTCGGCGAACACGTCACCGTCCAGATAGGAGTCCGTGTACGCACCCCGGTAGTGCCGGCGCCAACTGTCGGCGTGCAGCCCGGCGACCCGCTCGGCGTCACCGACGTTCGCATCCCGGAACGACACCGCCGCCACGTTCATCCGCCACTCCCGCCGTCGCGCCGGCCGCCCGCACGCCCGGCCCCGTCGACCACCGGACGCTACCAGCCGGCCTCGCGCGGCTCCCGCGCATTTCCGCTCCGGCTGGGACAGGCCGGCCGGGTGCCCACCCGGAACCTTCGTCAGGTCCGGTGGGACGGCTGTCCGGCAGGGACGCCCGGCCCGCCGGGACGGCCCAGGCCGGCGATCCGGGTGCGTACCCGCGCCGCGTCGGGGTGGCCGATGTCGGTGAGGATGGCCAGCGCCGCCCGCCACGCGGTCAGCGCCGCTCCCGGGTTGCCGGCGTCGAGCTGGGTGTCGCCGAGACTGGTCAGCGCGTCGGTCTCGCCGTACCGGTCGTCGGCGGCCCGGAAGAACTCGACCGCACGCTGATAGCAGGCGATGGCGTCCGCGTGGTTGCCGAGCCCGTGGTACGCGTACCCGAGGCTGTCCCAGGCGTTGGCCAGCCCACTGACGTCCTTCTGTTCCTCGTGCAGCCGGACCGCCTCCCGGCACCGCTGGAGCGCGACGTGATAATCGCCGAGCTGCGCGTGGTACCACCCGGTGGCGTTCAGCGCGCTCGCCGCGCCCACCCGGTTACCGGCGGCCCGGAACAGTTCGAGGGCCCGCTCGGTGTGCGCCAACGCCCGGTCGTGCCGGCCCTGCCGGGCGTACGCGCGGCCGATGCCGCGCTCGGTGCTCGCCTCGCCGGCCGGGTCACCGAGCTGACGGAACAGGGCGAGGGCCTGCCGGAGCTGCTCGTGCGCCTCGTCGGCCCGGGACATCCGCAGGTAGACCAGGCCCAGGAAGCGGTGTGCCTGCGCCTGCCCGAGGTCGTCGCGGTCCGCGTTCGACTCCAGGGCCCGCTGCTGCGCGTGCACCCAGTCCTGCCAGTGCACCCGCCGGTTGAGGAACATGCTGACCGACCAGGCGAGCTGCCAGGTGTGGGTGGCCCGGCCGGCGTCGGCGGCCAGGTCGATCACCCGGAGCAGGACCAGCCGTTCGGCGTCGAACCAGGCGAGCGCCGACGTCCCGTCGGCGAACCGCTCCGGCTCGGCCCCGGGTGCCGGCTCCGCCAGGGTGATGGAATCGCTGCGGACGTAGAGCCGCCGGTCGGCCTCGTACGCGGTGTGCAGGTAGTGGTCGAGGATGCGGTCCAGCGCCTCGGCACGCTCGGCCGGCGGGACGCCGGCCTCGGCGAGTTCTCCGGCGTAGGCCCGCAGCAGGTCGTGCAGGGCGTACCGGCCGGGCTCGTCGGTGGCGACGAGGTGCGCCCGGTGCAGTTCGTCGAGCAGGCGCCGGACGGTCCGGCGGGTGGCACCGAGCAGGCTGGCCGCGGCCGGCACGGTGATCGTCGGCCCCGGGTGCAGCCCGAGGTGCCGGAAGAGTCGCGCCCCCTCGACGCTCAGCGTCCGGTACGAGCAGAAGAAGACCGCGCGCAGGTCGGTGGCCGGGTCACCGGCGCTGAGGGTGTCGAGGTCGCCGGCCTCCGCCAGCTCGGCGGCGAGCGAGGCCAGCGACTGTCCCGGGTGCGACACCGCCAGCGCGGCGGTGATGGCGAGCGCGAGTGGCAGCCGGGCGCACCAGCCGATGAGCTGCTCGACCGCCTCCGGCTCGGTGCCGACCCGGTCGTCGCTGATCCGGTCGGCGAGGAAGTCCCGGGCCTCGTCGAGGGTGAACAGGCCGAGCGGGACGGGGTGCGCGCGGTCGGTGGCGACCAGCCCGAGCAGGCTGTCCCGGCTGGTGACCAGGGCCATGCTGCCGGCGGCGGTGGGCAGCAGCGGCCGGACCTGCTCGGCGTCCCGGGCGTTGTCCAGCAGCACCAGCAGCCGGCGGTCGGCGATCAGGCTGCGATAGAGCCCCTGCTGCCCGAGGTAGCTCTCCGGGATCCGCTCGGGGCGTACCCCGAGGGCCTCCAGGAAGGCCCGGGTCGCCGCCGCCGGTTCGAGCACGGCACCGGCCCGGTCGTATCCCCGGAGGTTGAGGTGGAGCTGCCCGTCCGGAAAGTGCGACGCCACCCGGTGCGCCCAGTGCACGGCGAGGGTGGTCTTGCCCACCCCGGCCGTACCGTGGATCAGCGCGACCGTCGCGCCCGGCTCCTCGGCGGAGAGCAGTTTGTCCAGCTCGGCCAGCTCGCCGGTGCGCCCGACGAACGCCGCCACCCGGGTCGGCAGTTGCGCGGGCGGGGGTGCCGGGGGCGGGGCGTCCCGCTGGTCGTCCCGGAGCGCGTGGTCGAGGGCCGCCGCCAGCTCGGCACCCGGATAGAGCCCCAGCTCGTCGTCGAGCCGGGCACGGATCCGGTGGAACGCGTCGACCGCTGCGGCCCGCTGGCCGGATCCGGCGAGTGCGCGGACCAGTCGTGCGTGCAGCGGCTCGTGCACCGGTTCCACGTCCACGAGTACGCCGAGCCGGCGCACCACCGCCGCCGCCTCCCCCTCGGCCAGGGCCAGGTCGGCGTAGTCCAGCGCGGCGGTGATCCGGCGCTGGTGCAGGGCGACCGCGGCCGGGTGCTGTCCGAGCTGGTCCGGCAGGTCGGCGCCGACCGGGCCCCGCCAGCAGTCCAGCGCCTCGGCCAGCCGCTCGGCGTCCGGCCGGCCCGTGCCGGTGTCCTCGGTGAGCTGCCGGAACCGGAGTACGTCCAGCTGTCGGGCGTCGGCGGAGAGCCGGTAGCCGACGGCGGTGCTGTCGATCCGCGGCGCCCCCGGCCCGGCCGGCAGCAGCCGGCGCAGCCGGGCCGCGTACGTGTGCAGCAGGTTCTGCCAGGTCGCCGGTGGGGTGTCCGGCCACAGCACGTCGGCGATCTCGTCGCGGCCGACGTCGGTACCGGGCTGGATGGCGAGCAGGGCGAGCATGCAGCGCGGTTTCGCCGCGGTCAGCGGTACCGGCCGGCCGCCCCGGCTCAACCGCAGCGGACCGAGCACGGCGAGCCGCACCGCACCGGCCGGCTCACTCGGCTCCGGCTGGTCGAGGTCGTCTCCGCGCAGCCCCAGGGCCCTGGCGAGCTGGTGGACCGAGGCGCCCCGATCGGCGCCGGGGCGCTCGCCCTCGACGTTGCGTACCGTCCGCACGCTCAGCCCGGCACGCCGGGCCAGCTCCTCCTGGGTCCAGCCCAGTTCCTTGCGCCGGCGCCGCACGTACTGTCCCCAGGCCACGTCCCGCACTGACCCTGCCCCCCACCGACCGGCACCGATAACGCCGGCTGCGTCGCCGATGCCGGATACGCTCCATTCTGCCTGGTCATCGACGCGCGGCACTGCCGGTTCTGCTCCTGATCCGCTCCATAACGCCTCGATACCTTTTCCGTGTCCACATTGGTTCGGGCCACGACCGGGCGGCGGGGGCGTCCGGAGCGGACGGAACGACTGGTGGTCGGCTCGCTCAACGGGGGGTGGCGCCGGCCGGTTCACCGCCCGGTCGTTGGTCCGGACCAGCCGCCCTGTCACGCATCCGACTCCGTTCCCGGGCGTGGCCGGCGGCAGGAGCGCCGACCGGAGCCCGTGCCCGTTACGTGCCGGGCACCGGGCGCCACCGGACCGACGACCGCACGGCGGACCGACGACCGGACGGCGGACCGATCCGACGAATGGAGGAGCGGCGATGACAGCCGGAACAGGCCGGCGGGTGACCGGGCGCCGCTCGTGGGTCGGGGCGATCAGCCGATTCAGGCCGGGAACGCTCCGGACGGACGGGTTGGCGGCGACCCGCTGACCCGAGGTTGCCCGCGGACGGGTGCGGGCGGGCACCCGGACGCGGGCGGGTCCGGCCCGGACCAGGGCGGTCCGCCTAGACTTGGCCGCGCAACGCGGAGGAGAGTCGTCGTGCCCCTGACCAGTGACACCCGTCCGGCGCCGGCCGGCGAGGCCCGGCCCGCCGAGGGCCAGCCCGAGACCCCGTTCCTGGTGGTCGACCCGGAGCGGGTGGGCCGGAACATCGCGCGGCTCCGCTCCCGGCTGGCCGGGTTGGGCACCCCGCTGCGCCCGCACGTCAAGACGGCGAAGTCGCTGGCGGTCGCCCGGCTGCTCTTCGACGGCGAGCCGGGGCCGATCACCGTGTCGACACTGCGCGAGGCGGAGGTCTTCGCCGCGCAGGGCTACACCGACATCCTGTACGCCGTCGGGCTCGCCCCGCAGAAGCTGGACCGGGTGGTGGCGCTGCACCGCGCCGGGGTGTACCTCCAGGTGCTGCTGGACAGCGTCGCCCAGGCCGAGGCGGTGGCCGCCGTCTCGACCCGGACCGGGGTACGCGTTCCGGCGCTGATCGAGATCGACTGCGACGGGCACCGGGCCGGGCTACGCCCGGACGACCCGACGGCGGTGCGGATCGCCGAGACGCTGGAGCGGGGCGGAGCCGAGGCCCGGGGCGTGCTGCTGCACGCGGGCGGGTCCTACCACAGCCGGTCCCGGGCGGAACTGGTCGCGGCGGCGGAGAACGAACGGGCCGCCGCCGTCCGGGCCGCCGCCGGGCTCCGGGCCGCCGGCTTCGCCGCGCCGGTGGTGAGCGTCGGCTCGACCCCGACGGCGCACTTCGCGGCGGACCTCACCGGGGTCACCGAGGTCCGGGCCGGCAACTTCGTCTTCTTCGACCTGGTGATGGCCGGGATCGGCGTCTGCACCGTCGACGACCTCGCGATGTCCGTGGTGGTCACGGTCATCGGCCACCAGCCGGAGAAGGGCTGGATCGTCACCGACGGCGGCTGGATGGCCACCTCGCGCGACCGGGGCACCTCGGCACAGCCCGTCGACCAGGGTTACGGCCTGGTCGCCCGGCTCGACGGGCCGCTCTATCCGGACCTGCTGATGACCGACGCCAGCCAGGAACACGGCATCCTGACCGTCCGCCCGGGCAGCCCCGCCGCGCTGCCCGACCTTCCGGTCGGTACCCGGGTGCGGATCCTGCCGATCCACGCCTGCGCGACCGCCGCCCAGCACGACGAGTACCTGGTGCTCGACCCGGCCACCGGAGCCGTCACGGAGATCTGGCCCCGGCTGCGCGGCTGGTAGCCGAGGCGGTCGTCACCGCGTCAGCCCGACGTGGTACGCCGGCTTCCTGCCGCCGGCCGGGTAGTGGAATATCGATGTGACCTGGTGGCGACGCTGGTCTCGCTGACCCTGACCCCACTCGCGGTAGGCTGCCGGACAGGCGGCGGCCGCTCGGGCCGGTGGACGGCACGGTGGTCTGTGTCGACCCGCCCCGGCCCCGACGGCTCCGCGCGACCGGCCGGTGCGCCACCGGTGCCGGCCCGAGCCACGGGGGTGCAAGCGGCCGTGACGTCCGACGGGGTCTCCATCGCGCTGATGGGCATCGACGGCTGCGGAAAAACCACCCTGGCCGGCCAACTCCGCCGCACACTCGCCGACGCCGGCCTGGAGGTGGTGGATCCCGGGCTGAACGCCGCGCTGTCCCGCACCGGCCTGCCGGCCGGCTATCCCCGGTCCAGCCTGGAACTGCTGGCGCTGGAGGCGTGGCGGCTGTTCTACGCGGGCAGCACCGTGCACGGCCGCCCCGCCGAGGAGGCGGTCGCGGCCGCCTTCGCCTCGTCCGGCATCGCGAAGCTGGGCGAGGGCCTGCCCGGCGGCCCGCCCGGGGTGCGGCAGCCCGGCATCGTCGTCTCCGCGCTCATCGAGTTCGCCGGGCACTACCTGCTGCGGGCCGAGCTGATCCAGCCGGCCCTGCTGCGCGGCGCCGTCTGCGTGTCGGACGGGTTTCCGCTGAAGAACGTCGTCCGTACCCTGCGGCTCGCCCAGCGGATGCCCGACCCGCCGATGCCACCCGGCGCGCTGGACACCCTGGTCGACGCGGTCCGGGCGTCCTACGGGGACGCGTACCTGCAACCGGAGATCGGCATCCTGCTCGACGCCGATCCGGAGCTGGCGTACCGGTGGCGGGTGTCGCAGACCGGACGAATCGAGCCCGGCGCCGACCTCTCGGTGACCGGCCGGACCGGGCCGGAGTCGTACCTGCGGTTCCAGGCGGCGATGGCCGACGAGTACCGGGCGGCGGCGCGGGAGTGGGGCTGGCACGTGCTGCCGGTGGACGGCCGGCCGCAGTGGCAGACGGTGGCCGAGGCCGTCGACATCGTGCTGAAGCATCCCCGGATCCGCTACCGGATGGCCGCCGTGGCAGCGGCTGACCAGGATTCCTGACTCTGCTGCCGGGGAGTTGCCGGGCCCGACCGCCGCCCGGGGCCCGATCAGTCGAGGAAGGCGAGGACGACAACTCCGAGTCCCAACGGCACGTCCAGCAGCATGCAGAACTCCGCCAGCGACCGGGGCACGACCTGGTTGCGCCGGTAGTGGACGAGGTCCCACACTCCGTGGCTCGCCAGTAGCAGGCCGGCCAGTACCAGTCCGGCGCGGGGCGCGACGGCGAGCGTGGCCACGGCGAGGCCGCCGTACCCGATCAGGGCCCCGACCTGCGCGGTGAACGCGGGACGGGGTGCCCGGCCGAGCAGGCCGACGAGGACCAGCGCGACCGCCGCGACGCCGAGACCGGCCCACCAGGCCAGTCCGGTGATCTTGCTGACCGCGATCACCAGGCTCCCGCCCGGAATTCCCGCCCAGGCCACCCACGGCCGGTCGAACGCGGCGGCGCCGAGGTAGCAGAGCGTGGCCACACCGACCACGATGGCCACCGACTCGTGATCCGCGCCGAGCACCAGTTGCGGTACGGCGACCGCCAGTCCGAGCAGGCTCGGCCAGCGGTGCCGGACGGCCTGCCAGCGCGGCGCCTCGGTCCGGGGCGGTACCTACCGACGAGATATTCATGCCCTGGCCTCCTTGCCGCCGGACGTTCTCCGGTTCGCCCCTCCGGCCGGGGAGCGCTCCGGTTGCGCCGCCGGCCGGCTCCGCCCGTGCCGGGTTCGCCGCCGACCGGCTCCGCCCGTGCCCGGTTTCGCGGCCGACCCGCTACCTCCGCCCGCTGAGTCTGGCGGTTGGCGGCTTCAGATCGGCTTCACGCTGCCCCGGGACGATCGGGTTGGCCCCCGGTCCGCCGGCTCAGCTCCGAAGCAGGCCGGTGACCTGCTATTTCATCGTCATCGAAGAGTTGCCGAAACCCCGCCGGCCGGGCCGGCCGGAAAGCAGCCGGACGGGTCAGCGCAACTGGGTCAGCGGCAGAGGTCCACGGGTCTTCACCGTGCGGATGGCGAAAGTGCTGCGGGTGTCCACGACCGCCGGGATGGCCAGGATCTGGTCGATGAGCAGCCGCTCGTACGCGGCGAGGTTGGCCACCGCCACCTCGACCAGGAAGTCGGCGGAGCCGGAGATGACGTGACAGGCGACGACCTCGGGGATGCCGGTCAACACCGACTCGATCCGGGGCGGCGGTCTCCCGGGGGTGCTGCCCGACCTTCAGTTCGATGAAGACCGTCAGGTCCAGCCCGAGCCGGGCCCGGTCGCCCGGCGGCGCCGCCCGCCGCTCCCGACGAGCGGGTCAGTGGCTTCGTCGTGCCCGGCGATGCTGCTGTCGGCAGCCGTCGGTTTGATACTGGGGGACATGTCTGACCTGGCACTGCCGATCCGTACCGAGCGACTGCTGCTCCGCCAGTACCGAGCCGACGACGTCGACGCGCTCTACACGTACTACAGCGACCCGATGGTCGCCCGCTACATCCCCTGGGAGCCGTGGACGCGGGAGTTCACCGCCGAGATGGTCGGCAAGCGGATCCACTACCTGAGCCTCACGGGAATCGACTCCCGCCTGGCGGTGGTGGTGGAGCACCAGGGCGAGGTCGTCGGCGACCTGATCCTGTGGCCGGCGGACGAGACGCTGTCCCGGGGCGAGCTGGGCTGGGCCTTCCACCCGTCGGCCTCCGGCCGTGGCTTCGCCACCGAGGCGGTACGCGCGTTCCTCGGTGTCGCCTTCGAGCACTGCGGGATGCACCGGGTGATCGCCCAACTCAACGCGTTGAACGAGGCGTCGGCCCGGCTGTGCGAGCGGGTCGGCATGGTGAAGGAGGCACATCTGCGCCGGGACTACTGGACGAAGGGCGTCTGGGCGGACAACGTGATCTACGGACTGCTCGCGGAGGAGTGGCGAGGCCGGTAGCCGGATTGCGCGGCAGTGGACCTGTCGGCTTGGCCGCGCCTCCGGATGGGACGGCGGGGGAATCGGGCTCAGTACCGCGGGGGTTGCGCGGCCGGATCGACCTTGACGACCACCGTCTTCGCTGGCTTGTCGTGCAGGCACTGCCGGTAAGGCTTGTCCCACAGGCACCACAGCGGGTCCAAGAGCCCGATGTAGCAGTTCGACAGCAGGTTGAAACCCAGCATCACCAGGTACCGGTAGGTCAGTTGTCCGCGGCGGAGTGGAGTACCCGCCTCCAGCGGCGTGACCGCGACCTTCAGCATTCGCTTGCCCAGGGTCTGTCCGTTCCAGCGCAGCGGGATCTCGATCTCGTATACGTACTGGAGGCCGACGACAATCGCGATGATGCCGACAATCGCCGTGATCGGCAGGATCGGCGAGTCCTCGCCGATGGCGGCGGAGAGAAGCGCGACGCCGCCGCCGATGATGATCCCGGCCACCACCAGCAGGGCCACCATGACGATGATCGAATCGATGATTCGGGCGCCGAGCCGCTGACCCAGACCGGCCAGCGGTCGTCCATCCGGGGCGACCGGCACCGGGTAGGCCGGCTGTGCCATCTCGTACTCCGCGGACGGCGGGGGATATTGCCGAATCTGCTGGTATGACGGCTCGGGCTGCTGCGACGGGTACTGGGGCTGCTGCGACGGATATGGAGGTTGGTCGGTCACGTTGACACTATTAGCAGGGCACCCGCCACAAAGGAACTCCACCCCGCGGGGTTCACCACTGCACGCCGGCCGCCGCCTGGTGCGTTGACCGGGTCGACGCGTGCAGTGCCGCCAACGCCCGCCTTTCGAGCAGCCGGAAACCGCAGGAGCCGGCGATCGCCACGGCCTGCTGGGCAGCGTAGCTCGCCGAGGTAGGGTCAGCTGCCGAGAGCCGGGCGGTGGCGAGGCCGACCAGTGCCCGTGCCTCCACGAACGGGTAGGCGTGGTGCGCGATCGTCACGCAGTGCTCGAACCACTGGGCGGCCGCTCTGGTGTTGCCGAGCGCGAGGTATGCCTCCGCCACAGTGGCCGAGGTCTGCGCAGTGGCCTTCCTGTCGTGGACCGCGATCGCCATGTCGTGCGCCCGGCTGGCCACCTCCAGCGCGGTGGCGGCGTCTCCGCGCTCCCGGTACAGCTGGCTCAACTCATCTAAAGTGGACAGCTCGCCGCGCTGGTTCGATCCCTCCCGGTACGCCGCGAGCACGTCGGTGAGCAGTTCGGAGGCGCGCGCCTCCGCACCGAGCTGACGGAGCGCGCTCGCCAGGTTGCCCCGATTGGCCAGCGCGGACGTCTCCCGGCCGGTCACCTCGTTGATCTTCAGTGCCGCGTTGAGCAGTTCGGCGGCGTCCCACAGCTCGCCCTGGCACATCCGCATCACCCCGAGTCCGTTGAGCGCGACCGCCCGCACGTGGCCGAGGTGGTCGTCCTCGGTCAACTCAAGCGCGCGGTGCAACCACTGCTCCGCGCCGGCGAGCTTGCCCTGCTCCAGATAGAGCCACCCGATCTGATGGGAGAGGTACGCTGCGGCCGTCGTCCAGCCGGTGGTCATCGCGAGCTGCTCGCCGGCGAGGCAGTCGGACAGCGCCTCCTCGTCCCGGCCGACCGACCACAGCGCCTGGCCACGGCTGATCAACATCGCGGTCCGCGCGACGTCGTCGCCGGCGCGGGCGGCCGCGTCCAGACCTGCCTCCGCCGCGGGCAGCCAGCCGTCGATGTGCCGGCGGATCAGGAAGTACCCACGGAGCTGGTCGGTGATCCGCCAGGACAGCGCACGGTCGGCGGATCCCGCCGTGTGCCTGACGACGGCGACCAACGCGGGCAGCTCGACGTCCAGCCAGGCGAGCGCGTCGGCCTCGGTGGCGAAGAACGTGTCCCGCTCCGGATGCGTGTCGAGCCGGACGAGCTGCGGGTACACCCACTCCATCGCGGCCGTCACCGCGTCGGCGTACCAGGTGTACAGCCGGGAGCGCGCGGTTTCGCCCTCGGCGTCCTCGGTGAGCAGCCGGCGGGCGTACAGGCCCAGCAGGTCGTGGAACCGGTAGCGGTCCGTCGCGTACTGCATCAGCATGTTCGCCTCGAGCAGGTCCTCCAGTACGCGGTCGGCCTCGGCCGCCGGCATCGCCAGCAGGACCGCGGCGCTGTCGGCGCCGAAGTCGTCGCCGGGGTGCAGGCCGCACAGCCGGAACGCGCGCCGGGCCGCAGCGCTCAGGTCGGCGTAGCTGAGCTGGAAACTGGTGAGCACGCTCGACTCACCAGTGGACAACTCGGTGAGTCTGCGGTTGTCGTCGTGCAGCCGGCGAGTCAGGTCGCCGATGGTCCACGCCTGCCGGGTGCCCAGTCGCGCGCTCGCGATGCGCAGCGCGAGCGGCAGCCGCGCGCAGGCCTCGGCGAGCGCACCGGCCGCGTCGGGATCGGCGTCGATCCGGTGGGACCCCGCGGTCGCGGCGATCAGGGTGATCGACTCCGCCGGGTTGAGCGGTTCGAGGTGGACGACGCTCGCCCCGGCGAGGTCGAGCATCCTGCGCCGGCTGGTCACGATCAAGTCGCTGCCGCCCGCACCCGGCAGCAGCGGCCGGACCTGGTCGGCGTCATGTGCGTTGTCCAGCAGTACCAGCATCCGCCGGTCGGCGAGCTCGCTGCGGAACAACGCGGCCGCCTCGGTCTCGTCGGTCCCGATCCGCCTGCTCGGCACGCCGAGCGCGCGGAGAAACCGGCCGAGCACCCGCATCGGGTCCGGCGCGGTCGCGGAGGTGCCGCGCAGATCGGCGTAGAGCTGACCGTCGGGATACCTCGTGCGCAACCGGTGCGCGGCGGCGAGCGCGAGCGCTGTCTTACCGACTCCGGCGATGCCGTCGATCAGGACGATCCGGGACGAGGGCGGTCCGGCCTGCTGGCCCGTTCTGGCGAGCGCAGCCTCGATCACGGCCATTTCGTCCGCCCTGCCGACGAAGTCCGGCGGCGGGGCGGGCGCCTGCTGGACCGCGATCCGCCCCGTTGTCCGTCGGGCGTGCCGCTCCCGCTGCCGGAGCACCGCGAGCTGGGCGGAGCGCAGCCGCTCGCCAGGATCGATGCCGAGCTGGTCGGCGAGTGCGGACCGGATCCGGTCGTACGCCGCGAGCGCCTCTGCCTGCCGCCCGCTCGCGGCCAGGGTCAGGATCAGCTCGACGTGCAGCGGCTCGTCCAGCTCGCGCCGATTCGCAAGCTTCAGCACCGGTCTCAGCGCCCGTTCCGGCTTGCCGAGATCACGCGCCAGAGTGGCGAACGCCTGGACGGTGCCGGCGTACTCGGTGGCTATGGCGGTGTAGAGCGGGCTCGACGCCACCCGCTCCGCGTCGATCTCGCCGCGCCACAGCGCGACGGCCTCGGCGAGCCGGGTCAACGCCGCCTCCGGCGCGTCGTACGCCGCCCGCGCGGTGAGATCGCGGAACGCCAGCAGGTCTAGCTGATCGGCGGTGACCGCGAGCCGGTACCCGGTCTGACCGCCGACGAGTACGCTGTCGGTCCGCGCGTCGGAGTCAAGCAGCCGCCGCAACCTGGCGACGTGCGTGTGCAGCAGGTTCACGGGGTTCTGGACTTCACCGTGCTGCCACAGAAGTTCGATCAGTTCGTCCTGGGCGACCGCCGCGCCGGCGCCGAGTGCGAGCCGCGCGAGCAGCGTGCGCTGTAGGTCGGAGCCGAGGGATGCCTGGACATCCCCGTGCCAGACCTCGATCGGACCGAGCACACGGATGCGCAGCGGGCCGGCACGGACCGGACCGGCTCCGGCGCGCCGTACGCGATGGGCCTCGGCAGCGGCGTGCAGTTGCTCGACGTCGGGTCCGCTCAACCCGAGTGCGGTGGCGATGGCCTGGACCGAGTCCCGCTTCGGGCTTCTCGTCCTGCCCTGTTCCAGATCGCGGATCGCGCCCGCGCTCATGCCCGCCCGGTCGGCGAGTTGCCGTTGCGTCACTCCGGTACGGCGGCGATGAGCGCGAAGCAGCCCGCCGAAGCTTGTCGCCGTCACTCGTACCCACACTGGGTGGTCAGATCGTTGCACTGCGATCTTCGCGGCACCGGCCCATCCTATGTGCCGCTGACCAGCACAGGAAGACGTGCGCCGATCCCGGCGTCCTGGCTGGAACAGGACGCCGGGATCGGTGTCCCGGTGCTCCGCCGATCTGGCGGAGGAACTACGTCACCCGCTGGCGACGTCCGAAACGCCGAGGATGCGGTAGGCGGCGACCAAGCGGCTGCTCCACCACGAGGTGTTGGCGTGGAAACCGACGGGAACCCCGGGGCTGTGGGCGTCGTAGAGGGTGTTGTCCCCGGCCCAGAAGGCGACGTGTGTGATGAAGCGGCCGTTGTCGGCGGTGTTCGTGTAGAAGAGCAGATCACCGATCTTCAGGTCCGCGGCCGGAACCTGCTTGGCGTACTTCTTCGCGGGAGAGGTGTGTGTCCGAGCCCAGTTGTAGATCTGCTCTGCGGTACGGACACTGCTCATGTCGAAGTCGGGGAAGTTCCCGACCTGGTTGTAAGAGGTGAGTACGAGCCCCGAGCAGTCATAGTCCGGACCCGTACCACCCAAGAGGTAGTCGGCACCCTGCTTGTCGACGGCTTTCCGATAGGCAATCCTGGTCCAGTTGAAGATGTTCCTCTCCTGGAAGCAGGCGGTCCCCTGCTCGGTCGTCCCGTTCTGGACCCTCACCGCAAGGTGATTGATGTCGGCGAGGTTGCTGGGGTTCCAGTCGGACTTGAGGCCGACCTCGTGGGTGCCGTTACCGGACTTGAGGATGTAGTAGGCGTTGTCGCCGGGGAAGACGAAGGGCGCCGCGGTGTGGTCGGAGTCGTGGGCCTGGATCCGCAGCACCGGAGAGAAGTTGGCCGCCGTGCCGGTGTCGTCGACACGCCACCGGATGGTCACCATGTTCGCGCCTTTCCAGTCGACCTGGATGAAGGCTTCGGCGCCCGGGCAGGAGACGGTGAGCGTGCCGCTCGGGTTGCTCAGACCGTCGGCGGACGCCGGAGGCGCGGCCACGAAGACGGCACTGGAGGCCGCGACGAGGAAGGCCACGATCGACGTCGTGATTCTGGGTTTCAGATGTTTTCTCTGCACGGTGGGGATCTCCTTTTCATCGCGGGGTCGGCGAGACTCGCGGCCCCTGGCGTCCTGTCACTTTCGACAGAAGATCGGGAAGGTGAAGTCAGGCGTCGCCGCAGGTCCACGGCTGCCAGCCCCGAGCCCGGTACAGGTCGTAGGCGGCATGGATGTTGTCCGCCGAACTCAGCGCCCTGTCGATCTGCACCGCCACGGTGCTTCCCGGCAGGTACTCCTGCAGAGTTCCGCCGGTGTTGAACTGAAACACCCCGACATCCTTGGTCCCGTTGGTGTTGAGGCCGACGGCGATCGGGTTGAGCCCCGACTCGCACCGGGCGACCCGGACCGCCTTGTTCGCGATCGATTCCGGGAAGACGGCGCGGATCTGGCTTTCCACCGTCGAGTCGCAGGCTACGGCGAGCCCCTCGTCCGGGTTGGCGAGCTTCGAGCGGGTTGCCGACCCGACCTCCCCGGTCATGGTCAGCCGGTTGCGTCCCTGAAACGCGAACACCCGCATCCGCGTCGCCGCACCGAACGCCCCGTCGACCGCGAGTTGGTTGCCGCAGTTGAGGCCCAACTCGTTGAGTCGCCGCTGCAACCGCTCGACACAGCTTCCCGATTCGCCGTACTCCAGATCCACATCGCACAGTGTCACCGCGCTCGTCCCGACGTCGGCGGAAGCGGGCGACATCGGCCACAGCACGATCGAACCGAGCGACACCAGCACCGCGCCCATCACCGTCGCCACTCCCACGCGAAGCCGGTTGGCTGTCGAACGCGGCAATCGCTCCGCAAACCCCGCTCTCATCAGGTTCTCCTGTCGTTCCGGCAGCGCAAGCCCGGTTTCCGGGCGGCTTGGTGGGAACGGTAAGAATGATCGCTGGCACGGCACTGTCCGTACTCCGCCCGTACCGCCGGGGCGTCCTGACAGTGGCGGGCTGTTCGACCTCGTCCGGACGCTGCGTCTGCCGCCGCCGGAGCAGACCGGCAACCTGGTGTGCGGCCGTTCTCGTCAGGCCGGTGTTGCTGGCACTGACGGACGCGTCATGCGGTGCGTGAGCTTCGACGTGTTCCTTCTGCGGTTCGGTGGCGGTCCCGGTGAGGTTGGCGCTGCCCTGCGAGTCGCGGCGCGGTTGCTGGGCTCGCCGCCGAGCGACGTCCACGCCGCAGCATCGTGGGCTGGCGGCCCCCACGCCCGCTCAGCAGTCGAACACCGACCAGCAGATGTCGTTCCGCAACCGCTGGTCATCGAGCACGAGCTCGCGAATCGCGTCCGGGAGTTGGTCACGCTGCCATCGGCACTCAAGCCGTCCTGCGGCATCGCTCTCGCCCGGCGGGGCGGCAGCGCGTGCGGCCTTGATCGCGTAGGCGGCCGCACCGAGTTCGTGCGCGGCGACGTGGGCGACGACCCCCGCCTGGCCGGCAGCGTACGCAGCATGCCGAGCCGCCCCACGCAGGTCTCTGGCCGCGGCCATTGCATGGCCGCCCGCCGCGCGAGCCTGCATCATCTTGACCTCACCACGCACCCAGGCGCGGGCGTGCTCGATCGCTTCACGCGGCCGTGGGTCCGCAGGCTGAACCGACTCGAACAGGTGTAGGACGTGTTCCGCGCACGACGCCGCCCAAAGAGCGAGAAGATGATGATCCGAATCAGTGAGGCTCCCACCGCGGCGAAGGGTGATGAAGCGAGGGTCCCGAATCTTCGGGAGGATCATGGTCGGGCGCTCCTTCTGAGGGGAATGGCCGCATTTAAACCCTAGCTCGTCGCGCACCAAAGCGGCCCCGGGCGTCGTGCGCCCTAGCCCGGGACCCCACACATCCTGTACCCGGCATGTCCGTAGGGAACTACGCCGAGGCTGACCTCGACACCGGGTGACCGGCGCGCCGAGGCCGAGCGCACGATCGACGGCAATGGCCGTGCACCTGATCAAGTGGTCCCGACGACCGCCGCCGCGTACGACCGGGTCGTCTCAGTGTCCTGGCAGGTGTCGCAGCCTCGGCGGGCATCTCCCGGGCGACCTGAGCCGCCTCCTGCCGGCGCCCGTGTGTCGCCAGCAGCCGGATCAGCCGCTCGCGAAGGTGCCCCCCCGCCCCAGACGATGGTGGTCCGATAGGCGCCAGTGCCTCGTCGATGCCGCCGGACAGGATCACCGGCGCGTCGGGGGGATCCGGACGACGTCACCCTCGACGGACGGTGCGACCGGGTTAGCGTGAGCGGCCGGAGCCCTGCCGCGGCGGGATAGGGGCGGCAGGATCACGGGCCAGCCTACTGGTTGACCGTACCGGTAGGTGCCGATCTCGACCCCGGCCCCGACCCCCGCTCGGAGCGGGGCGTCCTCGTGGCGTTTTTCAACCTCCCCTTGCGGTCCGACGGACCGCAAGGCCGGACGCGGTGCGTAAGCGCCGCGCGGTCCAGGTTGAAAAGGTTCACTGGTCCACCGCCGCGCCGTCCGGCGAACGGCACATGCGATCCCCTCCACGCAGCCGACCGGCCAGCACATCGGCTTCACCGGCCCGCCTACGACGACGTCGCCTTTCACGGTCGATGCCGGATCAGCAGGTTGCCCAGTCGAGGAGGTAGCTGCTGCTATAGCTGATGTCGACCGCGTCCAAGGAGACGAAGCTCGTGGTGGTCTGCGGGTCTGAGGTGCCGGCACTGACCCGTAGCGTGGTGTCGAGGACGATGCTGGGTGTGGTGCCGCACGGGAAATAGACCGGTTCGATGAGCACCTCGTCGGTCGCCTGCCACAGGTCGTCCATCGGCCCGGTGAGCGGGTGGGAGATCAGCGCCGGCCGTGGTTCTCCCTTCAGATGGTGGCTTGCCTGATGGATGCCGGTCGCGCCGTCGGCCAGGAAGGCGTATCCCATGTGGTCGACCCTGGAGATCGCCAGAGTGAATCCGGCGGGCGGCCGCACGGCGAGGACGGCCTGGCAGTTCTTCCGGAAATCGATGGGTCCGGCACCCACGCCCACCTGGACGAAGTACGAGTTGTAGATCAGCGAGAACCGGGTGTTGTCCGGGGCCACGGTGACCAGCACCGTTCCTGGTGGACAGCCTGACCCGCTCACGGTGTCGATGTCGATGACCATCGGGGCGGCCGGCGGTGGCGACGGAGTGGGAGCGGCGGCTCGGGCGGGCACCGCGGACGCCATCACAAGCGCCAATGAGGTCGCGACAGCGGTTCTCGTACGCATGGCGCCCCCTGTCCGACAGCACGCAGCCCATAGGTGCTAGTCGATATGGCGAGCGTAGCGCAGTCGACAGCGTCAGTGGCGGGCGGTTGCGCGTGCGTGACGATCAGGCGGCTCGGCTCCGCGGGGTGACAATGAGCCTTTTCCAACCTCCCCTTGCGGTCGGACGAACCGCCAGGTCGGACGCGGTGCGTGAGCGCCGCGCGGTTCAGGCTGAAATAGGTTCAATGGAGAAGATCGCATGGGTAGTCCTCCCGGCCGGGGTCGTACCCAGGCCGGGAGGACTCTCGGCATCCTTACTCTTGATCGTCTCTAGTAGACGTAACCTTCGCCTGGGCGTCTACCAGGTGCTGCCGCCCGCGGGCACCTCGCCGCCGGCGACCATCCAGTCGTGCCACTTGAGGTGGATGTCGGTGAAGCGCTGGCCGTTGCTGCGGGAGACGTACACGTCGGCAGTGTCGCCGCGGGTGAAGGTGGTGATGTCGTCCATGCCGTCGCCGTTGACGTCGCCGACGCCGGGGATTTCGTTGTAGGCGGCGAAGTCGGTGTTCCACACCGCCGCGGTGCCGATGAATGAACCTGTTTCAACCTCCCCTTGCGGTGCGGTGGACCGCAAGGTCGGACGCGGTGCGCGAGCGCCGCGCGGTTCAGGTTGAAAAAGGTTCAATGATGAGCCGTTGCTCAACGCCACGAACACGTCAGCCTGGTCGCCGCGGGTGAAGGTGGCGATGTCGGCCTTGCGGTCGCCGTTGAAGTCGCCGACGGCCGGGATCTCGGACCCGAAGCAGAAATCGGCGTGCCAGCGCTGCGGCGCCCCGAAGCGGGTGGCGTTGCTCAGCGCCACGAACACGTCACCCTGGTTGCCGCGGGTGAAGGTGATCGCGTCGGCGCGGCCGTCGCCGTTGACGTCGGCGAGGGCCGGGATCTCGTTGTACCTGGCGTAGCCGTTGCCCCAGAACGTGGCCGCGCCGAATGCCGAGCCGTTGCTCAGCGCCACCCAGGCGTCGCCCGCAGAGCCGCGGGGGAAGGCGACGACGTCGTCCTTGCCGTCGCCGTTGACGTCGCCTACGGTCGGGATCTCGTCGTTCGGGGTGAACCAGGTGTGCCAGACCTGCGAGGGTGCGAACTCGGTTCCGGTGCTCAGCGCGACCCTGGCGGCGTGCGTGGTGCTGCGGGTGAATACGACGATGTCGTCGCGTCGATCGCCGTTGAAGTCCCCGACCAGCGGGAACTGGTCGGTGTCGGCGAACGACGACGCCCATCTCGTCGGCGTGCCGAACGGCCCGGTCCCGGACGGGTTGCTCAGCGCCACCCAGACCGAGTAGTTGCCGGTGTCGCCGGGTTTGACCATGCCGCGGACGAAGGCGACGATGTCGTCCTTGCCGTCGCCGTTGAAGTCGCCGCTGCGGCTCATCCAGCCGTCGCTGGCCAGCGTGGGGACCTGCTCGATGATCCAGCGGGACAGGGGTCCCTCCCCGACGCGGGCGAACCCGCTGCCGGTGATCGCCAGCCCGCACTGATGACGCCTGCTGAAGCTCGTGACCCCGACCAGCCGGGAGGTTCCCTGCCCGAACGCGATCAGCGGCCCGCCGGAGTCGCCGGAGCAGATGCCGCTGATCCCTGCCCCGGCGACGCCGGCGGTGAGCATCGTCTCGGCGCGGTAGGTCGGGAAGGTGTTCCGGGCCGCCGCGTCGTCGGCGATCAGTAGTCCGCGGGCCTGTAGGACGTCGGGGTAGCCGCCGGGTGAGCCGGACACCGGGCCGCCGATCCAGGTGGTCGCACCCCAGCCGAGGGTCGTGACGCCGCTGCCGGGGAGCCAGGTGTTGCGGTTGTTCGTGAACGCCATGCGGATCGGGGTGATGGTCGACGGCGTCGACAGCTTGAGTAGCGCGACGTCGTGGTCGGGGGTGTTGTCCCAGGTCTGGGTGTACTGGGGGTGGCGGACGATGCTGCTGACCGCGCGGACCTCCCCGGCGGAGCTGGTGAGGCGGGTCCGCCCGATGACCACGGTGATCTGCTGGGGTGTCAGGCCTTCGAGGCAGTGCGCGGCGGTGAGGATCCAGCCGCGTTCGATCAGCGATCCGCCGCAGAATCTGGTGTCATAGGCGTTTCCCGGTTGGTCCGCGCGCAGCAGGGCGGCCATGAACGGAAACTCGCCTTCGGCGGCCGGTAGTCCGTTGAAGATCGCTTGGGCGGGCGTGGCCGGCAGCAGGACGGCCGCCGCCGCGGCCGCCGCCAGCGCCGCCCGTCGTAAGGGTGTACGCATGATAGGTCCCTCCTCGACTTAGGGTGTTCGACGTATAACCGAGTGTGTGTGGACAGTGGTGGGTGCGTCGTCCGGGCGATCTGCGGTACCCGGTGCGGAAACATCCGGCGAGCCAGCTCAGGAACCTTGGTTGCACCCGGCGGGCGGTGGCGGTGAGGTTGGCCGCAGGGCCATGATCCGGAGGACATCAATGCAGACCACGCCGTGGCGGCACCGGTGGATCGGCGCCGGTCTCGGCGGGGCCGCCGCCTACGGGGTCGCCACCTGGACGATGGCCGTGTCGTGGTCGGTACGCAGCCCGCGCTGGTGGGAGGAGGTCTCGCCGCGCGGGGTCGGGGCGGTGATCATCGCCGCGGGTGTGGTGCTCTGGATTCGGCTGCCGAGCCCCCGCATCGGGATCCTGATCACGCTCGGCGGTGCCGTGTACTACCTGCAGTACCTGCGGGCGGTCGACGGATGGCGCTTCGCGGTCGGGTTCTGCCTGGCGTACGCCTGGATGGCGATCGCCGGGCACGTCCTGCTCGGCTGGCCGAACGGACGACTGCCCGGTCTGGTCGACCGGGTCTACGTGATCGCGGCCTACCTGATTTCCATCGGCACGCAGACCATCCGATTCGTCGTGGACGACCCCGCGCCGCCGTGGGCGCCGCATCTGCCGCAGCACACCACGGCGTGGGGGGCCATCGGCAGCGCCTCCGGCGTCGTGATGGGCGTGGCCGCGGTCTCGCTGGTGCTGTACCGCTGGTCACAGGCCAGCGCGGCCCAGCGACTGCCGTCCGGGCGGGTATGGCTCGGGATCGGAGCGGTCAGCTCCCTCAAGATCGCCGAGGCCGTCGCCACCGTCCTGCCCGGCCCCGACCGGTTGAAGATCGGCCTGGCCCTGGTATTCCCGGCCACCGTCCTGGCCCTGGTACCCGCGATGTCTCTGATCCGATGGCTCCGGCTGCGCATCGGCCGGCTACGCGTCGTCGGCATGATGCAGGAACTCGACGCCGATCCGGGCACCCCGCTCGGCCCGGCCACCATGGAATCCGCCCTGCGCCGTACCCTCGGCGACCCGACGCTGACGGTCGCCTACGTCCGCGACGACGACACCATCATCGACACCACCGGACACCACGTCGACCGGCCCACGCCAGGACCCGACCGCGCCGTCACCGAGGTGCACCGCCGGGGCCGACTCGTCGCCCTCATCGAACACGACGCGGTGCTCGACGAACAGCGGGACGTAGTCTCCGCCGCCGTCGTCGCCGCCGGGCTCGCGATCGACAACGCCCGGCTGTACGCGATGACCCAGGCCCACCTCGACCAAACCGTGCACTCCAGACTGCAACTCGCCCAGACCGCGTTCGACGAGCGCCAGCGGATCCAGCGCGACCTGCACGACGGCGCGCAGCAGCGCTTCTTCGGCGTCCTCATGCGGCTGGACGCCGCCCGCCGGCTCGTTGGCGGGCCCGACACGACGGCGGCCGTCGATGCGGTGATCGACGCTCACCGCGAACTCACCGACGCGTTGGGCGCGCTGCGCGACCTCGTCCAGGGCATCTACCCGGCAGTTCTCACCGACCACGGGTTGGCTGCGGCCATCGAGCACCTGGTCGACCGGATTCCGCTGCCGGTCACCGTCGTCGTTGACCCGCAGCGGTGGGCCAAGCACGTGGAGATCACCGCATACTTCGTCGTCAGTGAGTCACTCACCAACGTGTACCGGCACGCCGACGCGAGCACGGCGCGGGTGGCGATCCGCGACGATGCCGGCGCGCTCGTGGTCGAGGTCGCCGACGACGGGCGGGGCGGCGCCATCGTCGGCAACGGCAGCGGCCTCGTCGGCCTGCATCATCGGGTCGTGGGCGTCGGCGGCACTCTCACTGTCGACAGTCCACCCGGGCGCGGTACCACCGTCCGGGTCGTCTTCACGCAAACCGGGGGTGGACCGGCATGAGGGCTGTCATCGTCGAGGACCAGGGGTTCTACCTCGACCTGCTCGCCGACGCGCTGCACGGTCGCGGGATCGACGTCGTCGGACGGGCCCGCACCGAGGCGGAGGCGCTCGCCGTCATCGACGAGACCGCACCCGACATCGCCGTGGTGGACATCCGGCTGTCGCCGACCCGCGACGACGACGGTCTGCGCGTCGCCGAGCACGTCCGCCGGCGGTACCCCGAGATCGCCCTCCTGGTGCTGTCGGCATACCTCGAACCCGCCTACGCCCAGCGGCTGCTGACCATCGAACCGATCCCCCGTGCCATCGGCTACCTCGGCAAGGAACGGCTCGGCAACCTGGACGAACTGGTCCGTGCCTTCACGGCCGTCGACCGCGGCGAGGTCGTCCTCGACCCGTCCATCATCGGCCGGCTGATGGCCCGGCCCCGGACCGCGGACCCACTGGACACCCTGACCCCGCACGAACGGCGCATCCTCAGCCTGGTCGCCGAGGGCCGATCCAACCGCCGGATCGCCCAGGAACTCAACACCAAAATCAGCACGGTAGAACGGCAGTTCACCGTCATCGCCGCAAAGCTCGGACTGACCGACGCCACCGACCTCGACCGGAGCAGCGTCAACCTACGGGTCCTGGCCACCCTGACATACCTGCGCGGGACCGCTCAGCGATAAGCCGGCGCTCTGGTGCACGGTGGCAATCCCTTCATCCCGTGGCGATCCGAGAGCCGGACACCGCGGGGAAGCCGCAACCCTGACCCGCTACCGGACCGCCGGGCGAGTCGGTCCTGCGCGTGGCAGCGGCGTCTCTGATCGGCTGGCTCATGCACGCCCCGATCATGGAAGAAGACGGTGCGTGACGCCGGTGACCAGGGCGGATGCAAGGAGTCGACATCCGTACGGCCAGGTTTGACGATTTCCTGCGAGGTAACCGGCGATTCACCGGAGAACCGTTGAGCCGAAGCTTGGCCCGTGCCAGGCTCACCGGCACTTCAGACGGAGTCGGCCGGAAGGAACGAGCCCATGCCATCGCTGCCCGCCCGCAACCATGCCCACTTCCCGGTGGCCCGACGCCGGTTGCTCGGCCTGGGTGTCGGTGCGGTCGCCGCGGCGGCCACCGGCGCTGCGGCCGGCTCGCCCGCGGCCGGCTCGCCCGGACGGGGCCGGTTTGAATCGTCCGGGTTCGCGCTGCTCGGTGACACCCAGATCGATGTGGACATCCCCGATCGGACCGAGCGGGTGAGGTGGGTGTACGAGCAGATCGCGGCCGCGAACCCGCCGGTCGTCTGCCACGTCGGGGACATCGTCGAGCATGGTTCGGTGGCGGAGTACGACGCCTATCTGAGCACCATCCCGGCGACGTTGCGGTCCCGGATCCGGCATGTGCCCGGCAACCACGACTGGCGGTGGGACAGCACCGCCGGTGAACGGTACGGGTCGCTGTTCGGGCCGAGCCGGTACTCGTTCGACTTCGCCGGAATGCACTTCGTCGCGCTGGACCCCAGCCACCTGCTGCAGGAGCCGGGCGGGTTCGGCGAGCCCGGCATCCGATGGCTCAAGCGGGATCTGGATCGGGTCGCGCCCGGGGTGCCGATCGTGCTGTTCTGCCACTTCCCGTTCGGCGGCGACAACTACTACGTCAGCGACCAGGAACGCCTGCTGGCGGAATTCGACCGCTACAACGTGCGGGCGGTGTTCGCCGGGCACGTGCACGCCGAGCAGGTACAGCGGTTCAACGGGGTGACGCAGCTCGCGGTCGATGACACCCGCGGCACGCCCATCTACTACTGGGTGGAGCGCACCGCCGAGCCCGACGGCCCGGTGCTTCGGGTCAGCGCTGTGCAGCGGGGTGCCGACGGCAACGCCCAGTCCCGGCCGGTGCTGGACATCCCGCTCGCGGGCCCGCGGATGGCAGCCGAGCAGCGGCCGCGAGCGATCTCGCTCGCCCCGGCGGGCGCCGCGCTGGGAGTGTCGGTACGGCTGTCCCGGCACGCCCAGCCGGCCAGCGTGCAGGCCCAGCTCTACCCGCAGCACACGTACGGGCTCAAGGACGCCGGCCAGTGGCAAGAGATGTCGGCCGACGCCGTCGGCCGCCGCTTCACCGGCGCCCTGGACATCGCCACGCTGCCGCCCGGCGAGCACCGGATGACCGTGCGGGTCACCGACCCCGACGGCGCCTGGTACGAGCAGACCCGCACCTTCGCCCTGCCCGATACCGGCCGGCGGCTGCGCTGGCGGAAACAACTCGGCGCGCCGGTACAGGCCGGCCTGGCCGCCCGGGACAATCTGCTGGTCGCCGCGACCACCGACGGCACGGTCATCGGTGCCCGGCCCGCAGGACGCGGACTGAACGAATGCTGGCGGACCCGGATCGGTCCGGTGCATGGCCGGCCGGCGTTTTCCCCCGACGGCGAAACCGTCTACCTGCCCTCCGACGACCACCGGCTCTACGCCCTCGACCCGGCCACCGGCCGGCCCCGGTTCAGCTACGACGCCGGTGCCCCGGTGCTCGGCAGCCCGCTGGTGACCACGGTGGCCGGCCGTACCCTGGTGGTCTTCGCCGCTGGTGCGACCCGGCAGGCCATCGACGCGCACACGGGCGCCGTGGTGTGGGCCGTGACCGGGCAGGGCATGTTCGCCGGGCGCGCGGCCAGCGAGGGCACCCGCGTCTACGCCGGCGCTGGGGACGGCAACGTCTACGCCCACGACGCCCACACCGGCACCGTGCTGTGGTCGTTCTCCACCAACGCCCGCACCACCGCCTACAGCCGCCTCATCTACGGCCCCTGGGCAGACACCCTGGAGATACTCCCGAACGGTCTGGTCCTGGTGTCCACTGTGGCCGACGCATTCGCTCTGGACCCGGCCACCGGCCAGCCGCGCTGGTCGGTGACCGGCTCCTACATCTACGCCCCCAAGCTGCTGCTCGACGACGGTGATGTGGTGATGTTCGACGACGGGAAGCGCACCGCCGCCCGGGTGGACCCGGCCACCGGCCAGGCGCGGTGGACCGCCAGCCTCGGCGCCCGCCCGGTCAGCACCGGGGCGGCGATCCATCGCGACGTCGCGTGGACCCCGACCACCACCGGGCTGCTGATCGCGCTCGACCTCACCACCGGGTCGGTCCGGACCCGGCTGCAGTTGACCACCGCCGCGTACTGCTACAGCCCGCCGGTCGTCATCGGCGACATGCTCATCGTCGGCGACCAGGACGGCCGGCTGCACGGCATCGACGTGGGCTGACGGCAGGGTTGCCTCCCACCACCACCCCCGACGCAGCCGGTCGGCGAGGATGGCGCGGAGCAGGGCATCCCGGGGCCGTGCTGCCGCACGGCGGGTACGGCGGCACGCCCGCACCGGCGACGCGGGGTCCGGACGTGGCCGCCTCCCGGCACTACGCGGCTCCCGGTGAGTGCGGTGGCCGTTCCTGACGGGCCGGACGGCTGGATCGTGGCGACCTACCGTGGGATCGGACAAACCCGCGGGTCACCGCCACAGCCGGAGCTGCGAGCCGCACAGGGTCGGTGCGGCGCGTCACGAGGGCGCGGTCGGTGTTACGCCCGCCCGCTTGACGGACTGCAGCACGACGGCGACATCGGCGTGCTGGAGCCCGGGTAGCTGGCCGACGGTGCCGGACAGGAACGCGTAGAGCGCGCTGTCGCTCTCCAGGGCAACCTCGCCGCACAGGTTCCGGTCTCCGGTCGTCGCGGCGATCATGAGGACGGCGTGGTGCGCGGCGAGCAGCTCACCGGCCTGCCCGAGGTGGGTCGGGTTGACGCTGAGCGCGATGAACGCGTTCACCGGGAGCCCGACCACGCTGGGCTCGATGACCGTGCGCATGCGCAGGAACCCGGCCGTCATCATCGCCTCGGTCCGCCGGCGTACGGTGACCGGGCTCGCGCCGCATCGCTCGGCCAGTTGCTGCCAACCCTGGCGGCCGTCCACGGCAAGGCTGGCGACGATGCTCTCGTCCAGCCGGCTCAGCGGGGGAGGCGACCCGACGGGCGGCTGCTCGCTCCACTGGTCCATCCGCTGTGCCCGTAGCCGGTCGACCACGTCCGCCGGCAGCAGGCTCGGGCTCCAGCCGTGCGGGGTGGAGAACCGGCGGATCACCTGGTTGCTCCAGACGGCGAGGACGCCGTCCAGGCCGGGGAGCTGGTCGAGCATCAGCTGGAGCAGGTGCTCGTTGGAGGTGTAGGCGACCTCGGCGACGCACTCGACACTGCCGGTGAGCAGCTTGACCGAACCGCTTTCCTGCCACCGGGCCAGGTGCTCGGCCGACCGCCGCGCCGTACCGGGCCGGCAGCGTAGCCGGACGAAGAGCGATCGGGCCCGGCGGGTTGCCTCGCTGTCTATGACCCCGATGACCCGTACCGTGCCGCTGCGCAGAAGTCGCGGGACCCGGCGCGAGACAGTCGCCTCCGAGGTGAACACCGCCTCGCCGATCTGCGCGTGGGTGGCTCGCGGATGAGCTAGCAGGGCACCGATGATTCGGCGGTCGAGTTCATCCAACGGGATCCCATTTCCATCACCAGGGGGACTTTGGTTGCTGAAGTCTTGCATCCCGGGCCGGATTGTTGACACTCTACCTCGCGTCTCCGCAGACTCTCGCACACGATCTTGAGGGGGTGAGGAGACCGAGAATGGCGCATCCGATCAGACGGCGGTACGCCGGCAGGCTGGCTGCGGCGAGGATGGTGGCGCCGCTCGCCGCGACACTGTCGGCGAACCCGGCGCCGGTGTCCGGGTCCGCGACGCCGCCCGCGAGGCCGGCATCCTGGGCAGGCGTACCGACCCGGCCAGCGAGATCGTAATCGTGGCCGCATCGCGTACCACCGACATCACCCCGTACGGCAGGGCCGAGACGCCGGAGAACGTTCGCCGCGTCGCCGGGATCATCCGGAGTATTCCCCGAATCGCCGCGGCCTACGACGAGCGGGACCAGCGCCCGGATGAACGCCAGCGACAAGCTCGGCGACCTCGTCGGGGTGCGGCCGCCGTCCGGCTGGAGAAGGGCACGTCATGAGTGGGGCCGTCGAGCGGTCCTGATCGCCACAACGCATATCGAGGAGAGAAGACATGGCCCACCTGATCAAGCGCCGGTATGCGGCGGCGGTTGCCGCCGTGGCCGCGCTCACGCTGCTCGCCGCCTGCGGCGGGGCCGACGATTCGGCGTCGAAAGGGACCAAGGAAATCACCTTCTGGACGCCGCAGACGACCCCGGAACGGGTCGCGGCGCAGGAGAAGGTCGCGGCCAGGTTCACCGAGAAGACCGGCATTGGGGTGAAGGTGGTGCCGCTCGCCGAGGCCGATCAGCGGCAGTCCCTGGTGACCGGTGCCGCGTCCGGGGACGTACCCGATGTCATGCTGCACGGCGCCACGACGACGGCCGCCTGGCGGTCCCAGGGGCTGCTGGACACGGAGGCCGCCCAGGAGGTCGTCGACGACCTCGGCGCCGGCACGTTCAACAAGAACGCCGTGACCGCATTCAGCCTGGACGGCGAGGTCGGTGCCGTGCCGAGCGACGGGTGGGTGCACCTGCTCGTCTTCCGCAAGGACCTCTTCCAGGCCGCCGGGGTCAAGGTCCCCACCAACCTGGCGGAGTTGGCGCAGGCCGCCACCGCGATGAAGGCGACCGGGGTGACCGGCATCGCCCTCGGTACCCAGGCCGGCACCGCGTCGGGGACCGAAGGCGTCTACTCGATATTCCAGAGCGCGGGCTGCGAGCTCGTGAAGGACGGCGCGGTCACCATCGACTCGGCGGAGTGCACCCGGGCGGCCGAACTCTTCAAGGTCCTGCGCGACTCGAGCGTGCAAGGAGACTTCGACGTGACCAGCGCGCGGGCGGCCTACCTCGCCGGAAAGGCCGCGATGCTGCTCTTCTCGACGCACATCCTCGACGAGCTGGCCGGCCTGGACAAGGCGAACCCGGTGACCTGCCCGCAGTGCAAGACCGACCCGGCGTTCCTCGCGAAGAACTCGGGGTTCATCACGGTGCTCGACCGGAACCACCCGGCACAGTACGGCGCGACGCTCGGCTACGGCATCCCCCGGGGCGCGCACACGGCCGAGGCGAAGATGTACATCAAGTACATGCTGGAAGAGGGCTACGCGGACACGCTCGCCTCGGCGACCGAGGGACGGATCCCGCTGCGCAACGGGACCACGGCCGACCCGAACGCCTACCTCGACGCGTGGAGCAAGCTGGGGATCGGGCCGGAGCGGAAGGGCTCGGTCGCCGAGCTGTACGGCCCGGAGATGGTCACCTCGATCCGCGACGGTGTGAACGCCGTGCGGCTCTGGGGCATGGGTACGAAGGACTCGCCGCTGTCGGGTGCGGTCACCTCGGAGGGAGTGCTCGCGCAGTTCCTTGAGCGCCTCTACGGCGGGGAGTCGCCCGCACAGGTGACGAAGGCGATGGCTGAGCAGGTCAAGAAAGTCCAAGCCGACCTGTGAGCACACCGACCACGCGGATTTCCCGCTGGGAGCGGCTCAGCCGCTCCCAGCGGGAGAATCTGAACGGCCAGCTCCTCACCGGCCCGTCGCTGGTGCTGATCACCCTGGTCGTCCTGCTCCCATTTGTCCTGGTCGTCATCTTCGGGTTCTCGGACACCAGGCTGATCGACATCCCACGACTGTCGCCGTCCACCATCGAATGGACTCTCGACAACTTCGTCGACGCGGCGCGGTCGGACGCGTTCTGGGGCGCGCTCTGGACCACGGTGGCCTACGCGGGCCTGACCACGATCGGGTCGATCGGCGTCGGCCTGGTCCTCGCCCTCGCCCTGCGGCGCCCCTTCCGTGGCCGGGGGTTGGTCCGCGCGCTGCTGCTGATCCCGTACGTGCTGCCGGTGATCGCGGCGGCGATGATCTGGCGCACGATGCTCAATCCGCAGTACGGCATCGTCAACGCGTTCGGTCAGGAGTACCTCGGCTGGCAGAATCCCATCGGCTTCCTCAGCACCACGTCGGCGGAGCTGGCGGGACTGCCGGTGCCGGTGTCGTTGCTCGTGGTCGTCTGCTTCGAGATCTGGAAGTCGGCCCCGCTCGCCTTCCTCTTCATCACCGCGCGACTGCAGAACGTGCCGGGCGAGATCGAGGAGGCCGCGGCGCTGGACGGGGCCTCCGGCTGGCAGAACCTGCGCCACATCATCCTTCCCCAGTTGCGAGGGGTGGTCCTGCTGTTGTTGTTGATGCGATTCATCTGGTCGTTCCAGAGCTTCAACGACGTCTACCTGCTGACCGAAGGTGCCGGTGGCACCCAGGTCATGGCGATCAAGGTATACACCGAGCTGATCACCCGGGCCGACATCGGCAGCGCCGCGGCCTACGGGCTGCTGATGTCACTGATCCTCTGCCTCCTGCTCGCCGGCTACCTACTGCTCTCCCGGCGGAAGGAGACGTTGTGAGTTCACCGATGCGGCCCTCGCGCCCGGCCAACATCCTGCGCTGGACGGTCATCACCGTCGCGCTCGTCTGCAGCGTGGGACCGGTGCTCTACGGCGTGCTGCTCTCGCTCCGCCCGTACTCCGCGGCGCTGCTGGACCCGCTGGACGTCGTTCCCGGTCTGACCGAGATCGACCTGTCGAGTTATGTCACGGCGATGAAGGACGAGTCGGCCGGGGGATTCGGGCTCGGCCGGTTCGCGGTCAACTCGCTGCTGGTCGCCCTCGCCACCGTCGTACTGTCGGTCATCGCGTGTGTCTTCGGGGCGTACGCCGTGGCGCGGCTGCGGTACCGGGGCCGCCGCCTCACCAGCGCGATCATCCTCGCCGTCTACCTGTTCCCGGGCATCGTGCTCGCGGTGCCGAAGTTCGTCATCCTGAGCCGGTTGGGGTTGACCAGGTCGCTCGTCGGGCTGCTCATCATCTACGTCGCCGCCACCGTCCCGGTCGCGCTGTACATGATGCGCAACTACTTCGTCGCCCTGCCGGAGAGCGTCGAGGAGGCGGCACTGCTCGACGGGTGCTCGCTGCCGATGATGCTGCGGAAGGTCGTGCTGCCGATCGCGCTGCCCGGCGTCGTGGCGACCGCCATCTACGTCTTCATGATCGCGTGGAACGAGTACTTCTACGCGCTGCTCTTCCTCGTCCAGGACCGTTCATTGTGGACCGCGCCGCTCGGCCTCTCCCAACTCACCGACTTCCAGGTGCCGGTGACCGTGCTCCTGGCCGGCTCCATCGCGGTGACCGTACCGGTCATCGTCATCTTCTTCATCGCCCAGCGCTACATCGTCGCCGGCCTGACCTCGGGAGCAGACCGGTGAACCCGGAAAGGATGATCGACGTGACAGGCCCTGTGCCACCGGGAACGGGTCCATTGCGACTGCTCGTACTCGGTGCGGGAGGGCGCGGCGCGCACGCGTACGCCCAATGGTGTCTGGAGCACCCCGAGGCGGCTCGGGTCGTCGCGGTCGCCGACCCCGACCTGGAGCGGCGGGACCACCTTGGTGACGCCCACGGCATCCCGGCCACCCAGCGGTTCACCGACTGGCGGGAGGCGCTGTCGGCGCGCGGGCCGTGGGACGCGGTCATCGTCGCGACCCCGGACCGGGAGCATGTCGATCCCACCCTCCGCGCCCTCGAACTGGGGCACCACGTCCTGCTCGAAAAGCCCATCGCGCCGACCCTGGACGAGCTGCACCGGCTGACGGCTGCGGCCCGCAGGGGCCCGGGCACGGTCACCGTCGCCCATGTGCTCCGCTACACCCCGTTCTTCCGTACCCTGCGCCGCCTCCTCGACGAGGGCCGCATCGGGCAGCTACAGGGCATCTCCCACATCGAGAACGTCGCGTACTGGCACTTCGCGCACAGCTACGTACGCGGCAACTGGCATCGCGCCGACCAGTCCAGCCCGATGCTGCTGGCGAAGGCGTGCCACGACATCGACATCCTGCGCTGGCTCGTCGGGGCGCCGTGCGTGGCCGTCGCCTCGTTCGGCGAACGCCGCCACTTCCGCGAGGAGAACGCGCCGAAGGGGTCGACGGAGCGCTGCGTGGACGGCTGCGCCGTCGCCGACACCTGCCCCTACAACGCCGAACGCCTCTACGTCGACCAGCTCGCCACCGTGCACGGGCCCCCGGTCACCGTCGTCACGAACGACACGAGCGTGGCCGGCCGCCGGCGTGCGCTGCGGCTGACCGACTACGGGCGGTGCGTCTACCGGATGGACAACGATGTCGTCGACCATCAGACGGCGGCACTCCGGTTCGGCAACGGCGTCACGGCGTCACTGGTGGTCTCCGCGTTCACCGCCGAGAACACCCGGACGCTCGTGATGATGGGCAGCCACGGGCAGATCACCGCCGACATGCGCGCGGGGCGGATCACGGTCACGCCGTTCCTCGAGGCGCCGCCTCAGTTGGACGCCCACCGGACCAACCTGGCCCTGCGGCTCGGCACCGGCTCGCCATCGGTGGAGGAAGAGGTCACCGAGGCCTTCACCGGACACGGTGGCGGGGATTCCGGACTGATGAGCGACTTCACCGAGCGGGTCCGCCGCTGGATGGCCGGTGAGGACGTGGGGGCGGCGCCGAGCTCCCTGGAGGAGAGCCTGGAGAGCCACCTCGTCGCCTTCGCCGCCGAGCGATCGCGGCTGAGCCGTACCGTAGAGGAGCTGTGAGCGGTGGATGCAGTCCTGGCCCTCCTGGCCCGGCTGGCCGGCACCGTCGGCGAGGTACGGGTGGAGCAGGTCCCCGCGGGCGACGACGCCGCGGTCGGCGGGTACGAGTGTCGAAGCGGCGTGCTGACCCTGCGCGGCTCGGACCCCGTCGCCGCGGCGTCCGCCTTCGCGCAGTACCTGAAGGCGTATGCCGGCCGTCAGGTGACGTGGGACCAGCCGCGGCTCGAGCCACCGCCGGCCTCCTGGCCGGAGGCGCCGCCGACCCGGCTGACCACCCCGTTCCCGATCCGGTACTACCTCAACGCGGTGACCTACGGGTACTCGGCGGCGTACTGGGACTGGGATCGGTGGGAGCAGGAAATCGACTGGATGGCGTTGCACGGCGTCACCCACCCGCTCATGCAGGTCGGCCACGAGGCGGTGTTGGCGGAGATGTTCCGCCGCGCCGGCCTCGACCAGGCGCGGATCGACGAATGGATCGGTAGCGCGGCGCACTTTCCATGGACGTGGATGGGAAACACCAACTCGTTCGGTGGGCCGCTGCCATCGGCGTGGGTCAGCCGGCACGTCGAGCTGGCCCAGCGGATCCTGGCGCGGCTGCGGTCGCTGGGCATGACGCCGGTCTTCCCGATGTTCGGCGGGCACGTACCGCCGGAGCTCGCCGACCCGTCGGCCGGCGAGATCGAGTGGCAGGGCTGGCGTACCCGGATTCTCGATCCGGAGAGCGAGCGGTTCGCGCGGCTGACCGCGGACTTCATGAGCATCCAGCGTGAGCTGTTCGGCACCGACCACCACTACGCCGTCGATCCGTTCACCGAATCCGTACCCCCGAGCGGCGAGCCCGACTACCTGGCGTCCATGGGCCGGGCGGTCTACCAGGCGATGGCACGCAGCGATCCGGAGGCGACCTGGGTACTCGCCGGGTGGCCGTTCCACTACCACCGCGAGTTCTGGACGCCGGACCGGGTACGCGCCTTCCTCTCCGACGTTCCCGCCGAGCGGCTCGTCCTGCTCGACCTGTGGGGCGAGCACGCACCGATGTGGCGCCGTGACGGGATGTTCGGGCGGCGCTGGGTCTGGTGCGCGGTCCACAACTTCGGCGGCCGGTTCGCGCTCTTCGGCGACCTGCGCGGTCTGCGCCGTGACGTCGAGGAGCTGCGGCAGGCGCGGCCGTCCGGGCTGCTGGGGATCGGGCTGGCACCCGAGGCAATCGAGAACAACACCGTCTTCTACGAACTCGCCACAGACCTCACCTGGGGTGTGCCGCAGGTATCCGACTGGCTGTGCTCGTTCGCCTGGCAACGCTACGGGAGCCCGGACGATGATGTCGCCGAGGCGTGGCGAATCCTGGCCGACACGCTCTACGCGCCGGGACGTACGCGCTCCATCCCGTCACCCGTCATCGCCCGGCCGTGGTCCACCGGCACCCCCTTCGCGACGCAGCGCCTCGCCGGCGAGTTCGTCGCGGCGGACGAGGAGCCGCAACGGCCGTCGGCGAACATCGACGCCGAGAACGACCCGATGGTGCTTGGCGCCCTGCCGCAGGTGGCCCGCGCCGCACGGCTGCTCCTGGGCGCGGCGGCGGGCCTCACCGTTCGGGACCCGATCGAGCGGGACGTCGCCGATCTGGTCGGCCACGTGGTGGCGCAGGGCAGCCGGGTGCACATCCGCGGCATGGTGGCCGCCTTCGCCGCCGGCGACCCGGACGGGATCCTGGATCACCTCGCCCGGTTCCGGACGGACCTGCTCGACCTCGACGAGCTCGCCGGTACGCGGACGGAGTCGCGGGTCGGCCATTGGATCGCCGCCGCCCGCGCCTGGGGCGGCTCGCCGTCCGAGGCCGATGTCATGGAACGGGACGCCCGCAGCCTCGTCTCCGTCTGGGGACATCAGTCGAGCGGGCTGCACGACTACTCCGGGCGGCACTGGGCGGGCCTCGTCCGGGACTTCTACCTGCCCCGCTGGGAGCTGTGGGGCAGCTGGCTGGCCGAGGCGGCGCGGGCGGGGCGGGAGCCGGACGTCGGCGTCCTGCGTGCCCGCGTCGTCGCGCACGAGGAGTCCTGGCGGGGCTGCACCGGTGGCTACTCCACCGTGCCGGAGGGCCGGACCCTCGACGTGGCGGCGCGGATCCTCGACCGGCTCGGATACTGACCGCCGTGGCCCTGGATCCGACGTACGGGTACACGCTGCCGATGTTGCGCCAGGTCGGCGCTCCACCGCCGCCCGACGACTTCGCGGAGTTCTGGACCGGACTGTACGAGCGGGCACGCCTCGTCGATCCCGCACCGGTGGCACGACCGAGCGGGCCGGACGGTGCGTTGCGCGACGTCGAGTTCACCTCGCTGGACGGGATCCGGGTCGGCGGCTGGCTCAGCCTGCCGGCCGACGGGCGGGTCGAACGCGGACTCGTCGTCGGACACGGGTACGGCGGCCGGGCGGCACCCGACGCCGCGATACCGGTCGAGCGGGCCGCGGTGCTGTACCTGTGCTCACGCGGCATGCCGGCCCGCGGCCGCGTACCGGGCATCCCCGACACCGCCCGGGAACACGTCCTGCACGGCATCGCCGCGCGGGACACCTACGTGCACGGCGGCTGCGCGGCCGACGTCTGGTGCGCGGTCAGCGCGCTGTGCCGACTCGTACCGCAGGCGGCGGCCCGGGTCGACTACCTCGCTGGCAGCTTCGGCGGCGGGATCGGCGCGCTCGCCGTGCCCTGGGACGAACGGATCCGCAGCGCGTGCCTGGTGGTGCCGAGCTTCGGCAACCACCCGTTGCGGCTGACCCTGCCCTGCACCGGAAGCGGCGAGGCGGTCCGGAGGTACGCCCGCGACCATCCGGAGGTCCGGGGTGTGCTGAGCTACTTCGACGCGGCCACCGCCGCGACGTTCCTGCGCGTACCCACCCACGTGGGGCTGGCGCTCGCCGATCCGGCGGTGCCGCCTCCGGGGCAGTTCGCGGTCTACAACGCACTCGCCGGTCCGCGCGAGCGGTTTCTGCTGACCGCCGGCCACACCGAGTACGCCGGCAAGGCCGACGAGGCACGAGCCCTGCTGGCCGCGCAGCACGACTTCCTGACGTCCGAACACGACAGATAGCCCTTCCCGGTCGGGACGGCCCTGATACGTCTCACTCACCCGGAACTGGCGGCCCCAAAGCACGTACTCCGGTGCCAGGCCGCGAAGCAGCGTGCCGTCGTGCGTGCCGAGCCGCGGCCGGGCATGGCCCCAGGTGCCGTCGTAGTGCCGCCAGAGCGGCTCTTCGGGAATGAGGGTGTAGGCGGTCATCCGGCGCCCGGCGGATCCGGGCGGCGTCGTCAGGGTGCAGCAGCCGGGCTGCTTCCTTGTCGGTCCACACCCCGGGGTTGTCGACGGCGAGGACGGCCAGGTTGCTGGCCACGCTCGGTTACCGCGGCACCGGCGGTGCGAGCGGAATGCGGCATGGGCGTGCACCGGATTTTCGCGCCGCATCCGAATGAGGCCGATGGGCCGGACCGGCCGGTCCACGTTCGGCCTGCACGGCGAGGATCTCCAGGTCGAGCGCGCCATGGAGGCCAAGCGTCACGGGGAGGTGTCTACTGATCGCGGCGGGTCAGCTCCTTGGCGGCGTTCTCGCGCACGGTGGTTCAGGCTACGAGGAGACGGAGGCCAAGCTCTGCCGCGTCGAGGGCGGCGAGCTCGCGGTTGCGCTCGGCCCACCGGCCTGAGGAAAGGTCTTCGTGGAGTGTGCCTATTGCCCGTTGCTCGGCATCCGGCCCGACTCTGGTCCATACCGATACCGCGCGGCGCACATGTTCCTCGAGGTACGCCTCGGGCCGGCGCCAGTAGGCCTCGAAGAAGCCGTCAGCGCAGTCCCACGGGATGAGCACCGGTTGCATGCGGGCCCCGATCGCGCGGGCCAGTTGGTCCACCGAGGGCCGGCCGGCGACCAGGTCGGCGACCTCGGGTAGGTAGTCGCGGGTGAGCCAGAACCGGTGACGCCAACCGGTGTCACTGGCATCGTGGGTGAACACCACCACGCGCCGGGCCACGCGCCGCATCTCGCGCAGCCCGGCGATCGGGTCGTGCCAGTGATGAACGGTACTGAAGGCCATCGCGGCGTCGAAGGACTGGTCCTCGAACGGGAGGCTCTCCGCAGCGGCGGCCACGCACGGCGCCGCGCTCGCGGGACGCTGTGCCCGCATGACCGCCGAGGGTTCCACCGCCGTGACATCGCGGTCGGGAGGCTCGTAGGAGCCGGTGCCAGCACCGACGTTCAGTACCGTCCGTGCGTCGCCTAGCGCATCCCAGATACGCGCGGCGATCCGCGGCTCGGTGCGCCGCGTCGCTGGGTAAGCGGACCCGATGGCCTCGTACAACTGCGCGCCGAACACCTTCAGTTGTTCCTCTGGCGTCGTCCTGATCCCCATTGCCCGTGCCTCCAGTTCCCTGTCTATGGCCGTCACCATGGCAGCAGCGCGGTCGCGCTGTTCGAGCAGCAGGCCGCGCAGCCGGTGCAGATGCGCGACCGCGTCGGTGGTCCGGTCGTCAACCAGATCCGCAATCTCGCGCAATCCGAAACCCAGCCGCCGGTAGGCGAGCACCTCCCGCAGTCGCTCAACGTCACCTGCGGAGTAGGCCCGGTACCCGGCTGCGGTCCGCGCGGACGGCTGCACGAGGCCAATCTCGTCATAGTGATGCAGGGTGCGGACGCTCACGTCTGCCAACTCGGCCACGCGTCCCACGGTCAGGTGCTCTTCCACGCCACCGACAATGCGGCATGACGCCACGTGAGGGTCAAGCGCTTCGTTCCTGGCATGCCCTCGGCGGTCATCGGCATCACGACCCTCTGGATCGAGTTTCCGCTATCGGCAGGTCCGGAAGCCGCCTGACACCGAGACCGGCGACGGAGCGTGGTGGCTCCGGCCGGGGCAGCGCACCCGGGCGGCGGCAGATCCGTGCGCCCGCCGCTGTATGGAGAGCAGTGGATGTGATCTGACCAACCCTGGCGACGTCCGTGGCCTCGTGCTGCATCCCGATTGGGGCCGGCGTGGACCGCCGGATCGCCAAGGTGCAACCGAAGCCGAAGAAGACGACTCGCAAGCGCCGGAAGGGCACCGACCCGGACGACGGGCCGACCGGCGTACCGGCTCGCGTCGGCCAATGCCCCGCGAATGGCCGCAAGATCAATTTGAGCCGGAACCAGAACGACCCAGGCTCGGCGATCATGCCGCTGACCTGGGCCGGAAGGTGTGGAGCGGGCGACGGGAATCGAACCCGCACCGTCAGTTTGGAAGGACGGAGATCATCACCGACAAGGCCCTGGCGGGCCAGGACAAGGGAGCGAGTGCGTGACCGCTCGTGCCCTCTGGCGACCGCCTGGGGTACCGGCTACTGGCACGTGGATGGCACGAAACCGCCCCTGGGGTTTCTCGCCTACAGTACCGAGCTGTGGATCTCGCTGACTGCTTAGAGCGTGTGCTCGAACTTCGAATGCTCGATCTTGCAGCGCAACCTCTGCCCAGTCCTGACGCCGCTACTTCACGCGTGGTGGGATACAACTTCCTAGCCCTGTACTTGAGTGCCACCGAAGAGTTCGACGACAACGCGCGGGCCTTTGAGGTCCTGGAGCGCTTCGAGCAGGACTGCGCTGGTCTCGAGGAGGCGTTGAGTCGGCTGTGGGGACCAGCCGAGAGCGTTGACCTAGGGCCGTATATGGATCGCATGGTGCGGGGCGAGACGGTTCCGGAACTTCCCGGATTCCTTATTGGCATCCTGTCGGAGGTGTCTGTGTGGCGCTTTGCAGATCGGAGCATCTGTGTCGGCGCCGGTGTGTGGGACACCCATGGCCCGGTGGTTCTGGTAGCCGCAGCGGGAGAGCTGTAGCGGGTGCTGGGAGGATCTCCTCGTCGGGCAGTCGCCAGACCGTCCACCCCCTCCCGGACGGGGACAAGGTGGAGTGCCTCACCAGCCGAACCCGGATCGGTTCCGTCCAACCGATGGTCCGTTGCCTTGTCGGTGACCGGTGTACGCCTGGTGACGAACCGGCCCGAGCAGCACGAGTGGGTGTGGCGGCAGGGCGTGAAGATCTGTCAGGACGGCCGGTCCGGCGACCGGGCGCAGATCCTCGTCCGCGCCTCCCTACTGTCGGCCGTCCCGCCTGCTCCGCCTCGGGCTACGCCGTGACCGACTACCCGACCCCTGCCGAGCAGGCGGACCTGTGGGCGGCGCAGAAGCAGTTTGACCAGCACACCCCTGCTGAGTGGAGACGGCCGCTGCACCGGCTACCACGAGCCAGGCCCATGCGCTCGGCGGCGGGCGGCCCTGTGGCTCTTCGGCCGGTACCACCGACTGCCTAAACGTCGAGCCGGATCTGATCAGCGTCCCGTCCTCGTGGTCGGGCTGGTTCACGCCCGCGCGGAACGCTCGACCGAACGACTGACCTTGCTCGCGCCGGTCTATTCCGCGACCAGCGCCCCTCGGAGGCACCGCAAGATCGTAAGGAGCGGGAAACAGAACGGCCCAGGCTCGGCGATCATGCCGTTGACCTGGGCCGGAACATGTGGAGCGGGCGACGGGAATCGAACCCGCACCGTCAGTTTGGAAGATCGTTTCCGGCTGCCCGGTTCTGTCCGGAGTGCCTGGTCAGCGGCGGCGTCGTGGCGTCCGATCTTGCCCGCTGGTGACCGTCTACGGCATGGGCTTCTGGCACGTGGCTGGCACGCGCTCGGACCTCGGGCGCGGCCGGTCGGCGTCGTACGGCTTCCCGCCCCGGCCCGAAGGCCGGGGCGGCTTGCCGTGGCGCCGGGTCACCGCGCCTGGACCACGTACTGCGGTGGCAAGCCGCGAAGCGGCGCGGCAGCGATCGCCCCACCCTCGACGGTGGCCGACCCCGATGGCGATCGGACCGTCTTGGTCGGGTCGCTACCTGGTGAGGTTCAGCGCCGCTGACCGTCAGCCGTACGCGTCGCCCTTCCAAGGTGCGGATGTGAGATCCTCGCCGCCAGTGTCAAGCAGCCAGCGGAGCAGCTCCGGAACCGATGTGGCGACCACTGGCATTTCCCCAATGACACCGTAGGTCTCCCAGCTGACCAGGTAGCAGCGTCCTTTTCGGGCCGGGTGGAGGTCGATCACGACGTGGGGGTCGGTGGAGGCGCCGCCGCCATCGGCGATGACGTAACAAGAGTTTGTCAGGTCGTCCGGCATCTCCATGCAGACCTCGCGTGCGATGTCTTCGGTCAGCAGTCGCGGGCTCGCTGGCACCAAGTCCGCCGGTCCGCAGAGGCGCCAGGGGAACGGGGCGTCACGAAACAGATGGGCTCCACCGCATTGCTGGTAGAGCACCCGGAGGTCGGCCGGGATGTGGTGGCCGGGATCGACCTTGGCGCTGCCGGTCGAAGACATGACCACACAGTCAGGCGTGCGTCTGATGCGCTGGAGCAGCTCCCGCACGATGATGGCGGGACTTGCGGAGTCGGTCACGCAAGCACGATAGGCCGACCTCCGGTTTGGCCCGCCCGAGCCGGCCGATGCCGGCCGGAGGCCGCCAGCAGGCCGAGCGCGGGCGGGCAGGCGCCGCGCTCGCGCGGCGCCCTTGATCCTAAAGAGAGCGTCTCGGCAGTGCAGGCGGCACCGTTCTACCGGCTAATCCGGTGGACAAGCTGCTTAGAAGGTGCCTTGATCCGCACCTTGGGGCCCGCCTGCGGCGGTTGACCAGGGGGAGCCGTAGCTCTCTGTATCGGGCCGTCCGGTCGACGCTCCGCTGTTGACCCGTGCTGACCGACCGAACGGGCACGCGACCGCTTCGGTGTGAAGGAAGGATCGGAGGTGACCCAGCGCTTGATAGTGGCATCTGAGCTGCCAGAAGGGTCCACCGGCGTCCACAGTCGTCCGTCGGCGCACACTCCCATCGTCACCCAGTTCGTCACCCGGCAACTGGTCAGCTCCTTGGCCTCCAGATTCGGCAGAGTGATCGACTGCGGGTTCGACGCGATGTCAGGCAGCCACGCAACCACGCCGGCCCGGTACGGTGCGCGCCCGGTTGCCGCACTTGCCCGCCTTCTCACACGCTCTATGAACGCAGACAACCTCAGGTCGAGAAACTGACCCTTGACCTCACCACCCATAATGTTCGACGTGGATTGGGGAGCAGTCATCACCGCAGGCCTGACCGCCATCGGCGGCGTAACAACCCTCGCGGTTCGGGCATCAGGGGCATCAAGGCTCCGCGCCGACATCAAGGAGAATATCGAGCTTGCAAAGCAACTTGAATCCGACTTTCCACATATGAAAGACGAAGCGCTTGCACTAGAGTCGCTAGCGAGCCGACAGCTATTGAAACTCGGCGAAATGCAGAGCAAGAAGGTGGAGCGCAAATACGACTGGTCGACCCTAATTGTTGGGGTCTTTTTCTCTATACCACTTGGCATTCTTGCTTGGTGGTTATGGTCTCAAGATAATATCGGACTCAAAATCGCGGGAATCGTAACGGGCCTGGTTGTCCTTTTGATTATAATCGGCACAATAGGCGCAACATTCAGTCCAAGCAAGAAGACGGAGAAGAGTTAAGGCGGAGGCCACTAAGTAACTATCGCCATCCCGTCTGCCGTCGACCCGCCGCCTGGGGAGCGGGCCAGCGCCCGGCCCGCCACGTCAAGACCGCCTTGACGCACGTTCGGACGCTGGCGGGTCGGGCGCTGGTCTGCTCGACTTGCCCGGGTCGATGGCAGACGGGACCGCCTACCGCAACCACCCACGGACCGTGACCCGCCGACGGAGCCCCGGCCATCCTGGAGCCGGAGCGCCCCCGCCGGAGGCTCAGTAACCGCAACCCGCGACCACCGTCAGCTCGCCGACGTGGCCGGCATGCGCTTACCTACGCCGCGCGGGCTCGGGCCGCGCGACTCGGCCGGCTGCCGGCCACCTCCCACCCCGTCAATGGCCTGTCGATCGCGGCGGCCCCTTGGGCTTCTCGCTTTCGCGCCAGCCGCCGGGCGTGTTGCGTGGCCGGAGTCGGAGCGTCAGCGGAGCGACGGACGCGCGCCCAGGCGGCGGCGCGTGCGGCCCGTTGCGGGCCGCCTTGAAGACGTACAGAAGGTTTGAACCACCTTTGCCGGCAGCCGGCAGGGCAGGGTCGCAGGCTACGGACCCGCCATCATTCCGTGTTCGGCATAGATCGTGCGCCCTCGGGTCCTGGCTGCGATCGCCGTACGGATGCGACGGATCAGGCGGTCTGGCCCGTAGTCGCCCAAGTCCTCGACGGCGACAAACCGCCACTCGGTGATTTCGCCATCGGTGAAGGCGATGCGGCGTTGGCGGTCACCATCGAGAGGGCCCGCGTCGAAGACGAAAAGGAGCTTGTCACCCTCATTGGCAGCGGGCGCCCAGTCGATGACGAGGAGAGCGCCCACGTCAACTGTGAGACCAAGCTCCTCCTGAACCTCCCGCATGCAAGCGGCGCGGGGTGACTCGCCGAGCTGGACGTAGCCACCAGGGATCTCCCAGCCCTGCTTGTAGCTGGGGCGCACGAGGAGCACGCGGCCTGCGGCGTCGAAGAAGAGGGCGCCTGCGGCAACGCGTGGCGTCGCCATGGGTGGCTGCTGGGAGGCGGTCACTCCCGGCAGCGTAGATGTGCTTCCCGCTGCGAGCGCGCGCCGCGCGGGTAGCGAGGCATGGAGCGGCTCCGTAGGCTCCTTCACATGACCGCCGCTGTCGATGCCGCTCGCTCCCTCGCCCGGCAGCGGCTAGAGGAGACGCTGCCTCGCCGGTGGCAACACGTCCAAGCCGTCGCAGCCAAAGCAGAGGAAGCTGCTGGTGCGGTACCGCCCTCGGATCGGGAAACCTTGATCGCTGCCGCGTGGCTTCACGACGTGGGCTACAGCCCGGGACTGGTGGATACCGGCTTCCACTCGCTGGACGGTGCTCGGTGGCTCCGGCGGCAACAGGTTGACGAGCGCGTCACCGCACTGGTCGCCCATCACTCCTGTGCCTGGCTGGAGGCAGAGGAGCGCGGGCTCGGCCAGGCGTTGCGCGAGGAGTTTGACCGAGAAGAAGGCCCGGTGACCGATGCTCTCTGCTACGCCGACATGACGACCGGGCCGGACGGGCAGAGCTTCGAGGTTCTGGAGCGGCTGGCGGAGATCCGGTCTCGGTACGGGCCTGATCACCTGGTGACCCGGTTCATTCGGCGTGCCGAGCCTGAGATCGTAGCCGCGGTGCGGCGTACGGAGCAGCGGTTGGCTACGAGGTCGGTAGCTCAACCGATGTAAGGGTCGCGGCGGTCGTAGCCGTGCGCGATCCGTAGCCGAATCGATGGGTGGATGTCCAGATCGTCCAGCTCGTCGCGTGCCACCCAGCAAACGGAGGTTGACTCGTCGCTGGTTGTCGGGCTGCCGCCTCTGTATTCGGCACGGAAACAGATGGAGAACTGCTGGCGTACCTCGCCGTCGGAGTACTCGACGACATGGTTGGGGTCGGAGTAGACGCCGACGATCCCGGTCACCTCGACGTCGATGCCGGTCTCCTCGCGCGTCTCCCGGACCGCCGTGTCGGCGATGTACTCGCCGATCTCCTGGCCGCCGCCTGGGATGGACCACCGTCCGTTGTCGGTCCGCTGGATGAGCAGCACGCGGTCCTGGTGATCCTGGATGAACACGGTGACAGCGACAACGATGCTGTTGGCCTTCGGCGCGTCTGGCTCGTGGTAGTGGTCGATCCTGGCCATGACTAGGCTGCCACCTCTGCGGGCCAGGCGGGGCGTGCTGCGGCCACGACCCGGTCGAAGCTGTCAGCGTACGTGTCGAAGAGGTCACCACCGGAGAGCTTGCGGATGTGCATGACCGGGGCGTGCGGAGCGGGGAAGCCGTAGACGTGGGTGTTGACCAGCATCTCGTCATCGAAACGGTAGATCGAGTTGTAGAGCGTGGTGTGGTGCAGGTGTACCTGCGCGTTGTCGACGTCTCGTAGGTGTCGGTAGTACTGCATGACCTGCTCGATCTTCGCTTTCATAACTCCGGCAGTGCCCTCCTCGACGCTCTTCAACGCGATCGCCTCCGCGTCAGGATCGCCGAGCAGGACACGGACCTTCACTCCCTCGGCCGCCTTGGCTTTCAGGAGCGGAATCAGCCTGGGCTCTTGCTCCACGAGGAACAGGCCGGCGTAGACCAGGATGCCGATCTGGCTGCCGGCGTTGCGGAGGAGCCTGCCCCACAGGTCGGACGGTACTGCGGCACGCCGGGGGTAGACCTGCACAACCTCCGACTGAGCTATCCGGGTCGCCTTCTCCGACGAAACCGCGTTCGGCCACAGGTACGACTCACTCTCGCGGGCCAGGGCCGCGATCGCATGCCGGTGACGGGGATACGGCGTACGGTCCTGCGTCATCCACCGTTCGACGCTCTTCGGGTCAACGCCCAGCTTCTCGGCGACGGCGGCGGGGGTCAGCCCGTTGCGCAGAAGTGCGTCACGTAGCCGGTCGTTCGGCATGCCCTGAGCCTCCCGTTGGACAAGTGGGGACGACTTCAAGTTAGTTAAGACGTCCCAAGTTGTCCAGCCGTGGGGTCGGACCGTCTCCGTTTCTGATCAACCCTGTTGGTATCGGTCTTCCGACCTTCGAGCGGTTGTCACCTGGGAGAGAGTCGATGTCACAAGGCGCAGGAGCCATCAGCGGTCGGCAGGGCGCTACTGGTGGTCTGGCGAGTACGCAAGAGCTGGCCGTCACCGTCGCCTCGACCTGCTCCTACTGTGCCGGCGCTGGCTGGAAGTACGTGACTCGTCGTACCGGACTGCGCTCGGCGGCGGTGACGTGTGGACCGTCTCGGTCGTTGGCGCGGCGGTCGTGTCTGGACTGTGCGGGCTCGGGTCGGGTGGCTGTTTCGTGAGCTGGGCGTCGGGGTGGGTGCCGGCGCCAGGCCGCACGGTCGACGTACGGCCGTCTGAATGCCCGCCCGCCTCGACGCCTGTCCAACGCGTGGGAGGGGTGGCGGGTGGTTCCAAAGCCGGGTGACGTGTTGTTGGTGGATGGTCGAGCGTCGGTGCAGTTCGCCGGGGGCCGTTCGATCCTGCTGCGGGTGACCGTGGTCTGTGGCCGTCCGACATACCACGGCTGGTGTTGGCTGACCGGCTACGTCCTCGACCAGCACGGGCAGGCGCTCGACCGGCGCGATGTCTTCGTCCGCCTCGCCGGCCTGTGTCTGGCCGCTCCGGCTCGGCGCCCGGTTCCGCCGCGACGCTCGCCGGTAGCGAGGGGGCGTCGTGTTTGACCTACGGGTGCGGCTAGGTGAGGTGATCCGGCTGTCCGCCGCTGACCGGCTCCGTCCGACGGAGGGTCCGGTGGTGTTGTGGGTGACCGGCGTACGGCTGGTGGCAAATCGACCGGAGCAGGACGAGTGGGTGTGGCTGGAGGGCGTGAAGATCGGCTATGACGGCCGTTCCGCCGACCAGGCGCAGATTCTCGTCCGTGCCTCCCGGCTGGCCACCGACCGGTCCACGCAGTGAGCCTCTACCTGTCGGCCGGTGCCCGGAAGGAGCTGCGGGCCGCGCAGATGCAGCTTGACCAGCACACCCCGTCGAGCGCCGAGGGCATCTGTCCGGCCTGCGGCGAGCCGGGGCCGTGCGCGTTGCGCCGGGCGGCGCTGCGTGTCTTTGGCCGGTACGGCTGTCTGCCTCGGCGGTGGCCCGGTGCGTCCCGCCCGGAGCTGATCAATGATGCGTCGTCGTGGTCGGGCTGGTTGTCGTCCGGCCGTGATGGTGTGTCGGGCGTTTGACCCTGGCTTGTGTCGTCATGCTGGCAGGCTTTACGCTCCTGTCTTGACATGCTGTGATCTTTGACGGTGGGGTGGCCCGCGATGGCGTACGAGATTCCGACGCCGAAGTACCTGCGCGTGTTGAACACGCTGCGGGAGCGCATCGAGAACGACACGTACGCGCCGGGTGCGGCGCTGCCGTCGGAGAGCCAGCTCTGTAGCGAGTTCGGAGTGTCCCGCCCGACCGTGCTCAAGGCGCTCGGGATCCTGAAGCAGGACGGGTGGATCGAGTCCCAGCAGGGCAAGGGCAGCTTCGTGCGGGGCCGCCCGCCGTCGGGTCGCACGTCGCCGGAGTACGCCCGGGACGCGGTGGAGCTGGACGAGACCGGCGAGGTGGAGATCCTGCACGTCGGTCCGGTCCTCGCCTCGGCCCGCATCGCTGCCGAGCTGAACATCCCGGAGGGGACGCCGGTCTACGAGCGGCGTCGCCGCACCCTGTCGCCGTCGGGGCCGGTGGATCTGGTGGCGACGTTCGTGCCCGTTGACATCGCCGTCGGCACCGGAGTCATCAAGGCCGACCCGATCCCGGGTGGACTGTTGGAGCACATCACCCGGGTCAAGGGCCTGCGGGCGGACTATGCCACCGAGCGGATGACCGCCCGCCGGGTTAGCGCCGACGAAGCGAAGGCCCTGGACGTACCGGCGGACGAGCCGGTTCTCAGTGTCGTGCTGACCGTCCACCAGGCGTCGGGAGATCCAATCCTGACCTCCGTGCTGGTTATGCCGGGTAGCCGGCACGAGATCGAGGACACCTACCCGCTGTCCTGATCAGCCCGCCCACCTTCGCGGATCTTCCTACCGTCAATCTCTTGCTTGTATTTACAGGCTGACGTAACTTGGAAGCTCAACCGGATGTCATGGCGTCATCTGGTGAAGCGAGGAGGCTACGTCGTGGTTCCGCTGACGTTGAAGGTGCCGGTGCCGTTCGAGTACGTCTTCCCGTCCGGGGCGCTCTGCCTGGGCGTCGCGCCGCAGGTCGACTTCGACCGGCGTGGGCAGGGTGACGACCAGGCGCGGGACAAGGAAACCGGGGAGCGGGTCTGGCTGGTGCGGGTGCTGGACCTGGATCCGGAGGCGGGGAAGTTCGGTCGGTCCACTGAGGTCAAGGTGAAGGTGGTCGCCGCTCAGCAGCCGGTTCCGCCGGTGTCGCGGGTGCCCGGTTATCCGCCGGCGATCCAGTTCGAGGGCCTAACCCTGACGCCGTACGTGGATTCGCAGCGGTGCAAGGCGTCCGGGCAGTGCAAGGCCCGGATGGCGTACTCGCTGCGCGCTACCGCCATGGTCCCGGCTGCCGACCTGACCCCGGCCGCCGCCTGACCTGCACGTCGCACCGCACGCGGGGCGGGCTGTTCGTCCGCCAAGATTCCCGGCCCGCCCCGCGCCCCAACCCACCCCTCACGCGTGAAGGAGGGCCTTGTGCCCACCGTAATTCCTGCTGCCCGCACACCCGCCCCCGCCACTCGTCCCGACACCGGGCGGTGGTCGTGATGAGCCGGACCCGCCTCGCCTGGTGGCGGCACGCCGCCCTTGCTCTAGAAACGGCACTACGCCGCGCGCTCGGTCTGCCGTCCGCGCCCGCGCTGGTGTCAGAAATCCGCTGCCCGCACTGCCGCCGGTGGGTGAAGCCGCGTCGGTTCGATCTCAGCCGTATGGCATGCCGGACCTGCCTGGCCACGCTCGCCCGGCCGTCACGCGACCGGGGGCTGCTGTGGTGACTCCCCGTTCTGTGGTCCCTGCGGCTTCCACGGGCGGTGACCGCTGATGCCGCTGATCAACGTCATTCCCGGTGAGAAGGTGCCGGTTGCGCCGATGAACGTGCGGCTGCCGGCGTGGCGGGTCCCGGGCTGGCTGCTGGTGTTCTGGTGGCTGGCGCGCGGCCTGGTCCGCCTGACCGTCCTTGCGGTGCGGTACTGGTGGCTGACCGGCCCGGCCGCCGCCGTGTCGTACGTGTACGTCCGGCATGGCGGCCTGGTCCTGGCCGGCGTCGTCGCTGCCGTGGCCGGTTGCTGTGTGGGCTGGTGGCGGTGGCATCCGGCGTCGTGGTTCCGGTTCGGCTGGTACCCGGCGGTGGCGCGGTGGCGGCGGTTGTGGGTGTACCGGCGGGGCTGGGCGTCGACCATGGCCACCTGCGGCCTGGCGACGGCCTTCGCCGGTGACCGGTACGTGCCGCAACTGCTGCGGGTGCGCTGCGACCGTCACGTCGATGAGGTGACGGTGCGGATGCTGCCCGGCCAGCTCCCCGACGAATGGGCACAGGCGGCGCAGCGTCTCGCCTACGCGTTCCGGCTGCGCGACGGCCAGGCGCGCACCACCGCTCGGCCGGATCGCGTCGTGCTGCGGTTTCTGCGGCGCGATCCCCTTGCCGCGACGGTGGCGCCCCTGCCAGTGCCGGAGGTCCCGGACCTGACAGCCCTGCCCCTCGGCGTCCGCGAGGACGGGCAGACGTACCGGCTTCGGCTGGCCGGCACGCACGTCCTGGTGGCGGGAGCGACGAACTCCGGTAAGGGCTCGGTGCTCTGGTCGCTGATCTCCGCCCTTGCTGGCGGTGTGCGATCGGGGTTGGTGGAGCTGTGGGTGTTCGACCCGAAGGGCGGCATGGAGTTGGCGGCGGGGCTGCCGTTGTTCGCCCGGTTCGCCTACGACGATCCGGACGGCATGGCCGGCGTCCTGGAAGAGGCCGTGAAGCGCATGCGCCAGCGCGCGGCCCGGTTGCGTGGCGTGGCTCGGCAGCACACTCCGACGCCGGATGACCCGCTGATCGTGCTGGTGGTCGACGAGCTGGCGTCGCTGACCGCGTACATCTCGGACCGCAAGGTCAAGGAACGGATCAAGGACGCGCTGTCCCTCCTGCTGTCGCAGGGGCGGGCCGTCGGGGTGCACGTCGTGGCCGCGTTGCAGGACCCGCGTAAGGAGGTGCTGCCGTTCCGGGACCTGTTCCCGACCCGGATCGGGCTGCGGCTGACCGAACCGGAGCAATGCGACCTCGTTCTCGGCGACGGCGCCCGCGACCGGGGCGCGCTGTGTGACCAGATCCCGGAGTCGGCGGCCGGGGTGGGCTACGTGGCTCTGGACGGCGTGCGGGAGCCGGTGCGGGTCCGCTTCTCGTATCTCACCGACACCGACATACGCGACCTGGGCCGGACCTACCGCCGCCTTTGCGAGGACCAGGAGCGCGGGGAGGTGACTCGATGACGGGCAAGACTTGGGTTGAGCGGGTCGAGGGCGCGGTCCTGGTCCTCATCCTGCTCACGGTTGGCGGGCTGGCTGGGGCGGCGTCGTTTACCCACGTCCACGACTGGACCATGGCCAACTCACCTGCCGGCACGGGGGACTGGTTCGGCTGGGCGAACGCCGCGATCTCCGAACTCATCCCGCTCGCCGCGCTGCTGACCATCCGGCGTCGGCGGCGCACGGGCGGGCCGATCGGCTATCCGATGTTCCTACTCGTCGCCGCCGTGGCGCTCTCACTGTCGGCGCAGCTCGCGGTGGCCAAGCCGGGCCCGTCAGGGTGGCTGTTGTCCGCCGTGCCTGCTCTGGCCTTCCTCGGCCTGTCGAAGCTCGTTCTCTCCACCAAACCAGCGTCCCCGGCCGGCTCGGCCAGCGAGACGACCGAGCAGGACCACCGGCCCGACCAGGACGAGACCGAGGGCGGCCCGGACGCCAGCGTCGAGGAGCAGCAGGGCGACGACCAGGCGCCGACTGGCGACCTCATCCCGCTCGCTCGGCGCCACCCCGCCGAGCATCGGCCCGCGCTGGTTCCCGTCCCCGCGACGGCCTTCCCCACCCGCAACGGCACCCCACCCCAGATCCCCGCCGAGGTGACTCGTTGACTCTCGTACCACTGCAACCCGCCGCCGGCCCGGCCGCTCCAGAGAAGCCGCGGCCGGGGTCGCGGGCCGATCGGATGCGCAAGCCTCTGGCCAAGGACGCGCTGCGGCAGCTCGCCGAGCAACACGGCGTCTGCGTCCGCCCCCTCGCGTTGCGGCGCACCGACACCGAGACGGGCGTGACCGAGGTCGTAGAAGTCCCGTGCGGCGCCACCCTGGCGGCCAAGTGCAAGCCCTGCGCCGAACGCGGGCGGCGGTTGCGGATCCAGCAGATCCGGGAGGGCTGGCACCTCGCCGACGAACCCGCCATCCGGCCCGAACACCCGAGCGAGGACGTTCTCGCCCTGATCCGGGTGCGGGCACACATGGAGTTCGAGCGGGAAGCGCTCCAGTACCAGCCGATGCACCCCGACGAACGGGCCGCGCAACTGGCCGACCTGGACGCAGGTATCGCCGAGCTGGATGAGGCGCTTGGACAGACGGACCTACGCGGGCACCTCACACCCCGGGAGCGGACCGACCGGCCCCGCCGGAAGCGGTCCACGAAACGGCGGCAGGACTCGCCCGACCTGCCCCGGCTGCCCGTCGACCCGCGCACCGTCGGCCGCGCCTACGCCGCACGGGACGGCAAGACCTACCGACCGTCGATGCTCGTCACGCTCACCCTCGGCTCACATGGCGCGGTCCACTCCCACTTACGGCGGGGTGCCTACGTCGCACCCTGTGAGTGCGGCCAGCGACACGGGCCGCACGATGACGTACTCGGTACCCCGGTTGATCCGGCCGGCTACGACTACCGGCGGGCGGCGCTGGACTCGATTCACTTTGCGCGGGTCCTGGACCGGTGGTGGCAGAACGTCCGCCGGGCGGCCGGCTGGAACGTCCAGTACGCCGGAGCCGTCGAGTTACAGCGCCGGTTGGCGCCACACGCGCACTTCGCGATCCGGGGCACTCTGCCCCGGCGCCTGTTGAAGCAGATCGCCGCCGCGACCTACCACCAGGTGTGGTGGCCGGCCTTCGACGAGCCGCGCTACACGGTCGACAAGCCGCCCGTGTGGGATGTCGAGCAACAGGCGTACGTCGACCCCAAAAACCGCGAACCGCTGACCCCGTGGTCACACGCCCTGGACGAGCTGGAGGAACCCGACTCCCGACCGGCATACGTGGCCCGGCTCGGCCGCATCGACGCACGCGGCATCGAGCAGGGCACCCGCGACGCGGAACGGTCGATCCGGTACGTGACGAAGTACGTCACCAAGGACCTGACCGACCAGGCCCGACCACGGTCGGACGCGCAGAAGGCGCACTTCGACCGACTCCACGCCGAACTCTCCGTCCTGCCCTGCTCACCCACCTGCGCCAACTGGCTCCTCTACGGCGTCCAACCCGACGGGGTCAAGGCAGGCTTGACCCCCGGCCGCTGCACCGGCAAGGTTCACCAGCGCTCCACGCTCGGCTTCACCGGCCGTCGCGTCCTCGTCTCCCGACAATGGTCCGGCAAGACCCTGGCCGACCACCGGGCGGACAACCGGGCCTGGATCCGCGCGATCCTCGCTGGCGGGATGGCCGACACCGATCCTGCCGACCAAGGCCAGGGCGACGACGAGCACGGCCAGGACCAGGCGGCCGGCGACAACCCGCAGCGGTACCGGTTCGAGCTGGCCCGACCCGAAGACCCCGACGTGCTGCCGCTCGAACACCGAATCCTGCGCGCCGTGTCCGCCCGGATCCGTTGGCGAACAGATCTCGACGCGGCCCGTCAACGCGCGGCCCACGGTCTTTCGGCAACCCCACAGACGCTCACCCCTGCTGCCTGACTGAAGAGGGAGGAACCGGATGGATGACGAGCTGTTGACCGCCGATGAGGTCGCCGCTCGCCTCCGAGCAACACCGCGCTTCGTACGCCGGCTGGTCGCCGAGCGACGGATCGCGTTCGTCAAGGTCGGCCGCCTGGTCCGCTTCGAGGCGTCGGCCGTCACTGCGTACATCGAGAGCAACCGGGTCGTCCCGATGACCCGGGCGGAACTGCGTCGCTACCTGGGGGAGGTCGCCTGATGGCAGGCAAGAACGGTAAGAGCGGCCGGCGCCGTTTCGGCAACGTGCGCCGGCTTCCGTCGGGCCGGTACCAGGCTCGGTACATCGGGCCGGACGGTCTGGAGCGGAAGGCCCGCACACCTTCGAGACGGAACGGCTGGCGACCAAGTGGTTGACCGTCGTCGAGTCGGAGATCATCAAGGGCGACTGGGTCGCACCGGAGGCCGGTGAGGTCGAACTCGGCCCGTACGGACAGCGGTGGATCGCCGAGCGCAAGCTCCAGCCGCGTACCCGGGAGAACTACGAAGACCTGTTCCGGCTGCACATCCGGCCGCACCTCGGCGGCCTCGCCCTGGGCGCCGTCAAGCCCGCGACGATCCGGAGCTGGCGCAGCAAGCTCCTCGACGGCGGCACCTCCGAGCCACAAGCGGTGAAGGCATACGCCCTGCTGCGAGCGATCCTCAACACTGCCGTCAAGGAAGACGAGATCATTCGGCAGAACCCGTGCCGCATCCCCGGCTATGACCGCTATCACACGCCGGAGCGGCCGGTGGCAACCGTCGCCCAGGTCTTCGCGCTCGCCGACGCGATGCCCGCCCGGTTCTCCGCGCTGGTGATCGTCGCCGCGTTCTCCGGCCTCCGCTGGGGCGAACTGGCGGCGCTGCGCCGCTCCGATGTCGACGAGACAACCGGGACGGTCCGGGTGCCGCGCAAGCTCGCCGCGCTGCGCAACCGGATGGAGTTCGGCGCACCCAAGTCTGGAGCCAGCAACCGGACCGTGTCGCTCCCAGCGGCGGCCCGATCCGCGCTCGCCGCTCACCTGCGCGACTACGTGGGGGAGAGGCCGGACGCGCTGGTGTTCACCGGGGATAAGGGCGCGGTGCTGCGTTCCGGCAACTGGCGGCGGGCGGTCGACTGGGCAACGGCGCTGCGCACGGCTGGCATGCCAGAGCGGTTCCACTTCCACGACCTGCGGCACACCGGCAACAACCTGGCGGCGGCGACCGGGGCCAGCACCCGGGAGCTGATGCACCGGATGGGCCACGCCAGCATGCGGGCCGCGCTCATCTACCAGCACGCCACCAGCGAACGTGACCGGGAGATCGCCGCCGGCATGGACCGCCGGATCGCCAAGGCGCAACCCAAGCCCAAGAAGTCGACCAAGACCACCAACCCGACCCCGCCGGCCAAGCCCACCAAGGCCACCCAGAAGCAGGCAACGAAGAAGACGACCCCAACGGCCACCCCGGACGGCACGCCCCACGCTACTGGCACGCGAATGGCACGCAAGATCGACAAATGCTAGAAACGAAACGGCCCAGGCGAGGCGATCATGCCGCTGACCTGGGCCGGAGGGGCTGGAGCGGGCGACGGGAATCGAACCCGCACCGTCAGTTTGGAAGACTGAAGCTCTGCCATTGAGCTACGCCCGCGCTCGCCCCGATCGTCTCAGGACGCGACGGATAGCCTAACGGGTCGCCCCGCCCGCTGGATACCGGCATCCCGTCGGGCGCCGCCAGCCATGGACCCACCACCCCTCCATCCGCCAGTCCAGCAGGTGCAAAACCGGAAGCACCGGCCCCGCACGTACCCAAGATCAAGCTGGTTCGGGACGACACGGCGCCCGGGTGCGGAGACCGGGCGGGCGCGGCCCTGACCGGACGGCATACACTCTTCACCGCCACGGGGTGTGGCGCAGCTTGGTAGCGCACTCGCTTTGGGAGCGAGGGGCCGTGGGTTCAAATCCCGCCACCCCGACTGTCGCCCGCGGCTGCGGGGTGAGCCTGGCCACCCCGCGCCGTCAGACGCCTCCGCCGGCTCGCCTACACTCGATGGGCTGAAGACCGGCCCAGAATAAAGATCGAGATCCGTCAAGGAGTACGCCTGTGAAGAGCACCGTCGAGACTCTGAGCCCGACGCGCGTGCGGCTCGCCATCGAGGTGCCGTTCGTCGAGCTCGAGCCGAGCCTCAAGAAGGCGTACCGGGAGATCGCCTCGCAGGTCAACGTCCCGGGCTTCCGGCGCGGCAAGGTGCCGGCGGCCGTGATCGACCAGCGGGTCGGCCGCGGCACGGTGCTCAACGAGGCCGTCCAGGACGCCATTCCGGAGAACATTCTCGCTGCGGTCCGCGAGCACGACGTGAAGACGCTGGGCCGGCCCGAGGTCGAGATTACCGAGTTCAACGACGGTGACGCGCTGAAGTTCACCGCCGAGGTCGACGTCCGCCCCGAGATCACGCTGCCCGACCTCGCCACCGTCGAGGTGACCGTCGACGAGCTCCAGATCGACGAGAGCGAGATCGACGCCCAGGTCGCCAGCCTGCGGGAGCGGTTCGCCACGCTCAAGACGGTCGAGCGGGTCGCCCAGGAGGGCGACTACGTGCAGATCGACCTGGCGGCGACCGTCGACGGCGAGGAGGTGCCGGGCGGCTCGGCCACCAACATCTCACACGAGGTCGGCAGCAAGCAGCTCCTGCCGGGGCTGGACGAGGTGCTGGTCGGCCTCTCGGCCGGTGCCGCGGCCACCTTCCAGACCCAGCTCGTCGGCGGCGACTTCGCCGGCCGGGATGCCGACGTCTCCGTGACGGTCCGCACCGTCAAGGAGAAGGAACTCCCCCCGCTCGACGACGATTTTGCCCAGCTCGCCAGCGAGTTTGACACCCTAGACGAGCTGCGCGGCGACATCCGCGAGCGGGTCAGCCGGTCGAAGAAGATCGAGCAGATCTACGCTGCCCGGGACCGCGCCCTGGAGCAGATGGTGGCGGCCGCCGACGTACCGGCCCCGGAGGGGGTCGTGCGCGAGGAGGTCGAGCACCGCAAGCAGGCCATGGTCGACCAGCTGGAGCGGATCGGCGCCTCCCTGGAGGAATATCTCACCTCCGAGGAGAAGACCGAGGAGCAGATCGACGCCGAGCTGAAGGACGCGGCCACCGAGGGGGTCAAGATCCAGCTTCTGCTGGACACCCTGGCCGACGCCGAGCAGGTGCAGGTCTCCGACGACGAGTTCGGGCACGAGATTGTGCACCGGGCGCAGCGCGCCGGGATGGCCCCGCAGCAGTACTACGACCAGCTCGTCCGCTCGGGCGCGGCCGGCGCGGTCTACGGCGACGTCCGGCGCGGCAAGGCCCTGGCCATGGTGATGGAGCGGATCAAGATCACCGACTCGGCCGGCAACCCGATCAGCATGGAAGAGCTGCGCGCCGCGAGTGGCGAGGAGCACGACCACCAGCACGACCACGACCACGAGCACTGAGCCGCGCGGGGTCGTGACCGCCGGGCCCGGACGCCACGCTCCGGGCCCGACCGGCCAGAACCCCATCGGGTACGCCCCGGGCGGTCAGCGCGCCGTCGGCAACTGCGCTGTTAGCGAACAGTGCCCGGACCGGGACGTTACGACCCCGGTCAGCGGTTAATGTCGGGCGTAAGACGCACGGAGAGCGAAGGGCTGCCATGACTGGTTCAGACTTCTCAGCTATGCCCCTGCGGGTGACCGAAGCCCGCGGTGCGGACGCACTTGGTGGCAACCTCGACGACTCGGTCTACAACCGGCTGCTCAAGGAGCGGATCATCTTCCTTGGCAGCGAGGTGACCGACCAGGTCGCCAACCGCATCTGCGCACAGCTGCTGCTACTTGCCGCGGAGGACCCCAGCCGCGACATCAACCTGTGGATCAACTCGCCGGGTGGCTCGGTCTACTCCGGCATGGCGATCTACGACACCATGCAATTCATCGACAACGACGTCTCCACGGTCGCCATGGGCATGGCCGCCTCGATGGGTCAGCTTCTGCTCTGCGCCGGCACCAAGGGTAAGCGCTACGCCCTGCCGCACGCGCGGATCATGATGCACCAGCCGTCCGGCGGCATGGGCGGTACGGCGTCCGACATCGCCATCCAGGCCGAGCAGATGCTCTACACCAAGCGGATGTTCCAGGAGCGGGTGGCCTTCCACACCGGCCAGGAGCAGGCCCAGATCGAGGCCGACTCGGACCGGGACCGCTGGTTCACCGCCACCGAGGCCAAGGACTACGGCTTCATCGACAAGGTGATCACCGGAGCCGCACAGGTTCCGGAAGGCGCCGGGACCCTGAGCTGAGGAGCGGAAAGATGACTGACCCGACCCTGCTTGCCGGTGGCGGCTTCCAGCCCGTGCACAACCGGTACGTCCTGCCCTCCTTCGTCGAGCGCACCTCGTACGGCGTCAAGGAGTCGAACCCCTACAACAAGCTCTTCGAGGACCGGATCATCTTCCTCGGCGTCCAGGTGGACGACGCGTCGGCCAACGACGTGATGGCCCAGCTGCTGACGCTGGAGGGCACCGACCCGGACCGCGACATCATCATGTACATCAACTCGCCCGGTGGCTCGTTCACGGCCATGACGGCGATCTACGACACGATGCAGTACGTCCGGCCGGACATCCAGACCGTCTGCCTCGGGCAGGCGGCCAGCGCCGCGGCCGTACTGCTCGCCGCCGGTACGCCCGGGAAGCGCATGGCGCTGCCGAACTCCCGGATCATCATCCACCAGCCGGCCACCGAGGGCGGCTACGGGCAGGGCTCGGACATCGAGATCCAGGCCCGGGAGATCCTCCGGATGCGTACCCAGCTCGAGGAGATGCTCTCCCGACACTCCAACCAGCCGATTGAACGAGTCCGTCGTGATATCGACCGTGACAAGTTCATGACTGCCGAGGAGTCTCGTGAATACGGCCTGGTCGACACCATCCTGACCAGCCGAAAGAAGGGCCTGCTCGCGGCGAACGCCTCGAGCTGATCATTCTGGGTCAGAGGCCGGCCGACCCGCTGCCCGGTGGCCGGCCTCTGACACACCCGTTTTGGGGGTCGGAGAAACCCCGTGCAGCGGGTAACGTCGGTTCTGCACCGCCCACGGCCGGTCGGACCGGCCGGCGAACACAACCGACGGGGCGTACCGTCCGCAGGCCAGCGCCTCTGCTCAGACAGGCTGGCCGATGAGCGCAGGGAGAACGTAGGTGGCACGGATCGGTGACGGTGGCGACCTACTGAAGTGCTCCTTCTGCGGCAAGTCGCAGAAGCAGGTCAAGAAGCTCATCGCAGGCCCTGGGGTCTACATCTGTGACGAGTGCATAGACCTCTGCAACGAGATCATCGAGGAGGAGCTGGCCGAGTCCGGCGAGGTGAAGTGGGAAGAGCTTCCCAAGCCGATGGAGATCTGCCAGTTCCTCGACCAGTACGTCGTGGGTCAGGACCAGGCCAAGAAGGCCCTCGCGGTAGCGGTCTACAACCACTACAAGCGGATCCAGGCGGAGGGCGCCGGCGGACCCGGCTCCGCCGACGGGGTGGAGCTGTCGAAGTCCAACATCCTGCTGATCGGTCCGACCGGGTGTGGCAAGACACACCTGGCCCAGACCCTCGCCCGGATGCTGAACGTGCCGTTCGCCATCGCCGACGCGACCGCGTTGACCGAGGCGGGCTACGTCGGCGAGGACGTCGAGAACATCCTGCTCAAGCTGATCCAGGCCGCCGACTACGACATCAAGCGGGCCGAGACCGGGATCATCTACATCGACGAGGTCGACAAGATCGCCCGTAAGTCGGAGAACCCGTCGATCACCCGGGACGTCTCCGGCGAGGGCGTGCAGCAGGCGCTGCTCAAGATCCTGGAAGGCACGGTGGCGAACGTGCCACCGCAGGGCGGCCGGAAGCACCCGCACCAGGAGTTCATCCAGATCGACACCACCAACGTGCTGTTCATCTGCGGTGGCGCCTTCGCCGGCCTGGACCAGATCATCGAGGCCCGCACCGGCCAGGGCGGCCTCGGCTTCGGCGCCCATCTCCGGTCGGTCTCCGAGCGCTCGACCGACGACATCTTCGGCCGGGTCATGCCGGAGGACATGCTCAAGTTCGGCCTGATCCCCGAGTTCATCGGCCGGCTTCCGGTGATTACCAATGTCCGGAGCCTCAACCGCGAGGCGCTGGTCCGGATCCTCACCGAGCCCCGCAACGCGCTCGTCCGGCAATACCAACGCCTCTTCGAGCTCGACGGCGTGGAGCTGGAGTTCGAGCCGGCGGCGCTGGAGGCGATCGCCGACCAGGCCATGCTCCGTGGCACCGGTGCCCGGGGGCTGCGCGCCATCCTCGAAGAGGTCCTGCTCTCCGTGATGTACGAGGTGCCCAGCAACCCGAACGCGGCCCGCGTCCTGATCACCCGGGGTGTCGTGCTGGAGAACGTCAACCCGACGATCGTGCCGCGCGAGTTCACCGGCCGCCGCGCCCGGCGCGAGCGTGAGGAGCGCTCGGCCTGACGGTCCGCCGACCACCCGGGTAAGCCTGGTCACCGGGGGAGGGTCCCCCGTAGGCTCTCCGCATGCGCGTTGCCGTCTGCCAGCTCAACGCCCGCGACGACCGGAAGGCCAACCTGACCGCCGCCGGCGAGCTGCTCGGCCGGGCCGCGGCCGCCGGGGCGGACTTGGCGATCCTTCCGGAGTACGTCGACTACCTCGGCCCGTCGCGTGGAATGCCCGCTCCCGAACCGGTGGACGGCGAGTTCGCCGAATTCTTCGCCGAGGCGGCCCGGCAGCACGGAATGTGGTTGCACGCCGGCTCGTTCCACGAGACGGGTCCGGATCCGGAGCACACCTACAACACCTCGCTGGTCTTCGACCGCTCCGGTGCGCTCGCCGCGACGTACCGCAAGATCCACCTGTACGACGTGGAGATCCCCGGCCGGGTCTCCTACCTCGAATCCAAGACCGTCGCCGCCGGCTCCGAGCCGGTCACCGTCGATGTCGACGGGGTACGCGTCGGCCTGTCGATCTGCTACGACCTGCGCTTCCCGGAGCTGTACCGGCAACTGGCGGTTGCCGGAGGAGCGCAACTGCTGGTGGTGCCGGCCGCCTTCATGCTGCACACAGGTCGGGACCACTGGGAGGTACTGCTGCGTGCCCGGGCGATCGAGAACCAGTGCTACGTCGCGGCGGCCGGGCAGATCGGCGACCACGATCCGGGGCGTACCTGCTTCGGTCGCAGCATGGTGGTCGATCCGTGGGGGACAGTACTCGGCCAGGCGCCCGACACGGTCGGGATCGTGGTCACCGACCTCGACCTCGACCGGCTGCACGAGATCCGCACCGAGCTACCCAGCCTGGCGAACCGCCGCCTCTGACCGCGCGCATCACGCCGAGGCTCGCGACCGCGAGGATCGTGGGGCTGACCGGCGTACGGCGGCGCGCCGGGCGCCGTGCGGTCACTGAACTTGTTCAACCCGAACCGCGCGGCGGCTTCACTGCAGCAGCATGCCGACGACGGCCAGGCCGATGATCGCGGAGGCCGTCACCAGCAGCCCGGTGGTCATTCTGGATCGGCCACGGCGCGCCAGCCGGTGCACCGAGACGACCACCGCCACCAGTACGAGACCACCGATCACGAGCTGCCAGAACGGCAGCAGGAGCGCGGTGAGGCTGTCCTGCGCGACGGTGATCTGTGTGGAGCTCGCAAACGCGGCCATGGTTGCCACTCTGGCACGCCTGGCCGCGCCTGACACGGACAACTGCGGCACGGTCCGGTCACAGCGGTACGGGAGGGAGGAGTACGTCGATTTGCGCCCAGCGGGCGAGCGGCGTAACTTTCTCTTTGCGCGCGGCGCCCCGGACGGAAGGCCGGGCCGCGAGCACCTTGATCTCCCGCAGGGCATCCGCCCGATGGGGACAGGGGCCGGGTGGTGCGCTCGACCAGATGACATTCAGGTTGAGATTGCGAGACCGACCGGGTAAAGTGTTTGGGGCCGGCAGGAGCCGGGCAGATGTGCCGCGAGCGGCCATCGGCCGGTCTGCGGGTCTTCCCCCGACAGAAGCGACCACCAGTCTTGGTGTGCGTGAGTACGGGGACCCTCGGGCGATGCAACCAAGCCAGAAGTTGGGGCTTGACACTGCGAGGCCGAGCGGGTAGGTTAGGCAAGTTGCCCCGAGGGCGGCCCTCAGTCGAGGACTTGCGTTC